>JBGOUJ010000065.1:0-20024 GCA_041477005.1 Terriglobia bacterium | reverse complement strand
GACCTTAACCGGACAGCGGAACGCCTTCTTGAAATCGAAACCCGCCCAGCCCGGTCCGAGGTTATACGGGTCGCTCACCGGCTTTCCATGGAGTACAGGCCCCGGAAAGCCGATCGAGACGGCCGAGTGTCCCCAGCCGGTCGTCGCCTTCCGCACCTCCGTTACCATCTTTCTAGGGGTCATCGTCGGACCGGAGGGAATCTTTACCGGACTCTCCCGCCCGGTGGCAAGCAGCTTGATGTTAGTCCCGCCGATGTCGATCACCAGAGTCTTTCTGTTCTCGCCTGTCACACGCGTCCTTTCGGCCGCTTTCGCCGTAAGAATCCGTAAGAATTAATGGTAGCGCTCGAACAGGCGCGAATGAGAGGGTTTTCGCCGTTTTCGCTGGAAACCCGCCGGCTAGCCGCCGCACTCCGCGCAAGTCCCGTAATCCATTGATTCAAGAGGCCTTGTTCTTGTCCGCCGGGGTGGGCGTGGCAGAGGTGGGCGATTCTGATATGGTGGTACCCGGCGGCCTTAGCGGCGTGGGCCGGTCGAAGTCCGGCCAGGAACACCGGCTAGCCGTGTCGGCCGGCAGCGACCAAAGTCTAGGGGGCGCCTCATGCCAACCTGTAATCATCTGAACCAGATCCGGGATGTGAGGCCCAAGACCAAGGGCTGCGAAGAGTGCCTGAAGATGGGCGACACGTGGGTGCATCTGCGCCTTTGTCTCACCTGCGGCCAAGTGGGCTGCTGCGACTCTTCCAAGAACAAGCATGCGACGCGGCACTTCCACCAGACCGGCCATCCCCTCATCCAGTCGCTCGAGCCCGGCGAGAGCTGGGCCTGGTGTAACGTGGATGAGGTTTTCCTGGAGATTTAGCCGATGCGCCGGAAGCTGGTCGTCGAGCACCCGGCCGGCGTCGCCACCTTGTCCTGGCTGGACCCCGGCGGCGCGGAATGACTCAGTACTGGAACCCTCCGGCCTCCATCCGGCGGCAGTCGTTCCCGCCGATTTATGCAATAAAACAAGTTAGCCTTTTTCGATCTTACGAGACCGGTCGCATCCATACCCAACCCCTCTCTTAATTCCAGTACCCCTGTACCTGCTGCGTGCATCGGAGATTGAACCTCGCGCACTATTGTTGAGGTGGACCATTCGGCCTAGAGTGGATGCTTTGGGGGTTGGGGGCCTGCACGGAGAGGCCTGGAGCCGCACCCCGCTGACGTTCCGCCGATCTCCGCGGATTCAGCGCCGGGGCTGGGTCTTGCCCGCCTTCGGGCAGTCCGCCGCCTCGGCTGGCCGCAGACATGAAGTCATTGCGATATCTTTTTGCCTTAGTAATTGTCGGTCTCAGCGGATTGATGTGGGGACAATTCGTGGCGACGGAGCGGATCGAAAGTCCACCGCTGCCTCGCTGCCCGCGGTGCGGCCGCTATGAAGTGCGCCCCTCTTTGCAGCGGCACGCGATGGACACCGTGATGGGCCTGTTTTCGCGCAAGCCGTTCCGATGCCGCTTCTGCAGCCGGCGTTTTTACGAATACCGGAACACCAACGGGTCCAACGGGTCCGAGACGAAGAATTAAGCTCCCGGTAGGGCTAGCAGCCCCGTGGCAAATGTTAGCTTGGCGCAAATTTGCGCCAAGGTCGGCTCGCAGGATCAACGATTTACGGAGGGCAAATCTGCCCTCCGCAGGTTTTGCCACATGTTCCAGCGCCCGCTCGGGCCTGCCGGGCTGCTGCTACGCCGCCTGAAAGCGTACGATCTCTTCACCGGGATGTTCCAGCGCCAGCATCACCATCAGGCAGTCTTTCACCTGCCGGGTCAATAGAAAATTCTGCTTGACGTGCCGGTAGCCGTTTTCGCCCATCCGCCGGCGCAGCTCGCCATCGCCCAGCAATTGAACGGCGCGCCGGGCGGCTTCCTCCGGCGACTTCACCAGGAAGCCCGTCACGCCATCAAGGATCTGCCGCTTGATGCCGCCCACCGCGCCGCCGATCACCGGCTTTCTCTTCCAAAGCGCCTCGCTCACCGTCAGCCCGAATCCTTCCTTGATGGATTTCTGCATGACCACGGTCGAACCACGCACCAGGGCGTTGATCTCCAGATCGCTCCCGGGAGGCAGCGGCAGCACATGAATATCCGGATCGTTCGCTGCCGCCTGCTCAACCTCCCGGAGCACCTCGTCCCCCTCGGGATCATCCGGTGCGCCTCCGCCGGCCAGCACGAGCTGGCAGTCCTGCTGCTGCTTTGCCAGCCGGTAGGCCGCGACCACGCCGAGCGGGTCCTTGAGCCGATCGAAGCGGGAGATCTGGGTGAGAATGGGCCGTTGGGGATCGAGGCGATATTTTTCGAGGATGCGGGCGATGCACGCCGGCTCCAGTTCCCGGTTTTTGTCGCTCAGCGGGTCGATCGACGGCGCCACCAGGAACTGCTGGATCGTGAGCTGCCGGGCGAACTCGGGCATGGAAAACACCGAGGCGTCATACTGCTCCACGTAGGTCTTCAGGAAACTCCAAACGCGCGGATCGGGCGAAGAGACGTCGATGTGGCAGCGCCAGGTCCACCGCCCGCCGGCTTCCCCTTTCCGCAGCACCAGGCCGGCGGGCTGGGGGTCATGAATGATGATATGATCGCCGGTGAGGTTCACGTCCCGCAGGTTCCTCTCGGTTGTTTCCCGGAAAGTCTCGAACATTTCCTGGTTGATCTGCTGCGCCTCGCCGTGCAGGGCGTTGTGGAAGGCCTTGGTGGCGTTGAAAAAGGCCGGATCCCCCTGGATCACGTTCCAGACGGCGTCCACTCCGAGCTCCCGCAGCAGAGGGATCATGCGGCTGAGGATTTCCGCTACGCCGCCGCCCACCAGCGTCGAATTGATGTTCTGCACGCGCCGGCCCTGCAGGCGGTCGGCCAGGGCCATCAGTTCTTTCATGACTCGTGGACCGAGGGCTTCTTTATAATCTTGCAGGCTCGCGGCCATCGTGTCCTCCGATATATTCCCGGCCCAGCTTGAGGATCTCGCCCCGGAGTTCCCGGAGCGTCAGCGGATACGGATTCAGCCGGTCGATCGCGGCGGCCAGTTCCTCGCAGCCGATCCCCTGCAGCCAGGCCGAGAAGTCGTTGCTGGGCCGGCCGAGCTGCAGGCGTGCCTCGAAGAAATGGAAGTAGAGCGAGGCGTCGGGGATGGCCGGCAACATCGCGAAAAAGTCCTCCGGCTCGGTTACCAGGATGCCGGTCGGGACCAGGAAGGTTCTCCATTGGCAGAAGTGCAACTCCTCGCCCGCGGGGCAGTCGCGCAGGGTCGCGCCGGCGGCGGTGAGGTGCGTTTCGATGATCTCCAGAAGCGCCTCCCGAAGTTGCCCGATCGAAGTGAAGCGCCGGGCGTCGACGGCCGACAGCCTTTCGCTCAGGGACGGCTCCTGGAGCGCCCGGCACGTCCACAGTGCGAAATCATTGCGGAACGCGGGCTTATTCACGTGGCGGGCAAGGTATTGGTGATGCGTGTGATAGAAGATGGAGGAACCGGGCACGATTTCCAGGAGCGCCAGCAGCTCAGCCAGGTTCCTCGCCCGGAGGCCGGTGAGCTCGACCAGGCGAAACGTGGTGCAGAAGTCGAACGTTCTCCCCGTGGCAGTCACGCCAGTTCCCCCTCCAGTTTTTCCAGAAACCGCCTCACTTCGGCCGGGTCGCGGAGCCGGTAGCGGGCCCGGGTGCGGCGCGGCGCGCCCACACGGACCGTCACCCCGTTCGGAAGAGCCGCAAAGGCCGGCTCATCGCCGGCGTCATCGCCGACGTATATGGCCAAAGCTCCGCGCGGGAGCCCGGCCACCTGGGCGCGGACGGCCGCCCCCTTGCCCGCGATGGCTCGCGGGAGCACTTCCCAGATGCGGTGGCCTTCGAGCACCCTCAGATGTCCGGCGAAAGGCCGCAGGGTGCGGCGCAGGAGCGCGCCGGCTCGCTCTGCCGTGCGGCCCGTCGCCGCACCGCGGTGGACGGCGAAAGCAAAGCCTTTTTCCTCGATCCAAACGCCGGCCAGGGGAGTCAACCGCTCGACCAGGAGACGCTTGGCCTGCGTGAGGGCCCGGCGTTCCGCGGGCTTCAAAGACTTCTCTCCCGCGTCCTCCCAGCCGTGCGAGCCGAGACGGAGAACGCCGGGAACCGACAGGCGTCGGCGAAGATCTCCCAGCCCGCGGCCGCTGATGACCGAGACGGTGACGCGAGGATGCCGGGCCAAGCGGCGGAGTAGGGCGCGGGTGCGCTCGGTGGCGCGCGCCTGCTCCGGACGGCGGCAGAGAGGCGCCAGCGTGCCGTCGAAATCGAGCAGCAGCGCCACGTGGCTTGCCTGCCGCAGCAGGCCGGCCACCTGGCGCCAGTTCGCAAACAGATGGCGCTGGTCATGCCGTGGTTCCAACTGTTTTGATGCTGGCCGTTTCTTCAATGGGAATCTCGGAAAGATCCGTGACCAGGGTGGCGGCCCACCGGTAGACGTTGTGCTCCCTGACGATCCGCCGCATCCGCCGCATCCGCGCCCGGGCTTCTTCCGGATCGAGTTCTAAAGCCAGGCGGATGGCCTCGGCAAGCTGCTCGATATCATAAGGGTTGACCAGCAGCGCGTCCCGGAGCTCGCGGCTGGCGCCGGTGAAGCGGCTCAGAATCAGGACCCCCCGCTCGTCGTGCCGCGCGGCTACAAATTCCTTGGCCACCAGGTTCATGCCGTCGTGGAGAGAGGTAACCAGGCATACATCCGCCGCCCGGTAGAGCCGCTCGATCTCCCGGTGGCCGTGATGTTTCTTCAGCAAGACGATCGGTTTCCACTTTCCCTTTTCGAACCGCCGGTTGATGCGGTCCGCCTCTTGTTCCACTTCGGCGCAAAAATTCCGGTAACGCGGGATCTCGGTGCGGCTGGGGGCGCCGATCTGCACGAAAGTGAACCGGCCCTGGTAGGCCGGGAATTTCTCCAGGAACCGCTCGATGCCGCGGAATCGCTCGGGGATGCCCTTGGTGTAATCCACGCGGTCCACGCCGACGCCCAGGATTCCGTTCTGCACACCCAGCTCTCGGAGAATCGTTTCGCGCTCCGCTGGCGCTCCTTCCGGGGTTTCTCTGAACTCCACGCTGATCGGAAACGGCCTGACCAGCGTCAGGTGGTCTCGCCGGTTCACGGCGAAGCGTTCCCACTCGATACGTGACTCGAGCACGCTGTCCACGGTCTGCAGAAAGTTGTTGCAGTGCGATTGAATGTGAAACCCGATCAGATCGGCGCCCAACAGACCCTCCAGCATCTCCCGCTGCCACGGGCAGATGCCGAAGGCTTCCGGATTCGGCCAGGGGATATGCCAGAAAATGGCCAAGCGGGCGTCGGGGCGCTCCTGCTTCACCAACTGCGGCAGCAGGGCGAAGTGGTAGTCCTGGACCAGAACCGCCGGAGACTCGACCCCGTCGATTTCTTCGAGCACCGCTTGGGCAAACTTCTGGTTCACCCGGCGATACTGTTCCCAGTCCTCGGTTCGGAAGGTCGGCCGTGTGTGGGCGATGTGGCAAAGCGGCCAGATCCCTTCATTGGCAAACCCGAAGTAGTAGCCCTGTTCCTCCTCTTTAGTCAGCCAGACCCGGCGCAAGGGGTACTGGGGATCATCGGGCGGCACGCGCAGGCGGTCCCGCCCATCGACCGTCTCGCGGTCGGCATCGCCAGCCCCGTGGGCGATCCAGGTTCCGTCGCAGGCGCGCAGGATGGGCTCGAGCGCGGTGACCAGGCCGCTCGCCGGAACGACGACCTCGACCGACTTGCCCCGGTGTACGTGCATGTAAGGCTCGCGGTTGGAGACGGCGAGGAGCGGGCTGCCCGCCAGCCGCTGCTGTACGTGGATGCGGAGCCGCTCGGCGGTCCACAGCGATTCCGAGGCCTCGCGCAGCCGCGCCTCCTCCTCCGCAGCGGCGCGGGCCGAGGCCAGGCTCACGGTCAAGTGCCGGACTTCGTGCAGCAGCGGTTTGAAGAGATCTTCCTCCAGAAGGTTGGGCGGCTGCATCGAGCCGCGCACGCGCAGCTCTCGCAGCCATTGCGCCGTCTTGGCGATCGGGCCGACGATGCTCCAGCGCACGATCAACAGGGTGACCAGGGAGATCAACAGCGCCTGCGCCAGGACGGTGCGAAACGTCTGGCGCCAGATCCGGGCGCTTTGCGCCTCGATGTAGCCGGCGTCGTGGAAAATAGCCAGGGCGCCGAGCAGCGAACCATCGCGGTCGAGCGGCTGCACGTAGATGTGCATGGCGGCCGGGGCGAGCGGGAAGAACCCCCCGCGGCTTTGTCCTACGGCCAGCGCCTGGCCCACGGCGGAGGGAAGATCGTGCAGCCGCCCCGCCAAGCCGGCAGTCATCGCCAGCAGGGTCGCGCGGCTGTCGTAAACGGCGACGCCAGCCAGGCGTTCCCGGTTCCCGAACCGCTCGACCAAGCTCCCCAGCTTCTTCGACCGATCGTTCGGCAGCAAAGGCTCGATGCTCACGGCCAGGCTTTCCGCCAGGACCTGGGCGCGGCGCTCCAGGTCGTTCCGCAAGCTGCGCTTCTGGGCTTGGACCTGCGAATCGGCGAAGACAAACGAGATCAGCATGACCCCGAGAATCATCGCGACGATCAGGCGGACGCTGATGCGCATGGTGGCTAGCGAATCGTTCGCCTGCACGCCGCGAGCCACTCCGGGAGGCAGTTTTTTCAATAAGTTACAGGAGGGGTCGGCCAGCACGGAGTAAAATTTGCCCCCCATGGATGAGGGGGCTGGTTCTACATCCCGTGCGGATCGGAGCGCCAGTGGAACTCCAGCTCGTAGCCGAGCGACCGCGCCAGCCCGTCCAGGTCGGGGAACAACGCCTCGCTGGTGATCTTCATCCGGTAGAGCTCGCGCAGTCCCTGGCGCCGGATCTGGTCGCCCGCCAGAACGAATTTCACCAGGCTGTTGTTGGGGTCCGGGTAACCGCTCAAGATCTCGTCGAGCGGCTGCGTTAGCACGCTCGGAATGGCGAATGTGCCCGACTGCGCGACCAGCCGACGGTTCATCACCTGGGGCTCTCCGACGTAGACGAACGGGGTCTTGCCTTGCAGGAAGTACCTCCGCAGGTTGCCCTTGACCCTAGGATTCATTTTCGGCGGATGGATGACCATGCCGCCCGCGATTTTCTGGGTCGAGGCGTAGGTCAGTGGATCCGGATTCAGGGCCCACACCGCCGCGTCGCCGGTGGCGTGCTCCAGAGCGAAGAAGGCGGCGATGTAAGGCGACCAGGTGAAGTCGAGCAGCCGCGTCGGTGCGCCGTGGTGCTGCATCAGGGCCAGCCACTGGAACTCGTCGTCGGGGTCCGGAGGCCGGTTCAAGAACAGGTGGGCTTTGCGCTTGAAGATCCGCAGGATGCGCCCTTCCTGCTCGCGCCAGGTGCGCCGCTCGACGCCAAAGCTCTGGAAGTAGCGGGAGAGCTTGCTCGAGAGCGGCCAGCGCTGGTCGGCTTGGCCGCGGAAGGCCCAGTTCGAGAACGGGGAATCGGTGATGGCCTTGAGGAACTCGTCCCACGATTCAAGGGGGACCACTGCATACGGAAGGCCGGCTCCGGGTTTGGATTTCCGCCTCGCCATGTCGTTGCCGATTATAGCGGAGCGGGGGAGCGCTCGTTTGGCCCTCAGGGCCCGGAGACGGTCAGGACCACGGAATTGCTGGGCGATTCGAGCGGCGCACTGGTGTCAACGACCTTGAGCGGCAGGGAGCCGGCTGAAGGGAGCAACCGGCCGGGGATTGTAACCTGCAGAGTCTGCAAATCGGCCTGGGCGTAAACAGCGGGAAGCGTTGTGCCGCCCACAACGACGGCGTCCGAAGGCGCCAGGTTGATTCCTCGCAGCGTCACCGTCGCGTCGCTGCCGGCCTTGACGGCCGCCGGTGAGACGTTGAGGAGGCTGGGCCCGCCGGCCGTGATCTGGTTGGACGCGACGCCCTGCACTTCGACGACGATCTGCGGAAAGCGCTGGGAGAGAAGGCCGGGCACGGTCGCGACGACGACGTCCAGGCCGGAGAATCCCGGAGCCGCTCCGGCGAACAGCACCGCCGCCTCCTGGCCATCAATCAGAAGGCGCACTTTGCTGAACGCGTTGGCCAGGGGAGCGGACGGCGCCGGGTTGCCATCGCCGATGTTGCGATCGAGCGGACCGATGCCGGTGAGGTAAACCGAAATCGGCTCTCCGGGCCGGACCGGCGAGGAGCGGCTGATCACCGAGCCGTCGTTATGGGTTATGGCGCCGGCGCCGGCGCCGTTGCTCAGCAAGCCGAAGATGCCCGGCGCCTGCTGCGCCACGGAAACGCGCGCCGCCGGGGCGGCCACCCCGCCGTTGAAAGCGTTCAGCGTGGTGGATCCCACAAAGCTCGACAGGGAAGAGGGCGCCACCAGATTCACCTGGTTGGGAGAGACATAGATGAGCGCAGCCGCCACGCCGCCGATGAGAATACGGCAATTGGCCAGCTCGGTCGGGAGTGGAAATTTGGTGGCGGAAGCGGTCTGGGAAGCGAGATTGACGCCGAAAACGCTCAGGATCTCGCCCCCGGCAATCGACTGGCCCTGAGTCAGAGACGCGGCGCTGACAACCCCGCCATCACTAACGGCGACCGGCGGAACAACGGTAAAAGAGACGGCGACGCTCTGCGGGCTGTTGGGCGCTGCTGACGTGATCAGAACCGTCGAGGCATACGTTCCGGAGGTCAGGCTTCCCGCGGTGGCGCACAGGCCGATGGAGGCGGGCGCGTGGCCGGAGCCCGGCTGCACGGCGAGCCAAGGGGCGCTGGACGTTGCCGACCAATCGAGCGCCGTAGTGCCGGCGACCTGAATCGACACAGGAGCGCACACCGGGATCGCGCTTCCAGCGGCGCTCGAGAGCGAAACTCGCGCTGGATCCACCACGAGCTGCCCGTTCACAATCACCGTCAGTTGCACGCTGACAGTCCGAACCAGGCCTCCCAGGCCGAAGCTGATTTGTCCGGTGTAGAGGCCGGGCGCCAAGCCCGCTGTGGTGACGAAGACGCTCAAGAAAGCCGGCAGATTGCCCGAAGGGGCGGAGAGCTGCAGCCAGTTTCCACCCACGGTCGAGACGGTGGCGCTCCAGGGCACGCCGGCCGCCCCGTTCAGGGTCACATTTTGCGGGAAGGGCGCCGGATCACCGGCCACACCCGAGAAGCTCAATGCCGCTGGATTTACGCTGACGCTGGTCAGGCTAAGGGATACGAACGCGTCGGTCGACACTCCCCCGGCCGAAACAGTGATCCGGCCGCTGTAGAAGCCGCCGGCCAAGGCACCGGTCATGAGAGTGACGGTGATCTGCCCCGGACCCGTGCCCGATTTGGGACCGGCGAGGAGCCAGTCTGGGCCGGTGCTGGTCGAAACCGACGCCGACCACGCCGTGCCCGCCGCAACCGTAACGGCGAGGGTCTGCGAGGCGGGCGGCGCGCCTCCAGCCACTGCGTTGAAGACAAGCGAAGCCGGGGCGATGGTCACTCCACCGCCGCCACCCGTCGAGACCGGGTAGAGGTAGCTCACGCCGGCAGTTTCCGCCGTGAACAGGGTGCGCCGCTGTTCGCCCGGGCTGATCGTCGAGTGCATCACGGTCGGCGTCGGATTGCAGGCGTCGTTGTGATGCAGGCCGAAGCCGTGCCCCATCTCGTGCAGCGCGACGGACTGGAAGTCGAAGTCGTTGAGGCCCGGTGAGGTGCTGAAGCTGACCGACGGGTTGAAGAAAGTGTCGGAGTCGAAGATCTGAGCGGCCGAGCCCCGGGTGCTGATCACGGTCGTTGCCAGCACTCCGGCAGGAAACGGAAATCCCCCCCCATTGACCAGAGTCATCACTCCGTCGCTGGAGGAGGCCTTCGCAGCAGTATAGCCGCTGAAGTCGTAGTGCCAGGTCGAGCCGCTGACGCCGCTCCAGGTGGACATGTCTGTGCGCAGAACCGGGTCGAAGTTGTTGCCTTGGAAGTTGGCGGAGTCGAAGAAAACGCTAAAGCTGTTCCCAGCCTTGCCCGTCGCCTCGGTGCTGCCGAAGTTGATGACGGTGAAGCCGCCCGGCTTGCAGGCCGCTTGGTCTACCGCGGATCCTGTGTCGGCGGCGGCGGCGACGATCGCGCTTACCAGAATGAGTGCCAGAGTTCTCAATTGCGTCCCCACATCTTCATCGGCGAACCGATATTTCTATGATATAATCGAAACCACTTTTGGGAGGCTCATTTCATAATGTTAAAACGTACTATGCCGCTGGTCCTATTACTCGGTGGACTGGCTGGCCTCCTCCGCGCCTCCACGGTCGCGCACCTGAGCTTCAGCCAGATCGGCACGCTCGCCCACCGCGTGGTCATCGGCCGCATCGAGCGCATTCTGTCGTATCAAGATGCGCAGAGCGGTCGCATCCTGAGCCGCGTGGAGATCGCGCCTTCTCGCTCCCTGCCGGGTGATTTGTCCCTTTCGACGGTTTCTTTCGAGATGACCGGCGGCACAGTCGGCGACGTGCGCCAATGGATAGCCGGATTTCCGAACCTGCAGGTCGGGGATCGCGTGGCGCTTTTCCTGGCCGACGATACGACCACTCCGCTCGGTCCCACGGTGGGGCTGTGGCAGGGAATTTTCTTTATCGAAGCCGATTCCATAACCGGCGCCGAAACCGTCACCGATCATCGCCGCCGGCCGATCTGGGAGATTCACGGCGAGGAGCTGGTCATGGAACGCGAACGCTCAACGAGCGCCGCCCGGCTCACCCTGGACGCTTTCGTTGGCCGCCTCCGCACCCTGCGCCTGCCCAACGGCAGTCCCCAGCGGTAAAACAACGAAACCGCGGATGCACGCAGCGCGCCCTCGGCCGCAGCCACTTGTTTCTGCGCCGCTTCCACCAGCCCTTCGGACGTTTTCACGCGCGTCGAATACTGCCCGGCCTGCTGCTCTCTAGCCGCGCCACGCTCGACCAGGCCCGCCTCTCCCCCTCAGAGTCTATCCACTATCTCCGCCATTTTCGTAATGCCCGCCAGATAGGCTTCAAACCAGGCCCGCACCTCGCGGCCGTCCAGCTTCCGGGTCCCCTTCCGCACTTCGAGCAGCGGCTCGAAGGGCGCCGGACCGATCTGAAAGTGCTCTGCCGCTGCACGAAAGATCGCGTGCTTCCGGTTCGGCGCCGGGAAACCCGCGAGCAGGAGCGCGTGGCGGAACAGGGTGGCGAAGGTGGGCAGCGATTCGATCATCAACTGGCTGACCGCTTTCGGGTCGTGCTGGGTCTCGAGAAACCGCTTCCGCAGCCGCAGCAGCCGCGAGCGCAGCTCGTGCTCCAGTTGCTCGCGGTGCTGCGCCGTCGAGACCTGGATCCCCGCCACCAGGTCCTGGCCGTGCAACAGCCGGTAGCTCTCTTTGATATCCAGGAACTCGATCGGGAACACGTCCGAGCCGTCCTGGATCTCCTCGAGCGAAAGCAGCAGCGGCGGCGTCTGCCCGCCCTTGATCCACTGCCGCAGGGCCGGCTCGGCCCGTTCCAGCTCCGCCAGGCCCACTTGCGACAGCACGCAGAGGACATTCAGGTCGGAGTGCTTCTCATGGTAATCGCCCGACGCCGCCGAGCCGTAGAGCGCCACCGAGAGCAGCTCGTCGCCGTAAGCCGCTTTCAGCCGATCGACCAGCTCCTGCAACAGATCTTCCATAGAAGCCTACCAATCGCTCGATGCCCCGCCGCCCCCGAAATCGCCGCCGCCGAAGCCGCTGAACCCGCCGCCATCCCAGCGCCCGCCCCCGCCGCCGTCCCGGCCCGAGCCACCCCAGCCCGACAGGCCCCACAACAGAAAAAACGGGTTGATCCCCAGCTTGGCGATCAGCCACAGGAACCCGGCGACGCCCAGCACGATCGCCCACCACGGCAGATTCGGTCCGCGTTGGCGCCGGCGGGCGTAAGGAGGCGGCCTCTGCTGCGTTTGACCTTCCAGGGTAACACCGGCATCCTGCGCGATAACGCCGGCGATCTGGCCCACGGCCAAGAGGACCGCGCCGTCATAGTCGCCCTGCTGCAAGTAAGCCCGCACGCCGCGGAGGATGCCGCCGACTTTGCCATCGGGCAAGACCGGCTCGAGACCGTAGCCCACTTCCAGCCGGTCCCGCCGGTCCTGGGTGGCGAGCAGCAGCAGGACGCCGCGATTCTCCTTGCGCCCGATCGCCCAGCGCCGGGCCAGCGTGTTGGCGTAATCGTCGATCGGGTTGCCGTCGAGGGACTTGACGATCACGACGGCGATCTGCGCCCCCGTCTTGCGCTCGACCTCCGCCGCCAGCGCATCCGCCCGCGCCACGGCCGCCGGGCTGAGCACCGCGGCGTAATCATTGGTGTACCCGTGAGGCTTGAGCTGCGGGACGTCGGCGAACACCACCGCCGCGCACAGCCAGAGCAAGCCGAAGAAAGCGACCCTCACACCCGACACCCGGCGCCTGGCGCCTGCCTTAGCGCCCGTCATAGAATTACCATGCCAGCACGCCGAGTCCGCTTGCTCACGCGCGCGGCTCAGAAAGCCCTTCCGAGCCGCGACCGTCAGGGAGCGGTTGGCACTGTTATTTCTTGACAGGCCCTTACACCACGGCCTCGCCATGGATCTCCAGTTCCTCGTCTTCCACGCCCTGCTCGGAGGGCTCGGGCAGTCTCCCGGTAAAATGCGCCCAGGCCCAAAACAGCGCCGTTGAGGAGGATAGCACGCCGGCAATCGTGCCGATGGTGCGCGGGCTGTAGTATTGCGATCCAACCCCCGCCAGCATCAGCGAAACCATCATCGTCGACCAGATCATGGTCTCGACCGTCGCAAACACCCGCCCGCGGAACTGGTCCGGCACGGTGTGCAACAGCCGGCTGAAGTTCAGCACCGAGGAGATGGCGATGACCAGCCGCGAAAGCAGAATGGCGAGCAGCGCGTAAGAAAACGCCGTCATCCGGCTGAAGACCACGTAAAAGGTCCCGTGCAGCAGATAGCAGAGCAGGATGGTTTTCTTGTAACCATCGAAGGTCAGATGCTTGGCCATGGAATGAGCCAGCATCCCGCCGATCAGCAGGCCGATGCCGGCGAAGCCCCAGATGGCGCCGATGCCCGCCGGCCCGCGATGAAACACCAGCTCGCCGAAGACGCTGAACAGGATCTGCGCCGCGCCGCCGCCGGTCGCCCAGCCCACGCCGAGCAGGGAGATCCCAAACACCAGCGGCACGGAGCGCATGTAGCGCAGGCCCTCCAGGTACTCGTGCCAAGGCCGCATGACATCCGCCTCGGTGAACGACCGCCTGGCCTTGAACTCGCCCTCCTCGAGCTGCAGCCTCGACACCGCAAAGGCTGACACGAGAAACGAAAGGGCGTTGAACAGGAACGCGCGGGAGTAGCCGTATTGGGTCACGATGCCGCCGGCCAGCAGCGTTCCGGCGGTGAGCGTGGCCCACTGCGTGGTTTGGGTCAGGGCGTTGGCCGTGTGCAATTCTTCGGGCGTGGTGATGGTGGGCAGGATGCTGGAGCGGCCGCTGGTGAAAAACGGCGAGGCCGCCATCAGCAACCCGCTGAAGAGATACAGCAGCGCGGTATCCTGCCTTCCGTGGCAGAACAGAAAGCCCAGCGCCCAGACCGCCCGCATCAGATCGCTCGCGATCATGACGCGCTTGCGGTTCAGCCGGTCGAGCACCACCCCGGCCAGCGGCCCCGCCAGGATCGCCGGAATGGCGCGGGAAATCATGATCCCGCTCACCACCACCGGCGACTTCGTGGTTTCGAGCGCCAGGCTGAAGACGGCGATGTTGTTGAAGTGGTCGCCGATCTCGCTCACCACCTGGCCCATCCACATGCGGCGGTAGTTGGCGTTCTGAGTCAGTAGTCGGCGAAAAGTCAGCATCAGCCGCGCTCGGCGAGATAAACGCCGCCCAAAATGATCGCCCCGCCGGCCACCAGCGGCGCCGAGAGCGGCTCGCCCAGCAACAGCACGCCGAGCACCGTGGCCGCGAACGGCTGCAGGTAGGCGAAGGCCGAGAGCCGCGACGCCGCCACGAAGCGCAGGGCCCAGTAGAAAATGAGGTAGCAGACGAGCGACGGAAATAGGCCCATGTAGAGCAGCGCCAGCCAGCCTGTGGCCGACACCCTCGCGAACGGAAACGACCACCCCTGCCAGATCGCCACCGGCAGCAACACCAGGGCGCCCGAGCCAAACACAAACGTGTTCAGGGTGAGCGAGTCGTAGCGGTGAATGACCTCCTTGCCCCGCACCGCGAAGAGAGCAAACGCCGCGCCGGCAAACAGCGTGAGGAGGTCGCCGGCGAGCGTCGGCCCGCGCCCGGCGGGCCCGGCGCTATGTTCCAGGCCCAGCACCGCCACGCCGCCCAGCGCCGCCAGCATGCCGCCCAGCTTGGCCTTTGTAATCCGCTCGAGCCGCCGGGCCGCAGCGATCAGCAGCACCCAGATCGGCGCCATGGAGATCAGGATCGCCGAATGCGCCACGCTGGTCCTGCCGAGGCCCAAGATGAAAAAGAACTGGTTGATCCCCACGCCAACCAAGCCCAGCAGGGCGAGCAGCGGCAGATCCCGCCGCGTCCACTTCCCCCGACCGTGGACCTTCCACCAGTAGCACGGCAGGATACACACCGCCGCGATGACCACCCGCAGGCTCGCCGCCAGCGGGGCCGGGAACTCCCGCAGCGCAATCTTGCCAATCAGGAAATTGGCGACCCAGAAGGCCTGCATCAAGCCGATCAGCGTGTACAGCCAGACGGTGCGGGGATGATGATGGGCCGGTTCGGCGACGGAGGCGGCCCGCTCGGTTTCGGCGCGGGCGATCAACAGAACGTCTCCTCCCGCACGGTGATTTGCCGGATGTAGTCGAGATCGAGCTGGTAGCCGAAGCCGGGGTCTTCCCGCGTCTCGATGGTTCCGCGCGGCGTCACCTCGACCGGCGGCACGATGATGTCCCGCTTCCAGTAGCGGCGGCTGGCCGAAACGTCGCCCGGCAGCAGGAAGTTGTCGAGCGTGGAAAGCGCGATATTGTGCGCGCGTCCGACGCCGCTTTCGAGCATCCCGCCGCACCAGACCGGAATGTTGTGCTCGCGGCAGACGTCGTGCACCCGCCGCGCCTCGGCAAATCCGCCCACGCGTCCCAGCTTGATATTGATGATGCCGCAAGCCCGCATCTCAATCGCCTGCTCGGCCATGTGTGCGTTGCGAATGCACTCATCGAGACAGATCGGCGTTTCGAGCTGCGCCTGCAGCCTGGCGTGGTCGATGATGTCGTCGTGCGCCAGCGGCTGCTCGATCATCATCAGGTAGAACGCGTCGAGCTGTTTCAGCCGCGCCGCGTCCGAGAGCCTATAGGCCGAGTTGGCGTCGGCCATCAGCTTGATCTTGGGAAACCGCTCCCGCACGGCCCGCACGACCTCCACATCCCACCCCGGTTTGATCTTGATCTTGATTCGCTGGTAGCCGGCATCCAGCTCCCGGCCGATCTTTTCCAGCAACTGCTCGACGGAGTCCTGGATTCCGATCGAGACGCCGCAGGCGATCTCGGCGCGCGTCCCGCCAATGTGCCGCCAGAGAGGCCGGTTGGCGAGCCGGGCCTCCAGGTCCCACACCGCCGCTTCCAGGCCCGCCCGCGCCATCTGGTGCCCCCGAATGTGGGCCATGCGCCCGCCGACCTCCGCGGCGCACCGGAACTCGTGCTGCAGCACCTGCGGCCCCGCATAATCCCGCAGGAGGAGCCAGGCCGACTCGGTCCATTCTTCGTTGTAAAACGGATGCTCCCCGGCCGTCACCTCACCCCAGCCCGCCGCGCCCTCGGCTTCCGCCTCCACCAGGATCATGCGCCGCTCCGTGGTCCGCCCGAAGCTGGTCTCAAAAAAATGCACCAGCGGCATGCGGATCTCGCGGAGGGTGATACGAGAGATCTTCATAAAACACAAAACCAAATTGGAACCGCAGATGAACGCAGATCGGACTTTCTTATCTGTGTTTATCTGTGTTCATCTGTGGTTCCATTGTTCCGAGCAGAAAAACCCCGGCCGCCGGCGTCTTCTCGTATCCCACCACCGCCAGGCCCTTCGACAGCCACTGCTCAAATTCCCGGCGGATACGGGACTGCATCTGCTTCGCTCGCCCGGGGTCGGTTTTCTTCAGCTCGCCGATCTCCTGCGGCGCCTCGATGCGGGCCTCGACCTTGTAATCGAGCGGCCGGTTTTCATCGAGCAACCCCCGCACGCGCGGGCTCGAGATCCACCACTCGGCCACGCAGCGGTCGGTCGGCAGGCCGCCGTGCAGCGGGCTCGACGAGGCGCCGTACTGGTTCGCCACGAACCGCCGCACGATCGCTCCCAGCCGCTCGATGTTGAAGTGCGAGTTCTTGATCTCCAGAGGATCGAACGTCCACTCGATCAGGTCGATGCCCCGATCGAGCGCTTCCTGCCGCTGCGCCAGCTTCATCAATCTCCCGATCCCGCGATTCTGGTACTCGCTCAGCACCCCCATCATGTGGCTGTGCAGGTAATACACGCCGCCCGGCTTGAGCCCCGGAATGGCCAGGCAAAAACCGACCAGGCGCCGGCCATCAAATGCCCCGAAGATCTGCCCGCCGATCTTTACCGCCACCACGAAAAGCCGCGGCGGCAGCAAGTCGATATCGGAGAATCCCCAAACGATCTTCTGCACCCGAACGGCTTCCAGCAGCTCGGCGTGCTCGGTGAGCGCGCGGATCTCGATCGCTACCTTTTCTTGGCCTGCTGCCACAGCGTTTCCATCTCCTCGATGCCCGCTTCGGCCGTGGTCTTGCCGCGCTCGCCCAGGCCCCGCTCCACGTGAGCGAAGCGCTCGCGGAACTTGCGGTTCGTTTTGCGCAGCGCCAGCTCCGGATCGAACTTCAGAAACCGGACGATGTTCACCATCATGAACAGCAGGTCGCCCAGCTCGTCTTCGATCGGCGCCGGATCGCCCGGACTGCGCCGGGCCTCCGCGAGCTCCTGCAGCTCCTCTTCGAGCTTCGCCAGCAAATCCTCGAACCGCTGCCAGTCGAAGCCTGCCAGCGAGGCTCGCGACGTCAACTGGTAGGCCTCCAGGAGCGCCGGCAGCGTCCGCGGCACACTGTCGAGCAGCGGCTGCGGTTCGTCCCGGCCCCGCTCCTCGGCCTTCAACTCGTTCCACCGCTTCAGCACCTCGCCCGCCGTCTTGGCCGACTCCTCGCCGAACACGTGCGGATGCCGGCGAATCAGCTTGCTCGTGATCCGCTGCAGCACATCGTCGATCGTAAAATGCCCTGCTTCCTGCGCCATCTGGGAGAAAAACACCACCTGGAGCTGCAAGTCGCCGAGCTCGCCGGCCAGCTCTTCCCAGTCTCGCCGATCGATGGCATCGATCACTTCGTAGGTCTCTTCGAGCAGGTAGGACTTGATCGTGTCGAAGGTTTGCTCGCGATCCCACGGGCAGCCGTCGGGCCCGCGCAGCCGGGCCATGATCTCAATGAGTTGTTGGAATTTTTCGGATCCCATGAAGCATTCTTCAATGTAGCATCCCCGGCGCCGCAGGAAGGGGTGCGCAACACCAGAGTGACCAGCGCTCGTTCCGAGCCGCGACCGTGAGCGAGCGGCTTTCCAAGCGGTGGTGGCGCCTTTCGAAGAACCGCTTCCTCACGGTCGCGGCTCGGAATCCGGGCGCACGGAGCAACTGAGTTGATCAGACCCCGCGGCGGACGTCCTACACCCGAGCCAGGTTCCCCTCGACGGCGCGCGGCGGCGGGGCGAGGCGCGGCCCGGCAGCGTCCTTCTCCCCGAACTTCACGCTGACCAGCCGCGAGACGCCGGGCTCCTGCATGGTCACGCCGTAGAGCGTCTGAGCCACCTCCATGGTCGTCTTGCTATGCGTGATCAGGATGAACTGCGTGTGCTCGCTCATCTGGCGGACGAGGCGGGTGAAGCGCACGATGTTGGCCTCGTCGAGCGGGGCGTCCACTTCGTCCAGGATGCAGAACGGGCTGGGGTGGTATTGGAACACCCCCATCAGCAGGGCGATCGCCGTCAATGCTTTTTCGCCGCCCGAGAGCAGCAGGACGTTCTGGAGCCGCTTGCCCGGCGGCGAGGCGACTACGTCGATGCCGCTTTCGGCGATGTTGGTCTCGTCGGTCAGGCGCATCTCGCCGATGCCGCCGCCGAACAGGGTGACGAAGGTCTTGCGGAAGTTCTCGTTGATCTGTTCGAACGCCTCCAGGAACTGCTTGCGCGAGACGCCATCGATCTCGCTGATCGCCTGCTGCGTATCGCGGATCGATTCGATCAGGTCCTTCCGCTGCGTGTCGAGGAAGTCGAAGCGCTGCTGCGCTTCCTGATATTCCTCGAGCGCCAGCACGTTCACCGGGCCGAGCGCCTCGATCTTTTCCTTGAGCTGCAAGTATTCCTGCTCGGCCTGGGCCAGGGCCTCGGGTGTCAAGGGCGCTTCATAGCTGCCGGCGATCTCGGCGATCGGCCGGCCCAGCTCGTGCAGGCAGGTCTCCTCCAGGTGCTTGAGATCCGATTGCAGCCGGACCAGTTGGATCTCGATCACCGAGCGCCGCTCCCGCGCCGCTTCCAGATTCTGCTTCAAGGTCTTCAGCTCTTCCTCGATTTCGGCCATCCGCGCGCGCCGCTGATGCAGAGCCGCCTCGATCTCGCGAGCTTCCGCCTCGAGCTCCGTCTGCCGGGCGGCGAGCGCCGTGATCCGCCCGGCGAGATTCGCGTTGTCTTCGAGCAGCCGATTCCGCTCGGCGGCCCAGGCGGCGATCTGCTGGGTCATGTCGTCGCGCCGGCGCGACTCGGCCGCGAGCATCTGCTCCACCCGGCCGACGGAGGCGACCGCGGCTTTCCTCCGTTCGTCAAGAGCCGCCAACTGCGCCCGCAGCTCGGCCTGCTCCTCGGCGGCTTTCGCCGCTGCGGCCTGCCCGGTTGCCAGGGCCTCCCGCAGCGTCGAGAGCGCCTCCTCGGCCGCGCGCCGGGCTGCCTCGCGCGTTTCCACCTCCGCCCGCTGGAGTGCGCGCTCCTGAGAGGCCCGCTCGCTCTCCTCCCGCAGCCGCTCCATTTCCAGGCGCGCCACCGACAGCCGCGAGTTGGAGCGGTTCAGCCGGTCGTTGATCTGCCGCAGCTCGTGCTCGGAGGCGAGAGTACTCTTCTCCCGGTTCTGCAGTTCGGAGCGCAGCGCCTCCAGCTCCTCCGATTCAGCCGCGATTCGCTTGTCGATCTCGGCCAGCGCCGCGTTCGCGGAGTCCAGCTCGTAGGCCGCCACCGCCAACCGCGGGGCCAGCTCCCGCAGCTCCCGCTTCAGCGCCAGCGGCCCGGAAGAAGCCTTGCGCCCGCCGCTTAGCGAGTAGCCGTGATAGCACGCGCCGTCCGGCAGCAGAAAATAAAGATCCGGATGTTCGGACGCCAGCCGTCGCGCCGCCTCTTCGCTCTCCGCCACGTAGCACCGGTCGAGCCGCGGCAGCAGGGCTGGAAGCGACTGGCCCAGCCCATTGGCGAGCCGGACGTGATCCTGCAGCCGTCCCAGCACGCCCGTTTGCGGCCCCAACGGCGCCGGCTCCGGCCTTCCTTCGGCCGGGTACACCAGGAAGGTGGCGTGGCCGTCCAGTTCGGCGCGCATCAGCCGCATGCCCTGTTCGGCCTGCTCCCAGCTTTCCACCACGATGTATTCCAGCTCGTCGCGCAGGAACTCCTCGACCACTTTCTCGTAGCTCGTCTCGACGTCGATAAAATCGGCCAGGATCCCGCGCGTGCGAAAGCCCTCCATGCGGCCCCGCTCGATGGCCGCGAACATGTTCTTTACCGTTTCGGTGGTGTAAGCGTGGTGGGAGAGGATCTCTTCGAGCGAGTCGCGCCGCGCCCCCAGCCGGGAGATTTCCTCTTTCAGGCCGGACGCCCGCTCGCGCCGGGCCTGGGCCTGTTGCTGCGCCTCCGCCAGGCTCGCTTCCATGCGCCGCCGGCGCTCCTCGAGCGTCTCCAGCTCCATTTGCTGCTGCTCAAACCGCTGCAGCAGTCCCTGCCGCTCGCCCGCG
>JBGOUJ010000064.1:0-20107 GCA_041477005.1 Terriglobia bacterium | reverse complement strand
GTCGCGGATCGAAACGATGCAGGTGATTCACTACGCCGGGCGGGCGGTGCAGTTGGCCGAGGAAATCTTCGGCGAATCGCTGGAATGCCGCTTTCTGGAGCGCCTCGAACAGGCCAAGAGCAACATTCCCGAGCATCAGGACGGCCGGCGCATCTACGAGCGCTTTGTGAAACCCGCCATGGCTGACTCCGCCGCAGCCGGGGCGGACCACGTCAGCTCGGTTTTCGACTCCTGTTTGGAAGAGGCCAGGCCTTCCTGCCACAAGGTCAACGGCCGGGACTACGGGAGCCTCGAGGCCGGCCGAGCGGAGCGTAGGGATATCGGCGAGACGCGCAGGTGGAACAACTCATTCCGCGAGCAGCTTGAGAGGCTGCTAGCCACACTCGAAAGTCTGCCGCCGCTGGAGCAAAAGAGTTTCGAGCAAAGGCAGGCGAGCGTGGCGGAGCAACAGAAAGGCGAATGGTCCGCTGTCATGGAGAGTTCAGAAGGGGCTCACGCACTCCACGAAGAGAAGCCAGGGGTTCTCCGTGGCGAAACACGCTTGAGGCTGGGGTCGGTAGCTTCGGAAGTCGGTCCCGCGGTGGCCGCCCTGGTTGAGCGGCTCGTCCGCCAGACTGATGCCATCTGTTTCCTTCGCGAGTCAGAGGCCAAGCGGGAGGCCGTGCTCTCGGAGCTCGTCGAGGTGTTGACTCGAATAAGAGCGTTAACTAGACAGGCTGCCAGTCAACACCGGGCGTCAGTTGCCATTCGCACCGCGCACGATGACGGCGTAGATCGCCCCGGCCGCGCTCGGATAGGGACCTATGGCCCAGAGGCGATCTTAGGCGAAGCCGGCGGCCGAGTCGATCCCTTTCAGACAGATGATTATCAGAAAGATCTAGCCCTGGAAGACGCGCCAGAAGCGCCTATGGGCCCTTTTCAATCGGCGATCGATGCGGCGGACGTGCTTGCCGCGGCGTGCCGCTGGTAGCGCATCCCCAGCTTTTCTCCCAACCCCTGGCCCTGCCTTGTAGCGATGGCGCCGGAGACCAGACTGCCGGCCATAATCCAGGACGTTCAAGACGCCTATCGCTGGGTGCGCGAGAAGGGACCCGATTTATCTCATATCGATCCGAGCCGGATCGCCGTGAAGGGAGGATCGGCCGGAGGCTATCTGACCCTGATGACCGGCTTTTGCGTAGAGCCGCGGCCCAAGGCCTTGGTTCCGTTATACGGCTACGGCGACATTGCCGGGCCGTGGTATAGCCGGCCCGATCCGTTTCTGGTCAGCAGTTTTGTCAGCAAATTCAATACCGGCAAAGGGAGGTTGACAACCAGCACAAAACAACAATATAGTTGTGTTAGTGATTCCCGGCTTCGATTCCTCCGGTAAGCTCCCGCCCGGAATTCACGCCGCGACCTGGAAGCAGATTACGGCGCGGCTGGGCTTCTCGGCTCGGCGGACACAGTTGCTGAAGGAGCAGGTGGCGGCCATGATTAAGAACGAGCGGCAGTATCGCATTACGAGGGTGCAAGCGGAGAGGTTCGCGCGGACCATCACGGAGGTGACGGCGTCGCCCAACGCAGCGATCCATACTAAGCTGCGCAAAGCCGAGTTGGACGGGCTGCGAAGCCAGCTCGATGATTTGAAGCGCCAGTTGGAAGAGTACGAAGCCCTGCGGTCGGGCAAGCGCCGGGTGATTGCGCTGGACTCGATTGAGGAGTTACCTAAGACCCTGATCCAAGCCCGCATTGCTGCTGGACTGAGCCAGCAAGATCTGGCCGTCAAGCTCGGCCTGAAGCCGCAGCAGGTCCAGCGGTACGAGGCGACCAACTACCAGTCAGCGAGCCTGGAACGGGTGAACGAGATCGTGCGCGTGCTTGGCGTCAAGCTGCGGCGCCGCGCGGAGCTGCGACTGGTTTCTTGATCCTAGCCGACCTGGGGAATGAACTCGGCCGTCGCCTGGACTTTGACCTGGTACGCGTACCACCCTAACCCCTGGCCCGGCCCTCGTAGCGATGGCGCCGGGCGGTGAAAGTCGCTTTGCCGTATTCGTCGAGTTCGACTTCGCCCTCGATCGCGTCGCCGTTGAGCTTGCCGATGAAGGTGTAGGACAGGCCGGATCCCTCGTACCGGAAGCCGCTACGGAAGCGAACCTGGTCGCCGTCGATCGCGCCGGCGAGGTCACCTTTGAGGCGCGTGCCCTCGTGAGAGCCGGTAACCTTGTTGCCGTCCTGCTCGAGAAACAGGGTGTGGCGGGCGCGGCCGGAGATGAACTGCACGTCCACATCCCAGCGGCCTGCGAGAGAAGCGGCCGGTGGGCGCTGCGGGCGCGGAGCGCGAGGGCCGGCCTGACGGAAAATCTCCACCAGGCGCGCGGTGACCAGCTTCTCATCGCCTGTCTGCATGCAGGCCGGCCGGATGAGCAAGGAATGGCCTTCGCCCGCTGCATGGGACATGATGCGCGGCTCGCCGCTCAGCAACCGCTCTCCCATCTCGCGGGCGGTCAAGCCGTATTTCTCCGGGTCCCAATCAATGTTTATCGACGGGAAAGGGCCCCCGCCGTTCCCTGGCAGGACCTTCGTTTGAATGCCCCCAAGGGGGGTAAGGGTCTTGTCCATGTAGGCATACCAGCCCTCCCAGGTGCGATAGTCGCCCGGGATGTCGCGCTTGCTCATCAGGGTCTCGATCGCGGCCAACTGTCCCATGATCTCTTCTTTGCCGACCTTCAGGGCCCGGCCGAAGGCGTGATGCGGGGCGCTATTGATCCACGCCGCCCGGACGAGGTCCTTGCGGCCGAGCAGCAGGCCGGAGCACTGCGGCCCGCGGATGATCTTGCCGCCGCTGTAACAGACCAGGTCGGCGCCGCGGCTCAGATAGGGGTTGGGCAAGCTGGGGATGTAGGCCGCCGCATCGACCAGCACCGGGACGCCCGCCTTGTGGGCTATCTCGGCGATTTCCTCGAGCCGCATCTTGCCCGCTGCTTCGCCGGCCGCCAGCACCGCCACCATGGCGGTGCGCTTGCCGAGCGCGGCCAAGAAATCCTCGCGGGTGTCGATCTCAATCATCTTGACGCCCGTGGAGCGGATGGCGTGATCGTAGACGTTGCGCGACTGCCGCGGCATGATCACTTCGTTCTTGAGGCCCGTCAAGTCGGGCAACTGCTTCATTTTTTCCGGATCCGCCCCGGCCACGCAGGCTGCGGTGCCGTGGGTGGCGGCAGCCGCCGCGCCGGCCGTGACGATGGCGTATTCGGAGCCCAGCAGTTGCGCCAGCCGCTCGCCGACCTTCTCCATCAGCTCGTCCATGTTGACCGAGTAGCGGGAGGCCTCGTCCATCGCCTCCTTCACCTCGGGGAGGGTGAGCGTCCCGCTGTTGATGGTTAAGGTGGCGGTGCAGTTGATGAACGGACGCACGCCGATGCGGGTGTAGATGTTGGCGGTGCGGCTGGTAGCGGCGGCGGCAGCCGCTCTGGCGGCCGGCGCGCGCCCGGCCAGCACGCCGGCGGCTGCGGTCAACCCTCCGGTGCGGAAAATGTCTCGACGGCTGATTTTTTTGGCGCTCATAATTTCGGCTCCTCTCGGTTGTGCACAACTTGGTTCTGCACAAATAATACTACACGCTGGCTAGTCTTTCCAGGTTGCCTCCCAGGATGGCTCGGGCGGCTTCGGCGTCGCAGTCCAGTTGTCGGAGCACTTCCACTTGCGCCTGGAAGATCGCCGCGTTCCAGCCGCGCGGGAAAAACGACGAGTCGGTGCCGAACAGAATCCGGCGCGGGCCGAAGACCTCGAGCGCCCGGCGGAACACCTCTTTGAGATCGTTAATGCCGGGCGTGTAGCGGATCCAGGAATTGCTGCTCGAGGTATCGACCTGCACGTTGGGGCAGAGGTCGCCGACCATGAGGGTCTCGCGGAAGTAGCCGGCGCCGAAATGGGGGATGACGAAGCTGACTTTGGGGTGCTCCAGCGCGATGCGGTGCAGGTCGATGGGATTGGAGAAGCGCATGTCGAACGGCGAAGGCAATCCAAGCTTCTTACGGACGCCCACGCTCAGCGCGCCCATATGAACGAAGACGACGCGGCCGGCGGCCAGCTCGTAGATCGGCTCGAGCCGCGGATCCTGGACGGAGAACCTATGCATGGCCGGGAACAGGCAAATGCCGCGCAGATCCATTTTCTCGACGGCCAGCCGGGCGCGTTCGGCGGCGCCGGCGGCGGTGGGGTCGAGCATAAAGTAGCCGATCAGCCGGTGCGGGTAGGCGCGAACGGCGTCAGCCACCGAGCCTTCGTCGCCCGGGACGCTGGCGATCACAACGGCGCGCTTCAGTCCGTGCTGGTCGAGCTGCTCGACCCAGCGGCCGGCCAGCTCGGTCGCATCGTCGCCGGGGAGGTCCCAGCCGAGTTGGCCGAGCGCTTCCGGCTTGGCGCCGGCCAGAGCTTGAAAGAAGCGCTTGGAGAACAGATGCACGTGCGCATCGGAGACTTCCAGTTCGCCCCAGGGCGTGTTCATGTCGATCCCTCCGGGAGACGGTCACAGCGTTTCGAGACTTCTTTTTCTCTTATTTTCAACGGCTTTGCAACTCGGCGGCCCGGCGGCCTCAGAACGCCTGATACGCTCGAAGGGTAGGGGAGCAAAAGGGTCTGAAGGCTCTTCTTCTTTGACCCTCTTAGGTATTGTCCCGGATTTGGAGAGCCGAGCAGAACTCCCGCCTTTCATCCCGCCTCCGACGCCTGCGTCCCTTCGGATTCCCGCTCCTCTACAACCGGGACCGCACTGCGCTAGCATCAAGGTGGATGCAAACTTCCATCTGGTTTGAAACGCTGAACGAAGAGCAGCGCCGGGTGCTGGGCCTGTCGGATGCGCTGCCGCGCACGGCCGACGTTGCCATCGTGGGCGCGGGCATGATCGGCTTGGCCTGTGCTTATTATCTGTCGAACGCGGGGGCATCGAACATCTGCCTCGTCGACCGGGACACGGCCCTGGCCGAGGCCAGCGGGGCCAACGCCGGCGGGCTGTGGTTTGCGCAGCAGAGCCCCAAGCTGGGTCCACTGACACCCCTGGCTATCGCGAGCGCCCGGCTATTCGACGAGCTGCCGGCCCGACTCGGGTCGGATTTCGACCTTCGCCACACGGGGCTTCTTGAATTGGTCGCCACGGAGCAGGAGTGGAGGCAGTCCGAAGCCCGGGTAGCCGGCGTTTGTGGCGCCGGATTTCGAGCGGAGAGGATTGGCGCGGAAGAGCTGCGCCGACTGGAGCCCGCGCTCGGCCCGAGTCCCGCCGGCGCGGTCTTCTATCCGGAGGAAGGCCAGCTTCACCCGGGTAAGCTCGGCGCCGCTCTGGTCCAGCGTCTCAGGGAAAGAAACGTAAGACTCTGTCTTCACACCGAGGTTGTGCGGGTCGGGCCGGGTCGTGTTGAGACCTCCCGGGGACCGGTCGACGCGGGGACGATCCTCATCGCCGCGGGCGCCTGGACGCCCCTCGTGACCCGAGCGCTCGGCTGGGCGCCGCCCATCAAGCCCGTGCGCGGCCAGTTGCTGACCACTCCGCCGCAGCCGCCGCTGCTCCGCCACACCGTCATCGGCAGGCACTACTACTACTGGCAACTTGTGTCAGGGCACGTGGCGGGCGGGGGCACCCTGGAGGACGTGGGCTTCGAGCAGGGAACCAACCCGCAGGACCTGGCGGACATCCGGCAGGAAATGGATGCGCTGTTCCCCCGGCTCAGCGGCTTGCCGACTGCCTGTGCCTGGTCCGGGTTTCGTCCTTGCTGCGAGGATCTGAGGCCGGTGATCGGCCGGGTTCCCGGGCAAGAGCGCGTTTACGTGGCGGCCGGGCACTTCAAAAAGGGAGTCATGCTGTCGCCCGTAACCGGCAAGATCCTCGCCGACTTGATCACCACGGGCAAAACCGACCTGCCCATCGGGCCGCTCGATCCCGCTCGCTTCGGCGCTGCGGCGCCGGCGTGAGGACGGCCCTCAAGGTTGGTCACCCCGGCGGTACAATAAAGACGGAGCTGGAAGGATTCTCCGGGGCCGGTATGCCCACCCTAGCCGAGGTTCTGGCGCAAAGTGTCCGCGAAGGCGAGTTGTGGGAGGCGCTCGATCGAAACCGGATCCGGTGCTTTGCCTGCGGCCACTGCTGCCCCATCCCGGAAGGGCAGCCGGGGGTTTGCAAGGTTCGCTTCAATCGCGGCGGCAAGCTGTACATCCCGTGGGGATATGTGGCCGGGGTGCAGTGCGATCCGATCGAGAAGAAGCCGTTTTTCCACGTCCGGCCCGGCGCGCTGGCCTTCAGCTTCGGCATGCTGGGCTGCGATCTGCATTGCGGCTATTGCCAGAACTGGGTGACATCGCAGGCCGTCCGCGATCCGCAAGCGATCGCGCCGCCCCGGCGCGCCACGCCCCGCCAGCTCGTGGAGATGGCCGTCGAGCAGGGCGGCGAAGTGATGGTCAGCACCTACAATGAGCCGCTGATCACCGCCGAATGGGCGGTGGCGGTTTTCCAGGAAGCGCGCGCGGCGGGGTTGATGACCGGCTTTGTCTCGAACGGCAACGCCACGCCGCAGGTGCTCGAATACATCCGGCCGTGGGTGGATCTCTACAAAGTGGATCTGAAGAGCTTCGATGACCGCCACTATCGCCAGCTCGGCGGCCGCCTGCAGCCGATCCTCGACAGCATCCGCCGCATTTACGAAATGGGTTTCTGGCTGGAGATCGTGACCCTGGTGATCCCGGGCTTCAACGATTCCGACGCCGAGCTGACCCAAATGACCGAGTTCCTGGCCGGCATCTCGCCCGATATTCCCTGGCACGTAACGGCCTTTCACAAAGACTACAAGATGACCGACCCGGACGACACGCCGCCCGAGACGCTGGCGCGCGCCGCCGAAACCGGCCGCCGCGCCGGCCTGCGGCACGTCTACGCCGGAAACATCCCGGGTATGGTGGGCAACCTGGAGAACACCTACTGCGCCGCGTGCCGCAAGCTGCTGATCCGCCGCTACGGCTACCGCATTCGGGAGTACCAGATCACGTCCGACGGCCGCTGCCCCTCGTGCGCAACGCCCGTTCCCGGCCGCTGGGCCGAATCCTTCCGTCCCCAGATCACCGACCGGCCGTTCTTCCCGGTGCTGGCGAGGCCGTAAGGATGACCCGTGGATCTGAGAGTGGCTACTTGGCCTTGTGTGAACAATTCCCGCCGCGGCCGATCGGGAAGCGGAGACAGTTAATTAAGAACAACCGTTCGACCCATGCCCTCTGGACCCGATGGACTCTCGTCGTGACAACCCGATCCGATTCCGGAGGTTCTCCTGGCCCGCCTCGCCGTGGACCGCGCCTACCAGGGCCGGGCTGCGTCCCGAAAGAGGGCTGTGATTCATCGTCTACTGGACAAGCGCGCCGGGCTCTCGCGGCCCGAGCGGGAGTATCTGAACGTGCTCGCTACCCTAACCTGCGGCGAGCGAGCAGCTCGGATCGTATCTGGTCGAGGGGCACGACCACGGCCCTCTTATCCAGTTCGTACCTTTCCGTCCCCGGGTAGACAACGAACAGCCGCTTGAGCTTCAGGTCTTCCAGCGCAGTTCGCATCGACTTGGTCATGCCCGGAGCGTCGCCATACTTGATCTCCACCCCGTAACGCTGTCCGCCGAGCGTCAGCAACAGGTCCAGCTCGGCGCCCGCCTGGGTCGCCCAGAAATAGACGTTGCGCTCGCCGGCGACGTGAATGATTTCTTCGACAGCGAATCCTTCCCAGGAAGCGCCCAGCTTGGGATGTCCTTCGAGCGCCCGAAACGACGGGACGCCCAACAAGGCATGCAGCAGTCCCGAATCCCGCAAATACACCTTGGGCGACTTGACCTGCCGCTTCCCAAGGTTTTCGTGCCACGGCTGCAGTTGCCGCACCATGAGCGCGCCCGTCAGGAGGTCCAGATGTCTCTTCACGGTCGTGTGCGCTTCGCCCAGGGATCTCGACAGCTCGGAGGCGTTCCAGATCTGCCCGTGGTAATGCGCCAGCATGCTCCACATCCGGCGAAGCGCCACGGGCGGCGTCTCGACGCCGTACTCGCGGATGTCGCGCTCGAGGAATGTCCGGATAAAGTTCTCCTGCCAGGCGCGGCTCTCGGTGTCGGTCCGGGCCAAAAAAGACCGCGGGAAACCTCCGCGCCACCAAAGCCGCCACAGGGCTTTCGCGCCCGCCTCGGGCAGGTCGAACCCGCCCATCTCGACGAAAGCGATGCGGCCGGCCAGCGACTCCGAACCCTGGCGAAGCAGCTCGGGCGAGGCGCTCCCCAGCACCAGGAACCGGGCGGGCAGAGGCCTGCGGTCCGCCAAAACGCGGAGCACCGGAAACAAGTCCGGCTGCCTTTGTACCTCGTCGATCACGACGAGGCCCCGCAACCGCCGAAGCGCGGTCATCGGCTCGGAGAGCCGCCTCTGGCTCACCGGGTCTTCCAGGTCGAAATACTCGGCGCCGGCGCCCTCCGCGACCTGGCGCGCCAGGGTTGTTTTTCCACACTGGCGGGGCCCGTAGAGGGCCGTCACGGGGTTGGCCTTGAGGGCCCGCCGGACCTGTTGCACCAGGGCCATTCGCTGCAGCGGCATGATTCTCTCCTTGAATATTGAGCATAGCATGCTCAATATTCAAGGATACTATAAGAGCTGATTCCGCAGGGCGCCACTGTTAACCTCGGCACCGGGAAGCTCTTCAGGAAACACGATCCTACTTCCTTGAATATTGAGCATAGCATGTTCAATTTTCAAGGAGGCTGCGAGCCGTCAGGATGCCTGCAAGAGTGACCCATTACGGCGAAGCTTCGGAGTCACCCGCGCACCTTTACCGCCTGACACGCACAATGTTCGAGTAGGCCGACTCGCCGTTGGCGTTGGCGACCCGGACGCGGTAGCAGATCGTGTGGCCCGCTGGCGCGCCCGCATCCGCATACTCCTGCTGGCCCGCCGGCTGGGTAGCGATGCGCGACCACGGGCCGGTGGGGCCGGTGCGCCGCTCGATGATGGCGTTGCGGGCGTCGCCGCCGTGCACTTCCCAGCGCAGCCGTACGGCGGCGCCGGAAGCGACCGCGGCCAGCGAACTGGGCGCTTCCGGCAGCACCGGCCAGTCGATGTAATCTTCATCGGCGATGGCCATCACGGTGTCGCGCAGGGGCACATTGGGCAGCACGTCCGTCGCGCCGGTCTTCCACTCGATGGGGCGAATTTCGCCGGAGACCACGTCGATCAGCGCCGGGCGCCGGATGCCGCTGTTGCGGACCTCCAGGTCCGCGTAGATCGGGGCGAAAACGTTGCCCGGCACGCTGTGCGCTCCCAGCCAGTACGCCACAATCGGCTTGCCCGCCTTGGAGCGGAACCCGTAAGCGAAAAATGGAAGTGCGGACCTCCGCCGCAGCGCCGGAATATCGGGCGGCACGATCTGGATGGAAGGATCGAGCCGCGTGTCGGAGAACAGCGCATTCGTGTTCTGGAGCGAGGAGAAAACCGGGCGCGGCGTGAAGTCGTCGGCCAGATGGCGCAGGCCATGGATGATGCCGAAATCATCATACTCGTTCCCGTCGGTGCCGGCCGCCAGCAGCCACACAAAGGTGCGCACGCCCGCCGCCCAGTTGTAAACGAGACATCGCGGCACGTACTTCGCCTGCACGGATTCGTCCGAACCCGCCCAGGACGCAATGGAATTGAACTCGTCGTCCCAGAAGGGAATGTCTTTGCGAATGCCGGGATAGCTGCGGACCATTTCGCGAAGCTTGGCGGGCGATTCCGGGCCATAGGCGCCGTAGTCCATCGATTCCGGATTCACATTCTGACCGAAGCCCGGGTAGGTGTGATAGGCGAACACGTCAATCCCGGCGGCGCACTGGCAGGCGTCGAGGGCGCGGCGGGCAAAATCGCGCGCGGGATCCGCCTGGCCGCCATAGATGACCTTGGCCTGCGGGTCGGTCTCGTGCACGGCCGGCACGAACGCCTTCAACAGGCGCCCGTATTCTTCCGGGTTGCCGATGGGGTTCCAGTAGGTGATGTCCTGCTCGTTCCACAGGGCGTAGTACCGGATGCGGTCGCGAAAGTGGTTCACGACGAACTTCACATACCGGACGAAGGCGTCGATCTGATCCGGCGTCTTCGGCGGCCAGAACAGGGAGTAGAGGCTGCGATCGGGGTTATGGAAGGAACCGGGCTGCGGCGTGATCGCATCGGGCCGGATACCTGACGGGGAGGTGTACATGGGATTGCCATATTGCAACTGGACCTGAATCTTCACGCCGTTGTCGACCAGCGAGTTGACGTAGTCGTCTACTTCGGGCGGAATGGAATAGACGCCGCGCCTCTGCTCGACCCAGTCCCAGCTCGTGTAGTCCGAGCTGTTCTCGTATTGCCCGATCCGGATCCAGCTCACCCCGGCATCGAACATTCGTGTCCACCACCAGCGGCTCCAGGGCAAATACGGATCCCGCGGCAGGTTCGAGTTGATGCCGAAGCCGTTTTCGATCTGGGAAGAGCGTTTCGGCGGTACGCGATCCGGCAATTGGCGCCGCTGGGCGTTAGCCGGGAGCACAAGCAGGAAAATTAGAGTGCTGCAAAGGAAAGGGCGCATCCCTACAGTTTATACAGGAACCCGGGACCGCGGCGCTGGTGCTTTGCGCCAATGCCACAGCGTGCACGTTCTTCTTCGTATCCTGTTCAGCGGGTCTCGCCGGCGCCGCCGCTGATCGCAGCGACGAAGTGAACTTCGCTCGATGGGGAAACGCGCTCGAGCAAGCCGAGCGGACTGACTTCGCCATCCACGGCAACAGATATGTTGGGGCGGAGCCGGTCCTCGGCCATCAACCGCTCGCGGATTCCGGGCCAGGCCCGCTCCAGGTTATCGATGATCTGGCGCACGGTGGCGCCTTCCACCTCTACCGGCGACTTTCCGCCCGTCAAACCGGCGAGCGGCGTCGGGATGTAAACCACCGCCACGTCAGCCCCTCTTGCTCCAGATGGCCTCCATCACCGCAGACGGCTTCATGGGCAGGCGGCTCATGCGGACCCCCACCGCGTGGTAGATGGCGTTGGCGATGGCGGCCGGCGGAGGAACGATGTTGGCTTCTCCCACACCGCGCACGCCGAACGGGTGGCCGGGGTTGGGCACCTCCACAATCACCGTTTCGATCGGCGGCAGGTCCAGGCTGGTGGGCATGCGGTAGTCGAGCAGGCTGGAGTTCATCATGACGCCGTCCACGCTGACATAGTACTCCTCATTCAGCGCCCAGCCGATACCCTGCGCGCTGCCGCCCTGCATTTGGCCCTCCACGTAGCTCGGATGGATGGCCTTCCCTGCATCCTGGACCGAGGTAAAGCGCAGAATCGACACTTTGCCGGTCTCGGGATCGACCTCCACATCCGCGATGCACCCGGAGAAAGAGCCTCCGACGCCTCTGGGGTTCACCGCGCCGCGCCCGACCACCGGGCCGCCCGTGTCCGCCAGTCTCGCGGCAAGATCCTGGAAGCTCATCTTGTGCCCGCCGCTGCAGAAAACCCCGCGTTCCGCCGCGACCCCCGCCGCCTCCGTCTCCCAGAGCTTCGCCGCTCGTTCTTTCATCTGCCGGATAACGTCCTGCGCGGCTTCGTAGGCGGCCCAGCCGGTGGCGAAGGTCGTGCGGCTGCCCCCGGTCACGGCGGTGTAGCCGACCGAGTCGGTATCGACCACGGTGGGGCGCACATCTTCGGCGGAAATCCCCAGCACTTCCGCCGCCTGCATGGCCACCGACGTGCGAGTTCCACCGATGTCGATCGAGCCTTCCACCAGGTTCACCGTCCCGTCCGCATTGACGCTGATCGTGCAGCTCGAAGGCAGACCGACGTTGAACCAGAATCCGACCGCCACGCCACGCCCGCGGCGGGGACCATCGGCAGAACCGCCGTCCAGGGGAGCGTTGTAGTGCGGGTGGCTCTTGATCGCCTCGAGCACTTCGACGCAGCCGATGCGCCGGTACTTCGGCCCGTCCGCGCGGCGAGTGCCTTCTTTGGCGGCGTTCTTCAGCCGGAAGTCGATGGGATCGAGGCCCAGCTTCTCCGCGATTTCATCCACCACGGTCTCGGTGGCGAAGGCCGCGTTGGTGGCGCCGGGGGCCCGGTAGGCAGCGGTGCTCGGCTTGTTCACCACAACGTCGAAGCCGTCGATCAGGACGTTGGCGAGGTCATAGGCGGCGAAGACGCACATCGCGCCCGGCACGACCATCGCTCCCGGGTAGGCGCCGGCTTCGTAGGCCAAGTAAGCCTGGGCCGCCGTGATGCGCCCGTCTTTCCGCGCGCCGATCTTCACCTTTATGTAGGAACCCGGCGTCGGCCCCGTGCCTTCGAAGACGTCCTTGCGCGACATCACCATCTTCACCGGCTGTCCCGTCTTCTTCGACAGCAGCGCGGCCACCGGCTCCAGATAGACTGGTATCTTGCCGCCGAATCCGCCGCCGATCTCCATCGGCGTGACCTTCACGCGCGAGACCGGGATGTCCAGAATGCAGGCCGTCGTGTCGCGCACCACGAAGGCGCCTTGGGTGCTGCACCAGACGTGTACGCGCCCGTCGTTGTTCCACAGCGCCGTGGCGTTTTGCGGCTCGATGTAGCCCTGGTGGACGGTGGCGGTGTGGTACTCCCGCTCCACCACTACATCGGCTTCGGCAAAGCCCTTCTCGACATCGCCGAGGGCGTAGCGAAAGTGATCGGCGACATTGCTGACCTTGCCGCTCGACTCGCCCAGCTCCTTGGTCTTGAGGTCCTCGTGGAGGATGGGCGCGCCGTCCCGCATGGCTTCCGGAGCGGTCAGCACACAAGGAAGCACTTCGTATTCCACCTCGATCAGGCCCGCCGCCTCCTCGGCGACGTGAGGGCTCACCGCGGCCACCCCAGCCACGGCGTGGCCCTTATAGAGGACCTTGCCCCTGGCCAAGACGTTGCCGCGAATGTAGCTCAGCGGCGTGGCGCCCTCGCCGAGATCGACGATGCGATCGGCGGCTTGCGGGAGGTCGACGGCGGTAACAACCGCTTTCACGCCGGGCAGCGCGGCAGCCTTGCTGGTGTCGATGCGGCGGATGCGGGCGTGCGCGTGCGGGCTACGGAGAACGAAGCCGTGCAGCAGGCCGGCCATATGGAAGTCGGCCCCGTAAAGAGCGCGGCCCGTCACCTTATCGGCGCCATCGTGCCGAATGGGCCGCGTGCCTACCACCGTGTACTCTTGCGTTTTCATGCTTTCCCCTCCTGCATTCTTGTCGCCGCTTCTTGCACCGCCCGAACGATCTTGTCGTAGCCGGTGCAGCGGCACAGATTGTTGGCGAGCCAAAGCCGGATTCGCGCTTCCGATGGGTCTGGCTCCTGGTCGAGCAGCGCTTTGGCGGCGACTATAAAGCCCGGCGTGCAGAAACCGCACTGCAGCGCGGCTTGTTCAAGGAAGGCCCGCTGCACCGGGTGAAGCTCGCTGCCGCCCGCCACGCCTTCGACCGTCATGATTTGGGATCCTTCGGTTTCGACGCCAAGCACCAGGCAGGAATTCACGATGCGGCCGTCGAGCACAACCGTGCAGGCCCCGCAGTTGCCGTCGTTGCAGCCCTCCTTCGTGCCGGTCAGGCCCACAATGTCGCGCAGGCACTCCAGCAAGCTCTGGCGCGGCTCGCAAAGAAACTCCACCGCTTCGCCGTTGATCGTGGTTCGGACATGAATTCTGGCGTGCATGTTTTACTGTGCCTCCCTGGCTTGCCGCACGGCGGCTTCGAGCGCCCGGCGCGTGAGCACCGCGCAAAGATGCTTCCGGTACTCGGCAGTGCCTCGCATATCCGTAATCGGCTTGGCCGCGGCCTTCGCCATCTCGGCGGCGGCGTTGATGCTGTCTCGATTCGCCGGCTTGCCCGCCAGCCAGTCGCCCGCCTCGCGCACGTAAAGCGGCGTCGGCGCTACGGCAGACAGGGCGATGCGAGCCGAGCGGAACGCGCCGTCGTCCAAGACAACGGCCACCCCGGCCCCGGCCACCGCAATGTCCATCTCATTTCTCGGGATGAAACGCAGATAGTGCGCGCCCGAATGAGGCTCCACGGCCGGAAGTTGCAGCGACACGAGTAGTTCTCCGGCCCGGAGCACGTTGCGGCCCGGGCTGCTGCAGAAATCCTCGACCGCAATTTCACGGGTCCCGTCCGGACCCGCGATCCGGCAACTGGCCCGCAAGGCGATCAGCAGGGGTACGGCGTCGGCGCTCGGTGCGGCGTTGCACAGGTTGCCGCCGATCGAGGCTCGGCCTTGGATCTGGATGCCCCCGATCAGGGCCGCCACTTCGGCCAGTGCCGGATAGGCCCGGCTGACCTCGGGATCTCTGTAGATGCGGTAGCAAGGAACTGCGGCGCCCAGCGTGAGTCCGCGCGCCGGGTCGTAGTGGATCCCATTCAGCTCGGGTATACATTTGACGTCGACCACCAGGTCGGCGGTCTTCCTTCCGGACCGCAGTTGCACAAGCAGGTCCGTACCCCCGGCCAACAACAACGCCCGAGGATGTGCGGCCAGCAGGCCCACGGCTTCCCCGATCGACTTAGGGGCGGCATAATCAAAGTGCTTCACTCGAATAGTCTCCTTGGATTCCTGGATGGGGACGCAACTTACAGCGTACAACGAAGTGGGGAGCTCAGGGTAACACGCTGGATTGTGGATCATCGTAACGATCCACGATCCTCTTTCTCACCGGTGGCCCGCCTGAACCGGTTTCCCATCCCGAAAGTCAACCTCGATCAGTTTCTCGCTGGTGGGAATTCGCGCCACGACCTTCTTGGTTCGGCTGTCGATCACCGCCCCGCCGTCCGGGTACGCGTAGCGCCCATCGAGGCTGAAGGAAATCCAGCCCGGTCGCGGCTGTTCCTTGGCGTCTTTGAACAGCGGTACGTCGGCGACATGCTTCGGCGGCATCACCGTCACGTCGTAGACATAAACGTACCCGTAAACGCCGTCCACCACCCAGACTTCCTTTTGATCCGGCCGGATGTTGATCCCGTGGCTCATCGTGCTGTGCGGCTTTTTCGCCGGCGGATTCGGAATCTCATCCAGCCGCTTGGCCGGCGTATGCGCTTCCACGCGATAGAGCATTTTGCCGCCCCAGGCGCCGCCCGTCCGCGCCGCGCCCACCTCGAACCCCAGCAGCCAGTCCACGTTGACGAAGACGTACTTCTCATCGTCGGTCACCGTGAACGGCCGGATGCCCTTGCTGAACGGCCCAACCTTGCCGATGATCTGATTCGTCGCGGTATCGGCGATCCACACGTACGGCATCGTCAGCACGGCCATGTAGACGCGCGTGCCGGCCGGGTTCATCCACGTGTTGTGCGGCCCGATCCCGCCGATGGGATGGTCGTCGTAACTCTTCCCGTGCGCCACCGGGATCCTGGCCTTCACATCGCCGCTCGCCGCATCGATCACCCACCAACTGTCCCCGTCGCGCAACGGCAGGTAGAGCGTCTTGCCGTCGGGCGTGATGGCCTGGCTATCGGCGTACCCGTCGCTGTAATGCCGCCGCCACGCGATGGCGTCGGTCGCCAGGTCCATCGACACCAGCTCGTCTTTGAGATAGGAGGTCACGTACAGCTTCCCCAGCGGCACGCTGGCCGAGATGCCCTTGTAGTCGCCCGTTTCCGGCAGCTCGATCTTGCGCAGCAGCGCGTGCCCGTCGTTGATGTCGTAAACGCTGATCCCCGATTTGCTGGTCACATAGAGCAACCGCTCCAACCCGTTGACGGCTTTGCCGTGCTTCTTCGCCGCCGGTTCCGTTGCGGCGCCGGACAGCAGCGTGGGTAGTAGCAAGAGTGCAGCGAGGGTGAAGCATCGCATAGCGCCCGCCATTTTAGCACGGGGCTGGCTGCCCGGCGCCGGCTCAGTCGTCCGTTTCATTGCTTTCAGTGCCGATCGTGACTTCCCCGCCGGTAGAGCGATACATAGGCGATGCAGCCCTCGAACTCTCTTAGTCGTGAATGCAATTCCAGCAGGCGTCGCGGATCGGCCAACCGATCCCGGCCCTGACGAGCCTGACGAGACCAGAGCTTGACGATCTCTTGACATCTCCCCATCCTTATTAAAGAATGATGCTCACTATCTAAGGAGGACCCCCGCTTTGCTCAAAACTCTCGATGTCCTGATTGGATTATCTGTGGTCATGCTCCTGGTCAGTATGGTGGTCACCGTTCTGACCCAGGCCGTTACGAACGTGTTGAATAGCCGCGGCCGGCACCTCCTGCACGGATTGGCCGACCTGCTGCAACAAATCGACCCCAGTTTCTCTCGAGATCTGGCAAAACGGATCTCGAGCGCGGTGCTGTCGCATCCGTTGATCCGCGAAGTCGGCAGTCGATACGGGTCCGTCATTCACCGGGAAGAGCTGACTAAGATTCTTATGGAGTTGGCGACCGACCAGGGGCCCCGGAAGCTGGGGCAGGAGGTCAAGACCGCATTGAAAAATGCGCTGCAGGCGAATGGAATCGGGGACCCGGACAAGGTCCTCAATAACGTCCGGTCGCTCGCGCTTCAACTCGAAATCTCGAGCCCGCAACTCGCGACCAACGCGCGTCAGAGCATCGCTTTGCTGCGCGAAGCCAACAGTCAGTTCCTAGCGAAGGTGAATAACTGGTTTGACCAGACTATGGACCGGGTGTCAGAACGGTTCACGCTCACCACGCGTGGGATCACGTTGGTATGCGCCATCCTCGTCGCGCTCGTAGTGCAGCTTGATGTAGTCGCGCTAGTGAACCGACTGTCAACGGACCAGCAGTTGCGCAACCAGTTGGTCCTGGAGGCGATGAAGATCCAAACGCCTCCCAGCCAGAGCACCGCCGAAGAACGCCGGCAGCTTACAATGCTGGCAAGCAACGAGATCATTACGATGCCTGGCAGTTTGGACGAATGGCGTAAGAACTGGAGCCGCCCGGACCTGCCGCCCAAACCGACCGGCATTCTACTGAGCGCGTTGTTGCTCAGCCTGGGTGCGCCGTTCTGGTACGCTGCGCTGCAGAACCTCATTCGGCTGCGCTCCGTCATCGCCACCAAGGATGACGGCCAGCGGCAAGAACGGCAGAGCGCGCAAGCCACCGTCGAGACGCCGGTTGGGCCGGCAGCAGCCGATCCCGGCATCCTGGCCGGCGCACGCGGAGACCTCGGCGGCTGAGGAAGGGACTAGCGTCAGGCGTAAGTTCGTTCTTACAGTGTACACTCAGGCGATGGGACGAGATTATCGTGGACACCGTTAGCCCGGAAGCTCCATTTCCCAGGCTGATACTCGTCTGCACACCATGTTCTTCGCCCAAGCCGCTCCGCCCCCGGCCAGCTACAGCCACCAGGTCGCCCCCACCCTGGCCCTCCACTGCAATGGCTGCCACGGCGGGGCGTCCCGCGGGGGGGCGTCCCGTGGGGGGGCCTCCGGGGCGGGCGGCCTGAGCACCCGCTCCTACGACGATCTCATGCGCGGCGGCAACCTCGGCAAGGTCGTCATCCCCGGCGATCCCGAGCGCAGCTTGCTGCTCGACTTCGTCGAAGGCCGCCGGGGCGAGGAGCACCGCATGCCGCTGGGCGGCCGCCCCCTCTCGCCCCAGCAGGTCGCCGCCATCCGCCGCTGGATCGGGGAGGGCGCCAAGCCGGACGCCGATACCACCACCAAGTATAAATTCACTCTGCCCAACGTCCGCGCCAGTCGCAAGAAGCTTCTCCAGGTTTCCTGCCAGGTGAATACACAGTCCTACCTGATCCTGACGCTCTGGGATCGCCGCAAGAAGCGCGCGCTTCTGACCGAGGTGGCCTCGATTAAGTGGCCCCAAGACCGCGGCGACACCGGCCGCCCCGGCGAACTGATCTCCTGGTACGTGCGCCCGGCAAAGGATTGGCCTCGATGGTTCACCGCCGAGCTGACCGTCGCCTACGCCGAGCAGGAACCACGGGAAACGGTGTTTTCCGTAAAACTACTGGATCGTCAACGATAGATTCGCCGATTCGACCTCGCCCGCTGCATGCAGATTGCGAAAGAGGCGGGTTACAAGGGCGTGTTTTCGATTCGAAGCCGGAGGGGGGATCCGTACGATTCGGCCCAGCAGTTCCTCAGTGGTGGTAGTTCCTCTCGCCGGCTTCGATACGGGCGGGCAGATGGTTCTGGCGCGGAGGGAGCGGGCAGGTCGCGTAGGGAGTGAAGGCGCACGGCGGGTTATAAGCCTTGTTGAAGTCGAGGGTAACCTTGCCGTCTTTGGGTGGATCGGCGTCGAGGAAGCGGCCGGCCGGGTAGGTTTCCTTTCCGCTGGTGAGATCGCGGAAAATGAAGAACAAGTTGCCCTCGTCAGTCACCGCATCGAGCCGGCACTCCCGGCCTTGCAAGGTGAAGACGGCGTAGCCCGGGCTGGGGGTTTGCTCGACGTCGCCGAGGATGTTTGGGATCGAGATCATCTTTGCCGGCTCGTAGGGAACGAAGCGGGCCGTTACCCGATAGACTTCGTCGATCGGAAACGAGCGCACGCCGGCGAATTCCTTCCGAGTCCTGCTGTCTTTGTCCTTCAGCCGGATGCCGTAGCGGGTTCCGCGCTGAATCCCGTACAGGGTCAGATTGGCGACGGCGATCACGTCCGGAGGGCCGGGTTGATCGGAGCGCAGCTCTCGCGTTGTGACCGGCTTGCCGTCCAGAGTGACCGTGACGCCGCTCGCGACCCGCACGATCGCCCGGCCGCCGTGAAACTCGAAGACGCCGACCCGGGCGGGGGCCGAGCCGGCCGGCAGCACGATGTCGTTCGTGGGATCCGTTCCGAAGCGGTTCGCCCCATCCTTCAGCCAGAAGAGGCCGGCCAGGGCAAGCCAGCCGTCGTCTGCCCTTAGCTTGGCCTCCCGCTCCTGATGCCACTTCTCGATCGACGCCCGGTAGGGGTTGTCGGCGGCAGGAGCCGGCGTGATCCACGGTAGGACCAGCAGGAGGACCAGTTCCGCACGTGCTACTGACCGGGTGTTCCAGACCACCACGCCTCAATTATAATGGGCGGCTTGGAAGACGAGTCAAGGGGGACTCGAACGCGGCACGCTCCTTGAAAACGCGCACGTCAGCGACGCTGACGAGACGGCCCTCATTGTCCCTTCCGTTTCGCCCCGAAAAGGCGAAAACAAAGGCCTCCCCAAATCGGGACAAACAGTACTATACTGTCATCCAAACTATACTGTATGGGTGTTGTGACGTACTTTTATGGCAGATAAGCCAAGTGGCCTGGACCACAGCAGGGTCTTAACGTCTTCATCGGGCGATCGCTTCAACGGATTCTTCGCCCCTGGAAAGAAGTGGTGTTTCAACAAGGGCGACCTCCTCGATGCCCGCGCACGCCGCGTCTTTGAGATGACGGGCCGCGCCTGTGAAGCGGGCGTCTACCCATACCAGCTCGCGCTGGAGAGTCGATCGGGCCCCTGGGTGCAAGTTCAGGGGCGTGAGATGCTGATGCTGTCGTCTTACGACTACCTCGGGCTCACCGGAGATCCTCGCATCGATAATGCCGCGATCGAAGCGGTCCGGAAATACGGTACCGGAACCGGCGGCGCCCGTATGCTCACGGGGACCATCGACCTGCACCTTCAGATGGAAAAAGAGCTTGCCGCCTTCAAGGGCACTGCGGAGGCGATCAGTTTCAGCTCGGGATATCTCGCGAACCTTGCCGTCATTTCGGCTTTGCTGTCCCCGCAGGACCGCGTGATTCTCGATTCTCTATCCCACCGCAGTCTGGTCGATGCTTGCCGTCTCACTGGCGTTCCGATCCAGCGTTTCGGCCACAACGACCCCCGCTCGTTGCGGCACGAACTGGAATCGGGGCCGCCGGCGGACCGTACACTAATCGTCGCTGATGGCGTGTTTTCGATGGATGGCGATATTTGCCGGTTACCGGAGCTGGTAGAGCTGAAGAAGGAGTTCCGCTGCTTTCTGTTGATCGACGACTCGCACGCCTCGGGGGTCCTTGGGACGAATGGGCGCGGCACCGATGAGCATTTCGGAATCGAGGCCACAGAGGTGGACATCTGGACCGGCTCTTTGGCCAAATCGATCCCATCCAACGGCGGCTTCGTCGCCGTCTCGCAGGAGCTCGCGATCTACCTGCAGCATGCCGCCGCC
>JBGOUJ010000063.1:0-20274 GCA_041477005.1 Terriglobia bacterium | reverse complement strand
GCCGGATTCCGCCGTACACGACTTGAAGAGCGGCCGGGCCGCCGAGGTGGTCCAGGTTCGTCGCCTGGGTCCCGGAAGCCAGAGCACCGTACTACCGGAGCGCGTTGGCCAACGCTCACTACCAGCATAACGCGTGGAGGTGGCGCGAGAGGGAAGCCGCAGGGCCAAGCTGTTGGAAAGAAGGAGAAGAAAAAAGAGGGAATGGCGTGACCGTGAAAAAGTTATCGGCCGCGAATGCCCGCAAGGACAACTCTCGTTTGCTTTGGGGAGCAGACCATCGAACTGCCGAGGAAACGGCCGGCATGCTGGATGCGTCTCCGGGCGGCTTCGGAGATCTCGGCGTCTCCGCGCCCCGGCGTTGAATTACGACTTATGATCAACCGCAGAGGCGCGGAGACGCCGAGAACTTCCAAGATTGGCGGCCATGGGAAGTAAACCAATGTTGCGGCTGGGGCGTCTGCGACGACATAGAAGCCCTTGGAGGCGTCGGAGAGCACGGCGCGCACGCCTTCCAGCAGGCGCCCGGCGTCGAGCTTGATGTGCTCGGTCTCGCGCGCCATGGCAGCGTTGTAGGCGGCAATGGTTTCGGCGTCGGATAGAGCGGCGGGCCGGATGGTGTTCCTTTCTCAATTCCTCAATTTCTCAACTCTCCCCCTACCAGCCGCCGGCTGGCGAGATCCAGCCACGGGTCAGGTAATCGCTCATGGTGAGCGAAAGCAGGATCAGGAGCCAGCAGAAGCCGGCGCTGGCGATGATCCAGGTGAGGCGGCCGCTGTAGCGGACGTGCATGAAAAGCTCATGCAGGTCTTGGTAGGCGGCAGGCCGGCGAAGGAGGATTCCTCGACCGAGGTGTGACAGTAGCGGCAGTCGATGCCGATGCCGCTGACGTGGTGCTTGTGGCTGAACGGCGCCGGCTGGTCGCGTGGCGCCAGGGCCCGGGTGGCGTAGGGCGAGCGGCCGAGCGCGTCCAGAACCCAGGCGAGGCCGGCGATCAGGAACACCGCTCCGACAATGCTCACCCGCGAGAGGGTGTTGGTGCTGGGGTGAAAGATTTGTGCCATCCGGCGCCTCGGAACAAGCGGAGCAAAGAGGCGAAGTTCTCCCGATGCGGTCCCTTCAGGGCCGCGGCATCAGCCACTCGACTGGCAAGGAAGAAGCAATGGCGCGGAAGCAGGCGCTCGCTCGTGGTGATTGAACCATACGGTGCATCCCGATTCACCCCCCTCTGTAACGGGCAGGGGCACCGCAAAGGTCCAGTATAGGGTGGGCGGTCGCCATTTCAAAGAGGGTATTCATAGTATGAGAATCGGCCGGCCGCTGGGCCAGCATTAGGGGCCCCGGGCGGCGTCCGCGGGGCGGGTAGGCGGGGTGGGAGCCCAGCGCGGCGGTCGCGGTTGATCTACAATGAAAGGGATAGAGTCGGGGCGTGGCGCAGCCCGGTAGCGCACCTGCCTTGGGCGCAGGGGGTCGGAGGTTCAAATCCTCTCGCCCCGACCAATCGAATGAAGCGGATGCGGGCAACGCCCCACATTGGCGAAAGCCTCGAGGACATCGGAGCTTGTGTGGAGTGCTTCATCCAGCTTCCATGCCAGAAGCAGCTTGCCGATCTCGGACGAGTTGAGGTCAGCGAGAAACTCGTGTGAGACCCGAACTACCAAGAGGCGCGCCCCGCGCCCGTGGCATACAATCCGTCGTGAATCGAGGCACGGTGGAGCGAGATTGAGGCTAACGCTAACCCTGCGAGAAACGGGAAGCTTCGATGAGAGGCTTGGTGGTCGCGTGAGGAGACGGGTTAACGATAGGCTTCGCGGCGATGGCGGACACGGCGAACCTCAATGACGTCGTCGCCGGTGCAGACGAAGAACAGTCGGTAATCGCCGGCCCGTAGTCGCAGCTCTTCCATGTCGCCTTGAAGAGCCTTGATATCCCCTGTGCCCGATTCCGCGAATCGATGCAACGCATGCAAAATGCGCATGGCAGTGGCCTTATCCAGACCGCGAACGTCGGCCTTGGCCTGTTCGGTCCAGGCGATCCGCTTCACGCCGGTTCCTGGAAGTTCTCGATTTCTTCCTGCGTGATGCCGAGTTCGGCCAGCACCTGCTCATGCGGAATCGGTCTGTTGTGTTTGAGCCACTCGCGGGCTTCGTCGAGAGCGTGGGCTTCTTCCGCGGTGAGGGGCTCATCATCCACCGGCGCGTTGGCGATGGCGCCCGAGACGGGATCCAACATCACCTGGAGCAGGCCGCGCACGGCATGGACTTGGCTGGGCGCAAGACGGTCCACCAACTCGTGGAGCTGCTGTTTCTCGTGCGTCAGATCGCTGGCCATGGGACCCCGCTCACTGTTTCGCTTGCCTAAAAGCATTGTACCGCTGTAGACGATTCTGTAGCTGTCGGAAACCTCCGGGTTCAATAAGGCTCAACAGGGTTCAACAAGCCCGCCACAACTGCTTGAAAACGTAAGCAGTTGAAAATAGGGCATTTTCGGAGTATGCCGGAATCCGCCTTGGGCGCAGGGGGTCGGAGGTTTAAATCCTCTCGCCCCGGCCAACATTTACAGGGGTTCGGTGGGGTCTTCGGGAGAAACTCAAGGGATCTGAAGGCCATGCGAAAGGCATCAAAAAGGCGAGCGGTCGGGGAGCCGGGAGCCAGGCTATGGTCTCGGGATGGGGCTTGACGGCGGCTTGCACGGACCCAATCCGCCATGGTCTTGATATGCGGTAGCGCGGACGGTCTACTTGAGCACCCGCCGGGCGTTCCCTTCGAGCAGATCGTTTTGTTGCGCTTCGCTGAGCCCCGCCTCGCGCACCTTCAGCAGCGCCGACTCGAAGGAAAACAACGGCGCGTGGGACCCGAAGACCACCCGCGCGGGCGAGACCACTTCCGCGAAACGGGCCACGCCCCCGAGCCCTTCCACCATCGCGATATCGAAACAAACCTCGCCTGCGATGTCGAGCCGCGGCAGGCGGTTGTGATTCAGGATCACGAGCCGCAGGCCGGAGATGGCCGCCACTCGCGGGAGCGGCGCCGGATCGACCGGCGGCACGCGCAGGAGCGGATGCTGCGTGCGCTCGTCCTCCATGGCAAGCGCGATCTGCACAATCAGCCCGCGCCGGGCGGCGAGCGAGAGCAGCTCCGCGCACACGGGATCGTCCAGCTTGTAGCCGTGATAATTCGGGTGCAGCCGGATGCCGGGCATGCGGTGCTCTTCCTGGCAGCGCCGCAGATCCTCCTGCCAGTCAGGCAGCATGGGGTTCACAGATCCAAAAGGGACCAGAATGCCCTGGCCATATTTCCGGCAATCGGCCGCCAGGCGGGCATTCACTCCCGCTATGTCCTTGTGCAACAGACCGTCGAAGCTGCCGGCCCAGGCTTGTGAAACATTCTTGGTTCGTAACCTCGCCGCCAGGTCGCCCGGCTCATCGCCCGGCAGCCGCCGGAACGGCCAGCGCGACAAGCTCACGTTCACGTCGATCATACCCGCACTCCTTTAGCTTCGAGGATCGGCATCATCATCCGGCGCAGGTTCTCGCCGAGGATCAGCCTGCGGGCGGCCTCGGAAATGTCCGCGCCCGTCACCTTGGCCAGTTGCGAGGCAAAGCTGCGCCCCCCGGTATCGCTGCCGTAAAGGACTCGTTCCGCGCCCAATTCGCGAACGGCCATTTCCACGAGTCCGGCGGTCGGGTCCGAGCCTGCCATGTCGGCGAACACATTCCTGCTCGCGCGGATGGCTCGGATGCCGCGTTCCCAGTCTCCCCCGGTGTGCCCGCAAATGATCGGGACCGTGGGATGCCGCGCCGCGAGCGCCACCACGTCAAACGGCGTCGATTCGCCGGGCAGGTTGCCGCCGACTTTCAGCCACGTATGCTGGAAGATCACAGCTTTTAACGACGACGCCCGCTCGATGATCGGATCGAATTCCGGGGCGCTCGCCCGCTTCGCTGTCCACAGCTTGATGCCCACCATCGGCCCCTCCCGCACGCAGCGGTCGAACTCCTGAAGGCTGAAGGCGATGTGGTTTCCGCTGAGATAAACGAAGCCGAAGGCCCGATCGTGCCAGTGGCTCAGGGCCTGCAACACTTGATCGTTCTGCTCGCGCAGTTGCTCCGGTGAGGGGTCTTCCAGGAAAGGGAAGCCCATGAAAACGACGAGCCGGTCGATTCCCATGCGGTCGGCGAACCTCACCAGCCCGGCCATGCGCTCCTCGGGTGTTCGACCGGGTACGCCGTTCAGGTGGCAATGCAGGTCCCAGATCATGGGAGACATCCACACTAGCACACGCCGGTCAGCGGTCCCTCCCTACCGCGGCCGCTCTAAAGATGATCCGCCCGATGCTTTGTCGGACCAGTGATAGTTGCCCAGGGTACGGGTGATCTCTGTATCCTTCCAGTTCCACAGCCGGGATCGGTCGGTATCTACGCTCGTCGGCTCGAAGTACCAATCTCCGGTCCACAGCATCGCTCCGGCGCTCTGGATGAAAATACTTGCGGCGGCCAGAACCTGGAAAACCGCCCGGCGCGCCGTAGTTGCCTCGATGGCCGGCAGGACCGGAACCAAAAGCAGCATCAGGAAAGGACAAATCTCGCTAAGGAGCCGCGGGCCGTAACACATGCCGCCCCACCAGGAGGAGTAACAACTGAACAGCAACACTTGCCCGATCGCGGAAAGCGCCAGCGGCCTCCAGCGCAGCCACTCGGCCCTCCGCAGAGTTACGACGGCCCCCCAAAAGGCGGCGACCACAAAGGGCGAGAAAATCAGCAACCCGCGGCTGGGGCTGATCAAAAGACCGGCCAGCCCCGTCCCTATCGCGGTCGTCCAGAGGCTTCCCAGTTGCTGGCGAGCGATCATGTCTGCGTTAACGCCGGGGTAGCCCCCCGCCGGGACGCCGAAAAAGTACAGGTTATAGGCCAGCAGCAAGCCTGCCACCAATGCCGGCGCCAACAGGAAGCGCGGCAACCGGCGCGGCTGGAGCCAGGCGACCGCGGCAGTGAACAGCAGCGCCGGCAGGGCGGCGACGGGCCGGGCGGCCACGGCCAAGCTCAGCATCACGCTGAGCGCGATCAGACGATCGGGGCGGCACAGCCACACGTAAGCGGCTGCGGACAGAAACAGCATGGCCGGACCGTGTCCCCACAGGGCCTGGCTGGCGATCGGAAAAGCAGCCGTTCCCAGGGCGTAAAGATAGGCCAGGGCCCAGGCCGTGCTCCGGGAAACGAACCGGGCCAGGGTCAGAAACACCAGGACGACCGAGCCGGCGGTGATCAACGCCGCGGCTAGCTTGGCCGAGAAGACGCAGACATCCAGGAAGGTTTCGCTGGTGTAGGGGATGTTCTTTGCTTTCACCCACAGCGCCGGGCCCAAGGCGACCGGAACCGCCAGAACGGCAGGCAGCACCGGATAGGAGGAAATCAGGTGGCCGCGGCTCAAATGCAGAGAGTAGGGCAAGGGCTCTTTGTCACTTTTCGGCGGCTCCCGAAAGTGATCGAGATAAAGATCGTGATGCAGGATGATGCTGAAAGGCAAATACACATTGGGGGTCGTATCCGCGCTGCCGAGGTATTGATGATTCAAGCTGTAAAGAACCACGCAAGAGAAGAAAAGAAAGAAAGCGGAACGGCCGGCGCCGCGCTGAGCTGCGCCGGCGAAGAGGGGACCTCTTGCGCCCGCCGCGGTCATGCTGGAAGCGCGACCGGGCGAGGGCGAAAAGCCGCGGCCGCCAGGCAAACCAGGGCCATCAAAGGGATCAGCAGCACAGAGGCCTTTTCACTGTAGACCATCAGAACAGGAGTGACGGGGAACAGGATCAGCAGGCTGCTCCACAAGCACACCGGTCCCAGTCCGGCCAGCAGCAGCAGAGCCGGCAGCGCCAGCAGGTAATCGGACACGTAAACGTGAGGGGCAATCAGCAGGGATCCCAGTCAGGCGCAAGCCAGCGCCTCCAGCGGGGGCAGCCGCAAGGCGGTGGCAATAACCGCTCCAATGGCGAGCAGCACCAAGGGAATTCGAATCCAGGTTCCCGCCGCCAGGTTCGACAGATTGGCGAAGCGCTGGGGAAATTCCATGCTGGGCGGTGTGCGGTGGATCAGCATCCCCGCGTAGCCGGCCAGGCCGGCGGGCCCCAGCATCAGCAGGGAAATAAGCAGCAGCGCGGCCGCGCCCACCGCCAGCCCCTGCAAGGCCCGCCAGTTTCTCTTAGCCAGGAAAACAACTGGAATCAGCAGCAAAAGATGGAACTTGATGCTGCACAAAGCGAGGACCAGACCGGCCGCGAAAGAGCTGCCGCGGGCCAGCAGCCAATAGCCGAGCGCGGCCAACAGCAGCACCAACGGCACATCCTGCCGGTTGAAAATGGCGTAGACGGCGGGGAAGAAAATGGCCGCATGCCAGGTCACCGTGGACCAGGCCACGCGCAGCGCCCGGGAAATGAAAAACAAAGCGGCCGCCAACGCCGCCACGTTGACCGCCAGCCAGACCACCAGGGCCGGACGAGGGGGCAGAAATGTGAGCGTCGCCAGCGCCAGGGCGTAAAACGGCGGCCGGATGAAGGGCAGCACCGGCTGCTGATATGGGAAGTTGCGCCGGTGGTGCTCCCGCATGGCGCTCGAATCGTACAGGGCGTGGGGCCCCTGGGCGCGAAGGATCGTTCCGGCGGAGTAAAAAGGGACGAAGTCCGCCGCCACGCCGAGAGCAGCGCCCTGCCAAACCGTATAACCGATCCAGAGCCCCCCGATCAGGCCGGCGGCCAGAAACTGCAGCGCGGCCAGCCCGGTGCGGCGCGGCCGCGGGGGGTCGGGCGCCGCCGCCTCAAGCCCGGGCGCCGTTGCGGCTTCCAGCCCGGTCGCTGGCGAAGCGGTCATTGCATCTGCCGCATTTCGGGAAGAAACTGAAACAGCAACTGCAACAGAGCCGGCCCTACCGTGACCAGGAACATGGACGGAAGAATAAAAAAGAAGATGGGAAACACCAGTTTGACGCCCACCTTGTTCGCCTTCTCCTCGGCTACTTGCCGCCGCTTCACGCGCATGAATTCGGCGTGGGTGCGCAGCGCGTCGGCAATCGAAGTGCCGAAGCGGTCCGCCTGGATCAGGATGCCGACCAGGTTCTTGAATTCCGGCTCGCCGGTGCGGTCAGCCAGGTTCTTCAGCGCCTCCGCTCGCCGCTTGCCGGCGCGCAGCTCGAAGGTCACCAGCGCCAGTTCCTCGCTCAAAGCGGGATGGCTGAACGCCAGCTCCTTGCTCACGTCCACCAGGGCTTGATCCAGGCCCAGGCCGGCCTCCACGCAGATCACCATCAGGTCGATGGCGTCCGGCAGCGCGTGGCGCAATATGCGGCGCCGGCGCCCGACCAGCAAGTGCAGCACTTCGCCAGGCAGAATGAAGCCGGCGGCGGCAAACACCAGCGTCACCCCCAGGGCAGTCTCGAAGGTTAAGAACCGGCCGGCGCTCCAGGCCGCCAGCCAGCCCAGTGCGGCCAGGAAGGCAGTTACGAGCTGGAGGCCGCGCACCACCGACGGAGCCGATTCGGAGCGGAAGCCGGCCGCCATCAGCTTCCGGTGCAGCGCCTGGGCTTTGGCTGGCGAGGTCGGCATCTTCTCGCCCATGCTCTGCATCAGCCGGGTGAACAACGGAGATTCGGCCGAACGGGCGCCGTGCGCCGCATCGAGGCCGTCGCCCACCCGGTCCATGTAGGTGGCCGGCCGGGCCCAGTAGCGTTGGGCAGCCACGGCTGTGGCCGCCATGACCACCGCAAACCACAACACCCCGAACAGCAAAATCATGTTCAAACCTCGATGTCTACGATCTTGCGAATGACAAAGTAGGCGATCACCTGCAGGACCGCCGCTGCGCCGATCAGGTGCTTGCCGTACGGGAACTTGAACAAACCGTCCATATAATCCGGGTTAACCATCGTCAGCAGCACTACGACCACCACCGGCAGGATGGTCAGGACCCGGCCCGTCAGCCGGCCCTGCGCGCTGTAAGCGCGAACCTGTCCCTTCAGCTTGAAGCGCTCGCGGATCACCGAGGCCAGCCCCATCAGGATCTCGGTCAGGTTGCCGCCGGTGCGGCTTTGCAGCAGGACCGCCGAGACGAAAAAGCGAACGTCCAGCAGCGGCACTCGCGAGGAAAGATTCTGGAGGGCAGTATCCAACGGCAGGCCCAGGTTGTTCTCATCAAATGTGCGGCGGAACTCGACCGACACCGGGTCCAGGCCTTCCTCGGCCAGCAGCTCCAGAGTGATGGAGAAGGCATGGCCGGCGCGCAGGGCGCGGGCCAGAAAGTCCAGCGCCCCAGGGAACTGCTCTTCGAACGCCTCCATCCGTTTCCGGCGGCGGCGCAGCACGTAGCCATAAGGCAGGAAGCCGGCCACCCCCACGACCAGCGGCGCCAGGTAGAAGGGCAACCAGCTTAGCCGGATCACCAGGTTGGCCGCCAGAAGGGCGGCCACCAGCATCATCGCGGTCAGGGAGCCCACCGACCAGTGCAGGTTCCCCTGCGCCAGCATGTCCCGCATTTGTTCGGTGAATTGGAAGCGCTCCAGCAACCGGCCATAGACGGGCAACTGGCTGGTGACATCCTTTTTCAGCAGGCCGGCCGTAACCTCCACCCGCCGCTCCTGGGTTGTTTGCAGCCGGCGATCCAACACCTTCTGCCGTTTCTTATCCACCGCGCCCCAGCTCAGCCAGACGGCCATGGCGGTGGCCACGAAAAGAATCAGGAATATGGCGGCAATCAGATTACCCGGAACCATGCTTCTCCTCCGCGGACTAGTTGGCCGGAACCGTCATCGTAAACATGGCGGACGGCAGTTCGATCCCCGAGGCCTTCAGTTTCTGGGCGAACTTCGGCCGCACGCCGGTGGCGCGAAACTGGCCGAGGACCTTGCGCTCGCGCGTCAGGCCCAGCCGGTCGAACACAAACACGTCCTGCAGCGTCACCGTGGAGGCTTCCATGCCTACGCACTCGGTAATGTGGGTGATGCGCCGCGTGCCGTCGCTCAACCGCGATACCTGGATGAAGAGGTCCACGGCCGAGCTGATCTGCTGCCGCACGCTGTTGGCCGACAGGTTCGAGTTGGCCATCCCGATCATAGTCTCCATCCTGCTGATGGCGTCGCGGCAACTGTTGGCGTGGATCGTGGTCAGCGAGCCGTCATGGCCGGTATTCATGGCCTGCAGCATGTCCAGCGCCTCTTCTCCACGCACCTCGCCGACGATGATCCGGTCCGGCCTCATGCGCAGGGCGTTGATCAGCAGTTGCCGCTGGTAGACCGCGCCCTTGCCCTCGATGTTGGGGGGGCGGGTCTCCAGGCGCGCCACATGGACCTGCTTCAGTTGCAGCTCGGCAGCGTCCTCAATGGTCACGATCCGCTCGTCCTCGGCGATGAACTCCGAAAGGGCGTTCAGCAGGGTGGTCTTGCCGGCGCCGGTGCCGCCGGAGATCACGATGTTGAGCTTGGCCTCCACGGCCGCCTGCAGCAGCGCCAGCATCTCCGGGGTCAGGGTGCCCAGCCGCAGCAGATCCTCGTAGGTCAGCGGATCGCGTCCGAAGCGACGGATGGAAAGCAGCGGCCCGTCCACGGCCAGGGGCGGGATCACGGCGTTGACGCGCGAGCCGTCCGGCAGCCGTGCGTCCACCATCGGCGAGGATTCGTCGATGCGCCGGCCCACCCGCGAGACGATCTTCTCGATGATGCGCAGCAGGTGCCCGTCGTCCTTGAACTCCACCGGCGTGCGGTAGAGCTTGCCGGCCCGCTCGATGTAAACCAGGCGGGGCGTAGTGACCAGGATGTCGCTGATGGTGGGGTCTTGCAGCAGCGGCTCGAGCGGTCCCAGCCCGAAGACCTCGTCGAGCACCTCCTCCACCAGAACATCCTTTTCGGCCAGGCTGAGGGGCGTTTTTTCCTCTCCCAGCAGGCTGGCCACCGCGGCCCGGACCTCAATACGCATGCGCTGGCTGTCGATGGCGCTGAGTCTCTCCAGGTTGATCTTGTCCAGCAGCTTGCGGTGCAGAGCGAACTTCATCTCCAGGTGCTCGACCGAAACCGGGCTGCGCACTCGGAGTCGGTCTTCCCACGTGCTTGCGGACGCGCGGCTTGTGACGGCGGATATAGCGCTCATAAATTCATAGCCCCAGCATCGATCCTTCCTTGCTCTTCGGCGCCGGCGGCGGCGGTCCGGCGATCTTAGCCACGAACTGCCGGATGGACTTGCCCAGCTCCGACTTAGCCGAAAGCACGCCGCCCTTGAGATAGAACTCCGTCACCCCCGGCACGTCGTTCGGAAAGCGCCAGAAGATCGGGACTCCCAAGTTCCGCTCGATGTCCTCGGCGGAGACCTCGTCGTGGCGCGAGGCGCGGTTCACCACCAGGCCCAGCCGATCGGCTGGGTAGCCGGCCTGCGCAAATTTTTGCAGCGCGCGTTTCACCTGGTGCAGCGAAGGCAGATCGGCGGTGGTTACCAAAAAAACCCGATCGGCGTCTCCCACCACGGACAGGGTCCAGTGGCTCAGCCGGCTGGCGAGGTCCACCACGCTGAAGTCGTGGAGCGTGCGGGCGAAGCGGAGCACCTGAGAGACCTCCACGGGCTCGGGCATGTCCTCGCGGTGCGGCTCGGTCGGCGCGCTCAGCACCGAAAGACCCTTCAGACCGTTGGTGACCAAGCCCTTCCAGTAGTGCCCGTCCAGGCGGCTGATGCTGCGGCAGGCATCCAGGATGCTATAGGGCGAGGCCGTCCGGAGGGCGAAACCGACGTTGCCGGTTTCCAGGTCCAGGTCGGCCAGCAGCACTTCCCGGTTTCCCAGGCTTCCCAGAGCGGCCGCTACGTTGACAGCGAGCGTAGTGGCGCCGGCCCCGCCCTTGCTGGCCAGAAACGCCAGCACGCTCCCGCCCGATCCACGCGACCCCGGGATAACCGGCAGCAGCTCCGAAACCCGCTCCAGCGCCGCCTTCAGGGCTCCGGGCTCGAGCGGGACCGTGAGGAATTCGGCTGCCCCGGCGCGCATGGCGCTCAAAATCACCTGCGCGTCGCCGCTGTCGTGGATCACCACCACCGATGGCGGGCGGGAGCCGAGCGTGCGGATCGCCTGGATATGGGCGAAGCGCTGCGCCGGCTGCTCCCCCAGATCGACCAGCAGCACGTCGGGATGCAGCCGTTCGATCTTCTCGCGCACCGGTTCCCAGGCGCCGAACCCTCCCTGGTCGAGGATCACCCGCACCGGGACGTCCCTCACAGCCTCCAGCAAATGAGTGCGGAAGCTTTGCTTCTCTACCAGCAGGGCCATGCTGAGTGGCCTCACCTGTTGGCTCCTGCCGCCGGCGAGGGCCCGCCCACTCGGGGATTGACAGCCGGCTTCTGGCCGGGCATTTCCATGAACGGTGCGTCCAACTTGGGCGACGGCGGCGCCTCGCCTTCCGCGTACGGCTTCACCAGCTCGGCTGTCACCAGCACCATCAGCTCGCTGTTGTTCTTGCTCTGCGACCGGCTGCGAAACAGGTTCTTGAGGATTGGGATATCGCCCAGCCCGGGAACCTTGTTGAAGGTGTCGATCACCCGGTGGTCCAGCAAGCCGCCGATAATGAAGCTTTGCCCGTCGGCCAGCTCCACCTCTGTATCCAGTTTGCGGCTGGAGATGGCGGGAATGGTGAAACCCTGCAGGACCAGGGCATTGGCGAAATCGAGCGAGCTGACCTCGGGCTTGACTCGCAGCCGGATGGTGTTGCGCGGGGTTATCACCGGCAGGAAATTGATCCGTACTCCAAATTCCCGGAACTGAACGCTGACCGCCCCGACGCTCGCGCCGCCCTGCAGGACCGGGAAGGGAAACTCGCCACCGGCCAGAAAAGTGGCCTCCTTGTTGTTGAGCGTGACCAGATTTGGCTCGGCCAGGATCTGGAGCAGCGACTTCGACTGCAGGGCCTTGATGGTGACCCCCAGATTCAAGTCGGGCCGGAAGGCGAAAATGTTGAGCAGGTTCGACAACTGGAACGGCGAGTTCGCGACGCTTCCCAGAACCGGCTGGGTTGGCGGGCTGAACTGGCCCGTGGTGGTGGCGGCCACGGTATTGAGGGCGCCGGCGCTGATCAGATTGGCGCCCAGATCCCTGGCCGCGGAGCGGTCCACATCGGCAAAGCGCACCCGGAGCATGATCTGGGGCTCGGCCGCCGCTTCCACCTGAATCAGGTTGACCACCTTGCCGGCAGTGCCGGCGATCGCCGCGGCCCGCTCGGCCTCGACGAGCTGCTTGACCGTTCCGCGCAGAAACCAAGTGTTGTTTTCGAAGCTCAACTGCACGTTGCCTTCGGGGAAGTTTTCTTGCAGTTGCTGCTGCGTCGGCTCCAGGTCCGGCCGCACGGTCAGGTTGAAGAAGATGCGGCCGCCGCCTTCCTGCCACAAAATCAAGCTGGTCTTGCCCGGCGCCCGGCCGTTGATCAGCACTTCATGCGGATTTACAATGATGGCGTCGGCCATTTCGGGCACGGCTACCGAAACGCGTTGAATCACCGGCGCCGAGTCGATCATGACCGACCTGGCCACCGTAACCGACAGCTCCCGGGTGGTCTGGGAGGGCGGCGCCACCTGGCTCCAGCAGAACTGCACGCCCGGCACGCCGGCCAGGAGCACCAGCAGGCCTACCCGGAACGGGAACAATAATCTGGGTTTACGTCTCAAGCCAACTCCTTTGCCACAGGCGAAGAATCACTCAAACTTCTCCTTGCCGCGGGCCGGTCCGTGCAACACCTCGACCTTACCGCGCAATCGGTTCACTGCCCTCCTCGAACTTCTCCCTGGTGCGGGCCGGTCCCTTCAGCAGCTCCACCACGACCGGCTCCGCGTGCGGCGGCGGGGGCGGCGGCAGTATAACCGGCGCGATCACCACGGGCTTCTTCGGGGCCGGCGCCGCGATCCGTTTGACAGGCGCCGGCGGTGGCGGCGGCTGCCCGAGCAACCGTGCCATCGCCGTCCCGGGGGGCTTGGCCTTGTCTCCGTCCATGGGGTTGCGCAAAATCAGTTGCACGTGCATCTCGTTGCTGGCCAGGCTGAGCATCTCGGCTTCCTCGGGTGTGACCAGCAGCGTCACCACCGGGACCTGCACCGGCTTTCCCTCGGCGTCGTGCTGGATGTTGGTGCCGGCCGAGAGGACTTCCACGTTCTCGAGCAGGGTCCGAATCTCGGTCCCCTGTTGCGACCCCGGAGCGTTGCCGCTCACCAGCACGTCCACCCGTGAGCCGGGAAGCACGTAACCCGCCACCGCCGCCACTTCGTTCACCCGCAAGGAAACCGCCCGCTTTCCGATGGGAATGGACGGCGCCAGACCCGCGCCGGCCTCTTTGGGCGCCAGGCGGTTCTCCAAAACCGGTTCGCCGGAGGCAATTTCTGCAAGCACGCCCCTCCCCACCGCCGCCCTCCGGTCGTTAATAGCGCCCTTGGGCAGCGTGTTCGCGTTCCAGCCTACCACGCTCAGGTCGGAGTCCTTCAGCAACTCGCCGCGCGCCACATCGCGGGCCGCTACCACGATCTCCTGCTTGGAGGGCGTGGGAGTGTTCCGCATTCGGCTGGCGATCAGCCCGTACAGCAGGAGCGTCGTCGCCGCGGCAACCAGAAAAGAGAATCCCAAAACAGTCACTAGTCGTTTATTCATGTGTCACCCCAACTATACGGGCCGCGCGCTCCGCTTCCGCCGGGAACGTTCGGCCTCAAACGGGCAAGCCCGCGAACCACCCCTGCGACCTCTCCGTCGCGCCGGCCCCGCTTACCGGACAGACAGATTGTAACTCGTCCCCCTCGCCGCGTTGCACAGGGTGGTTACCGGCCACTTGCCGAATCGTCGCTGACGGTCAGCACTGGCAACCCAGCAAGGCGCCAGCGCGGCCCAGTCCGGCAGCGGCGTGTACTCCATCGTGTTTGCCGTCTTCCTCTGAAGAAGGCGGCGGGGAGCGCCTGAAGCGCATACAGCGGCGACCTCCCCGCCCCGTTGGTCCAGCAGCCGCCGTTATTTCGCAGCGCTGGCCGCGTTGCTCAAGTGATTGCTGGCCACATTCCAAATCGTCTTGATGCTGTCAGTCACCACCGGAAAGATAGCGGCTGCGGCCAGGGCCACAAAGCCCAACAATAAAGTGTACTCCATTGTGTCCTGTCCGTCTTCCCCCAGCAGAAACCCATGCATTATGTCTCGAAAAGCGGTCATTTGTCACGTCTCCTTAAAAGGTTCAAAGTCACCGGCCCGGCGTCGATCCAGCGCCGGGCGTCAATCAGCAGTCTGCCGGATCGTCTTGACGCTCGTGGTCACAAGGGGGAAGAGCGCGGCCGCGGCCAGGGCGACAAAACCCAACAACAAAGTGTGCTCCATCGCGTCCTGCCCGTCATCCTCCAGCAGAAACCTACCCACCAAAGCCCTTAAGAGCCCTAATTTGGCTCCTCCGAATCGAAAGCTTGGTCGCCCCCCGGGCCGGCGATTCGGCGCTGGCCCGGGCGCCGGCGGTCATTTCGCGGCGCTGGCCGCGTTGGACAGGTGATTGCTGGCCACATTCCAAATCGTCTTGATGCTGGTGGTCACCACCGGGAAGATGGCGGCCGCAGCCAGAGCGACAAAGCCCAACAGCAGCGTGTACTCCATGGTGTCCTGCCCGTCTTCCTCCCGCAGAAACCGGCGGACCAAAAACTCGATAGCAGTCATTCCGTTCCTCCTGTCGAAAGTGGCGGTTGCCGGCTATCTGCCTGGCAACCGGGCGTTCTATTTTGAGGCGCTGGCCGCGTTGCTCAGGTGATTACTGGCCACGTTCCAAATCGTCTTGATGCTGGTGGTCACTACCGGGAAGATGGAGGCCGCGGCCAGAGCGACAAAGCCCAAAAGCAGCGTGTACTCCATGGTGTCCTGTCCGTCTTCCTCCCGCAGAAACCGGCCGACCAAAAACTCGAGAGCATTCATTTCGTTCCCTCCGTCAAAAGTGTCGGCGACCGGCCCCCTGCCCGGCAACCGGGCGTTCTATGGCGCTTTGTTGACCGCCGCGTTGGACATGCGATTACTGGCCACCTGCCAGATCGTCTTGATGCTGGTACTCACCCCCGGGAAGATGGCGGCCGCGGCCAGGGCGACAAAGCCCAACAGCAGCGTGTACTCCATGGTGTCCTGCCCGTCTTCCTCCCGCAAAAACCGGCCGACCAAAAACTCGAGAGCAGTCATTTCGTTCCTCCGTCAAAAGTGTCGGCGACCGGCCCCCGCGCGGCAACCGGGCGTTCTATTTCGTGGCGCTGGCTGCGTTGGACAGGTGATTACTGGCCACCTGCCAGATCGTCTTGACGCTGCCGGCGACCACCGGGAAGATGGCGGCCGCGGCCAGAGCGACAAAGCCCAACAGCAGCGTGTACTCCATGGTGTCCTGTCCGTCCTCCTCCAGCAGAAACCGCCGGATCGAAGTCTCAAACGCAGTCATCAGTTCCTCCTCCATTTAAAGATACCGGTCGCTGGCCGGACCCTAACTGAAAGGTCCTGCGGGGATCGGTCATGGACGGATCTCCGCTGTTCCAACGCCGTGCGCGGCGGCCAGCAGTTCGGACGTTCGCGCATCGGCTCGGTGAAAAACAATAGCCAGCCCGTCGTCATAGGTGACCTTCCACTCGGCCGATTCCTTCATCGCTCCCACCAGCGCGCAGTCCACCGGGAGAACCACCGCATCCACGCGGTACTGCTCCAGAGTCTCCCTCCAACTGTGATTGGCCGACATCAAGTTCAGGTATAATTCCCCGAGCTCCGAGCCATAGTAGTCGCTTCGCCCGTCCATAAAGACCCGGACCCGGGGAAAGGCACGATAGATCAGGTAGCTCGACCACTGGTCGGTGGAAAGGACGTTTCCTGCCGGGCCGCCGCGTTCCAGGAAATCCGCCGCCGCTGCCGGAAACAGTTTCCGGCTGAAGCCGCTCGGGAACCCCTTGACCGGCGCCGGCGCGAACAGGCCCACGGCCACCAGCGCGATCGCCAGCATGGAAACGGCCGGCAGGTGCGGCTGGGCGTCGATGCGCCCGATGTCCGCCCCGAATCGCTGCAGGCCCGCCAGCCGGCGGCGCGCCCACCCCGGCAGGGCCGCCGATCGATGCGCGGCCAAGCAGCCGGCGGTCAGCGCCTCGGCGATCACCGGCGCGGCGAATATGGCATACAGCGGAATGTACCGCGCCGACTCCAGGCTGGCATGAGCCAAACCGAAGACCAGCAGACTGGGGGCGAAGCGCCCCCGCCGCAGCATCCACAGTGCGCTGGCGATGCCCGCCATCACCAGGAACTCGAAAAACCGCACTGCCGGAGCATGGAAATTGGGAGACGAGAATTCAGTGATGTGGTCGAAGATATACTGGTTCTTCAGGTACTCCCAGATGTGCAGGTGCACGCGGGCGCCATACGGGTTTAGTAAGGTGGCGGCCCCGCAGGCGGCGAGTACGAGCCCGTAGCGAGATACATTGTGAAGAGCCCGGCGCCGGACCTCCGGAGCGGACTCTCCGGCCGCGAAAGCGGCCTGCAGCAGCTCCCCGATTCCATAGACAGCCACCAGCAGCAACCCCAGCACGAAGCTGGCGTGCAGATTGGCCCACAGCGCCGCCAGAGGAACCAGCCAGAAAACGGCGCGCCCCCCGGCCCGGGAGCGCTCCAGAACTATATAGAAAGCCAATGCCAGGGCCCAGCCGAATATGTGCGGCCGCGCCAGCCAGTGTATCGAGGAGGCATAGTAGGCCGCGAACGTCACGGCTACCGCCACCACCGCGTCTGCTCCCCGCTCGACCGAAAAGCGATAGAGCGCGCTGCACAGCAGCGCAATCACCAGCGCCGACACCAGCACCAACCCCGCCAGGCCGGCATAGCGATCGAGCAGGGCGAACAGCACGTCACTCAACCACTCCCAGGCAAACCACCGGCCCCCGGGCTTGGAAAACGAAAACAAATCCTGCTGCGGGACCGCCCTGTGTTCCAGGATCCACTGGCCGGTCCGAATGTGCCAACCGGTGTCGGAATCCCGCAGCAGGCCGTTGCCTCCCTGGCCCAGCACAAACAGCAACACCAGGGTCGTGGAGAAGATGCAGCCGCTCAGCGACGGCAGCAGGCGGCTTCGGATTGTGCTGGGACCAGTCATAACAGCATTAACGCACTAGCGCTACGATTGTCTGAAAACCAGTGGCCGCCGGCGGAGGCGATAGCGTGACCTGCGTGCTCCCGCTCGACTGGGCCATGGTAATCGCGCCGCTGACGATGTGTGTGCTTTTGTTGAGGAGGCCGCTCTTCACGTTCAAGACCCCGCCGTGTGGCTGGTAAACCAAGCCCCGCAAGTTCAAGAGGCCGCTGCTGCCCGGGTTGACGCTGACCTGGGAAGTGCCCAGGAAGGCGTTGTTGTCCCGGTCCTGCCACACCAGGGAGCCCTGATACAAGGAGAGGGAAGCATCATCCGACCCGCACGCGCCCGGAAGGCAGAGGGTGCGGCCCTTCAGGCCCGTCAGGTCGATGTTGGCGTTGCCGGAGATGGGTGGCTTGATCGTCGTCTCGCCGAAGCCCCTCGTGGTCTGGTCGGTGCCCCAATTCGGCCCCGAGCACGCGGCGCCAAGACCCCCCGTCACCTGCGCAAGCCCACCGAAATTCGTCCCATCGGACTTAATCGGCTGAACCCCATAGTCGGAGCTGGACTCCAACAGGCGCAGCGAAGAGTTCGGATCGGGCTTATACTTCGTGTCGGTGGTGATGCACAAGTTCCCCTTCGATCCTCCCCCCCCGTCGGTCACATTGCTGATGTTGAGGACCCTGTGATTCCCATCATCCGGATCAGTCCCCGGCGCGCCGGCAAATACATACGTTCCCTGGTTGAGCCTACAGTTCTGCAAATCGCCTCCGCCGAGGAAGATGTAGGTGCCCTGGCCAAGGGTCACCGGGTGGCTCGGGTCGCTCGAATTGCCGAGAATGACCGGTCCGTTGGAGGGGGTGAATATCGTCTTTCCATTTTTTTGGGAGGTCCCCCCTGCCAGGTAGACGCCCGGGGCGAGGGTGGTGTTGCTCAGCGCAGCAGTCACACCGTGCACAACGCCTCCGGTCGCACTGCACAACTTGCCCACCACGTCACTTCCGGAACCTGTTTGGGAGTTTCCGTTGGTGTCGGTAATCGTCACCGGCGGCTGCTTGCCGCAGTTGATCTTCTTGGTGGGATCGTCGCTCTGAGGCCCGTTTGTGTAACTGGAGATGCTGTCGGGCTTTCCTTTGTTGTCGTTCGCGTCGTGGGCGAACTGCAAGTTGGGACAGGTAACGGTCCCAACGCCGTTGGTGTGCAGGGCGTACTTACCGCCGGAGCGGTTGTCTCCGTCGGCGGAAGAGTTGTTGAACCACCCGCCGGGAGCGGTGATCTTGGACCCGCCCTTTTCGCAAGAGCCGCCAATGCCCTTCTCTGTAGACGACCAGGGGTTGCTGCCGTTCGGAACAGTAGGCGCGGGGTCGCCGACCTGGTTCAGCGTCTGGATCGACCCTGGCAGCGGCGCAATCACCACAGCGGCGATGGCGGTAGCGCCAGTGTTCATGGAGCTGCCGGCCTTGGCCGCCGTTGCGAACAGGGAAGTCACCTTCGTGGTAACCACGGCCTGGCACCAGTAGGCGACTTGCGGGGCCAGCGTAGCCAGGTTCGGATCCTGAAAACTACTGGTGCCCGATGTGATCGTCACCGTTTGCAGGCCTCCCATGCCGCCGTCCTTAAAGCCGTTGCGTTGGGCGAAGGCTCTGGCCTGCGTTAGCACGCTCCCGTTGTTTGCGCCCAAGGCGCCGTACGTGGCGAATTGCTTGCTGCCCTCGGGGCCCACATTATACGCGTACTGGGCGCCCGCTTGTGCGGCGGCGTCGGCGGCCGACTGCGCCGCCTGCCGGCTGAAATAGGCCCAGCCGATGTCGACTACCAGGCCCATCATGCCTAGTAGCATCAAAATGGAAAGCGTCACCATGACTACGATGGTGCCGCGTTGTCTGGATCTCGTTGTCCAACTCATAGCTCTCCTCCCTTTTTCGCTCAAGTCCCTTTTCCACTCAAAAAACTATTCGCTGACGCGAAGTGCTTCCTAGAACATACTTCCCGAACTGTATCCCTTTCCCCCCGGGGAAAAACATCACCACCATCGAGTTATACGGATACGTTACATTAATGCCTATCTCCAGGTTCAGGTCGGCGGCCCCGTCGCGCGGCCAAATCGTCCCTGAGCCCGCGCAGGTCGTCGAGGGGGAGCAGTCGATGGTTCCCAAGGCGTCCGTGAGCTTCACGTTCAACTGCGACGGCACCAGGCCGGTCGCCGCCTGCTGCACGACCTTCACCGTGTCCCCCACCGTGGCGCCCGTCGGAGAGGCCGTCAGCCGCGTCATGTTCGCCGGATTGACGTAGTTCGCGCCCCGAACGGCGGAGTAGCGGGTTCCGTCCCGAACCGCCTCGGCCACCGTGACGTAGATCCACAACCCGCGAGCCATGTCAAAGATCGAGATCAGGAGAAACACCATGAAAATCGCGCACAGGGCAAACTCCACCTGCGCGCTTCCCCTCCTCGACCGCCTGTCCCATCCGAATCTCTGCATACCTTTGCTCATCCAATGCTCATCCAAGTCCTTAGTTCCTCAAGATCGCCACCGCCCAGCGGTTGATCGTCATCTTGCCGCTCATGAACGGCAAGGGAAAAAGCTGGATCGTGTCGTACGTCACCTTCACCTGGGCGGCGGGCTCGCCCGTCGCGGGCTCCTGGTAGTTCTGAGTCACCGCTACCTGCAGCGGCGCGGCGTTGCAGGTCGTGACAGCCGGTACGTTCGGAAGCGACTGCATGTCCCGCAGAATGACATCGCAGGCTGCAGGCTGACTGTTCTGAAGCACCGCACTGGCAATGTAACTCGCCCCTACCTCGGCTGCGTGGCCCACCGTGATGAAGGCGTAGCAGAAGAAACCAAAATTTGTAAGGCCGAGAAAAAGGAAAAAAACAAACGGCACTAACAAGGCGGTTTCAACCAGCGACTGGCCCCGGCGCCTAAACTTCGCTTGACAAATCGAATACGGGCGTAGTACACTCCGGGGCGTGGAGTGACCTCGGCGCGGATCGACGGGGATCCGAGTGATGTTTCCGAAGTCAGAACTGGTTCGCTGAAGCATAGCGCACAAATCTCACTGCTAGAGTTTTAATACTCATTCGGGTTCTTGTCAATCACCAATCGGAACAGCGAGTACCAAACGTCTTGAACGTACTGTCGAGCGCCGAGACGGAGAATCAACGACTAAGGCGCTATAAATC
>JBGOUJ010000062.1:0-20307 GCA_041477005.1 Terriglobia bacterium | reverse complement strand
GGTCAGACACGCCAGCACCGCCGCCGCTTTCCAGAACCATTCGACGGCGTCGCTCGAGCCGGGCGCGCCGGCGACATAGCCCAGGCCGAATCCCGCCGCGAGGCCTCCCACGTGGGCGGCAATGTCGATTCCCGGAATAAGGCTGAACAGCAAGCCGTAAACCGCCCAGCGAGCATACACGCTCTTCACGGCCGAGCCGAGCAGGGTGCCCCGATGGCGATAGCCGTAGGCAATCATGGCGCCGATCAGGCCGAAAATGGCGGCCGAGGCGCCGATCGAAATGGACCGTGTCCAAAAGCAGCTCGCCAGAAAACCGCTGACGCTGGACACCAAATAGAAAACGAGAAAGCGTGCCGTGCCGTAGGCCTCTTCCGCCTGCGCGCCCAGGTCGTAAAGCGCCCAGGAGTTCATCAGGATATGCAGGATGCCGCCGTGCAGGAACCCGGCGGTCACGAGTCTCCACCACTGGCTGCCGACCAGAATCGAGAAGCTTTCCTTGGCCCCCAGAGCATAGAGGACCTCGCCGTTGAGCGACGACAGCATATCCCCCGACTTCTGGGAGTTCAGCAGCAGGGTGGCGGCAAACAGCGCCGAATTGATCAGCAGGATGAGGATGGTGGTGAAGTGGGTCGGCGGCACCAGCCCGGCCAGCGCCGCGCTGGTCGCGACCCGCTGCGCGTACGGCTTCCCCAGCGGCTCGTGACATTCCGTACACGCGCTCTCGGAAGACGGCACAAAGGCGCGGCAATGCGGGCACATGCGCAAGTCGGCCATGGAGACTCCATTCTAACTCAGCGGTCAGCGAGCAGCCATCAGCCGTCGCCGTCAGCAGTCAGCAGTCGGCGATCAGATGTCGTCTGTAGGGTAGGCCTGCTGATAGCTGGTGGCTGATGGCTGATGGCTGATGGCTGGTGGCTGATGGCTGGTGGCTGGTGGCTGGTGGCTGATGGCTGATGGCAGATAGCTGATAGCTGATAGCTGATAGCTGGTGGCTGGTGGCTGATGGCTATCCGACGGCTATCCGACGACTATAATGAGTCATGCCGGACGAGAAGGGCAGCGGACAGAAGGGGCGGATATTGGCGCTCGATCTGGGGGCGCGGCGGATTGGTCTGGCGCTTAGCGACGAGCTGGGGTGGACGGCGCAGGGGTTGCCCACGCTGGTTCGGAAGAATACACAAACGGACCTGGACGCCTTGGCCCGGCTGATCCGCGAGCACGGGGTGGGGCTGGTCATCGCCGGCAACCCGCTGCGGCTGAGCGGCGCCGAGAGCGCCGGGTCCCAGCAGGCCGCCCGCTTCGCCGAGCAACTGCAACGGCGCAGCGGCGTCGAAGTGCGGCTCTGGGACGAGCGGCTCACCACGCGCGAAGCTTCCCGCGTGCTGCGCTCGAGCGGCATCAGCATCGCCAAGCGGGCGAAGGCCGTCGACCGCCTCTCGGCCGTGCTGCTGCTCGGAAGCTATCTCGATCATAAAAACGCCGGTGGGACGCGATCATGACTGCCCGGCGGACCCTCCTCGCTGTTCTCCTCAGCGGCGCTGCCCTGGCCGCCTATGCCGCTTACGTGATGCTCCAGCCGTATCGCGGCTACCCTGGCGAGACGTTTGTGGAGGTCCACCGGGGCGCCGGCACATTCGAAATCTCGGCCCAGCTACGACAGGGCGGCGTGCTGCGGGCCGAATGGCCGTTCCTTTTGCTGCGCCTGGTGCGCTCCCGGTCGGTTCTGAAGGCGGGAGAATACCGTTTCGACCGGCCGCTCTCGCCACTCCAGGTCTATCGCAAGATCACGCTGGGAGATTCCTTTTACTACCCGGTAACGATTCCGGAAGGCTACAACATGTTTGAGATCGCCGAGGCGGTGGCGCGAACCGGCGTCATGACCCGGCAGGAATTTCTGCTCGAAGCGGAACGCGGCGAACGCCTCGCCGCCATCGCTCCCGGCGCGCGCACGCTCGAAGGATTCCTCTTTCCGGATACCTATCGCCTCACCCGCCAGGGCACGGCGGAGGATCTGGTGAGCCAGATGTTGAAGCGCTTCCGCGAGGTGTTTCAGCCGCTGCAGGTCGCCCTACCGGCGCCGGGGCGCAGCGTGCTCGACACGGTGACGCTGGCGTCGCTGGTGGAAAAGGAGACACCGGCGCCGGCAGAGCGCCCCCTGGTGGCTTCGGTGTTTCTCAACCGCCTGCGGATCGGGATGCCGCTGCAGTGCGACCCGACCGTGCTCTACGCCCTGCAAGCCGCCGGCCGCCCGAGTGGGGAGATATATAAAGACCATCTTTCCTTCCAAAGCCCTTATAATACTTATGTGCGGCCGGGCCTGCCGCCCGGTCCGATCGCCAACCCCGGCCGCGCCTCGCTCCAGGCCGCTCTGGCCCCGGCCTCGAGCGGCTACTTTTACTTCGTGGCCGACAACGAGGGCGGCCATGTGTTTTCCGCGACCCTCGACCGGCACTCTAAAGCCGTAGCCAGCTTTCGCCGGGCCAACGGGCGGCGGCCGTCGAACAAAGATGTCGCGCGCCCCTAAGAAGCCCTCCCGCAAGTTGCTGGTCGAGCAATACCTGCGCGAAAAGCGCCCCGCGGAGATCAACACCGCGACGCTGGCCGATCTGCGACGCTATGTTTCCCAGGCGCTGGATGGCGCCTCGGTCTCGGATCGCTACCTGCTCGAGATCGTCGAGGAGACTTCGACGCCCGTCGCCCGCGAGCTGGGAGGCCTGCCGGCCGATCTGCGAGGCCGCGTCCACTTCCACGATTTCGCCTCGGCGGAGGCCAGCCTGCGCGACCTCGAACGCGAGTACGGGGCCGCGCGCGCCGTTGCCGACCGCCAGCGCGCCGCCGACTGCCGCCGCGCCGTGCTGCGCGGCAAGCAGCGCCTGGAAATGATCTTGCGGCAGCGGAGCTTGAGCGAGGCCAAACGGGCCGAGAAACAAGAAATGCTGGGGTGGTTTCGCGTGTGGCTCGAAAACCCGGAACTGTCGGGCGATTGGATCGAGCTGCGCCGGCGCGAGATCGAGCGCCGCTCGGGGCAAGGACCGTAGGCGAAAGGCATGGGGTAGAGACCGGGGGATTGCGGTTGCGCACCGATGAAGAGAATTTGCGCGGGAACGCGTCCTATTGTGGCAGTCGCATTTTGAGGTGAGCTGAAATTGCGCAGTCCGGCGCCGTAGAGTGACACGGCGAGGTGGTCCGTGGGGCCGCCGAGGCTCATTGGTACGGGAACGCAACTGCCGGCTCCGGAAGGGCACTGGAAGAGGGCCTCGGGAGTGACGTTCCCATTGCTTGGAAGGTCGAGTACTCAATTCCCTAGATGAGCGTGTAACGTGCACGTCGTTCAAGCGAGTGCCGAGACGTTCTAGTGAAGTCCGGATCTGGGAAGTTGAGTCAGCCCACCCGGCAGTAGCGCCACGAGAACTATGGGCTCTGTCAGGCTGCCCGGCGGGGGATCAGCGAGACTTTGAGACGCTGGCCAACCGCGGCGGCCGCCTTTGCCAATGTCGCAAGCGTTACCGATTCGTTGTCGGGGTCAAGGAGGCGATCCACCTGAGACCGGCTCGTGCCCATGCGTCTGGCGAGCGCCGCCTTTGATAGCTTTTCTCTTGCCATGATCCGGCCCAGTTCATAAGCGATCAAGCGCTTCGCCGCCAGCGCTTCCACTTCCTCTAACAGCCCTTCCTCGCGAAGGAAATCGTCAAAGTTAGAACCTCGATTCTTGCTCATCTTCGCTCCTGAATCTTCTTGACTCAAGTGTACCAATGTTGGTACATGCACGGATAGGTCGGGAAAAACGCCGCAGTGGCTACCGATCAGGTCTGAAAGTGGGCCGCGGGCGCTCCGTTCCGCTGATTGCGGGCCGTAGGTCCGGGTAACCCACGAAGCCCCGGAAGTAACCCGGAAGTAATGTCTCAGCGTTGACGCGCCTGCCCCTCTTGCCGTAATCTCAGAAGCGAGTCCCAGGCGATGAGCGCGGCGGCATGAACATCTCGGTCAAGGGAGACTACGCCCTCAAGGCTATCTTCGACCTGGCGGACCAGACGGGCAAGAAACCAGTCAAGATCGCCGACATCGCCGCCAGGCGGAAAATCCCGCAAAAGTTTCTGGAGCTGATCCTGGCGCAGCTCAAGCAAGGGGGATTTGTGCAATCGCGGCGGGGCTCCGAAGGCGGCTACCTGCTGGCGCGCCCCGCCGCTTCGATCATGGTGGGCGAGGTGCTGCGGTTCGTCGAAGGCCCGCTCTCCCAGGCCGAACGAACTCGCCGGTCCGCGGGGCCGGCGTCCCGGCGCGCCGCCGCGGAATCGCCTTTCACCGAAATGTGGCTCCGGGTGGATCGGGCGATCTCCGAGGTCATCGACCGCACCAGCTTCGCCGAGCTGGCCGACCGCTGGGCCGAGAAGCAAGGCCGCTTCGTGGCCAACTGGGAGATATGATGGGAAAGCCGCCAGCTATCAGCCGTCAGCCATCAGCCACCCCGCGAGCCGGCTGATTGCTTGCAGGCTGAGAGCTGGCAGCGCTCCGAGCTGTTAGGTTTCAGCCGCCGGAATATTCCGGCTCCGAGCTGGTTGCTGATGGCTGACAGCTAACGGCTGACAGCTAGAATCCAGACGCTACTATGGCGCAATTCTTCGACGACAACTCACTCAGCATCGGCCGGACGCCTTTGGTCAAGCTGAATCGCATCGTGGACGGCGCGCCGGCCATCGTGTTGGGGAAGGTCGAAGGCCGCAACCCGTCCTATTCGGTCAAGTGCCGTATAGGCGCCTCCATGATCTGGGACGCCGAACAGCGCGGCATCCTCGGCCCCGGCAAGGAGCTGATCGAGCCGACCAGCGGCAACACCGGCATCGCCCTGGCTTTCGTGGCCGCCGCCCGCGGCTATCCGATCACGCTCACCATGCCCGAAACGATGAGCGTGGAGCGCCGCAGCGTGCTCAAGATCCTCGGCGCCAGGCTCGAGCTCACCCCGGACGAGCAGGGCATGGGCTCGGCCATCAAACGGGCCGAGCAGATCGTGGCCTCCGACCCCGGCCGCTACATCATGCTGCAGCAGTTCAAGAACCCGGCCAACCCCGCCATCCACTTCAAGACCACCGGACCGGAAATCTGGGAGGACACGAACGGCCGCATCGACGTTCTGGTCTCGGGCGTCGGCACCGGTGGCACCATCACCGGCGTGTCCCGCTTCCTCAAGCAGAAGATGGGCAAGAAGATTGTCTCGGTCGCCGTCGAGCCGGCGGCCAGCCCGGTCATCACCCAGCACCTTCAGGGCAAGACGCTGGCTCCGCGCCTCCATCGCATCCAGGGCATCGGCGCCGGCTTCATTCCCGACACGCTGGACCTCTCGGTTGTCGATCGCGTCGAGCTCGTGAGCAATGAGGACGCCATCGAGTACGCGCGGCGCCTCGCCCGCGAGGAGGGCATTCTCTCGGGCATCTCTTGCGGCGCGGCGGCGGCGGTCGCCTGCCGCCTGGCCAGGCAGCCGGAGTTCCGGGACAAGATGATCGTCGCCATCCTCCCCGACGCCGGCGAGCGGTATCTATCGAGCGTCCTGTTTGAGGGAATCCTGAGTTGAGCCGCCAGACGCATCGCTAATACACACCACGCCCGGCGACGACCGGCAGGGCCGAGCGCAGTGGCAGGTTGAAGGCGAGGCTGAAAAAGGCGGCCAGCAGGTGCGCGAGCCGCGTCGAAGACGGAGGCATGCCTATTCCGTGGGCATTCCTGATTCTTTCCACGCCCGCCAGCCGCCGGCCAGAGAGAAGACGTTGGTGTAGCCCATCTTTTGCAGCGCGTCGGCGCTCAAGGCCGAGCGAAACCCGCCGCCGCAATAAAGCACAATCTTGGCATTCCTGTCCGGAATGGCCGCTTCGACGTCGCGCTCGATGATTCCTTTGCCCAAATGGACCGACCCGGCGGCGCGGCTCGAGTTCCACTCCGAATCCTCGCGCACATCGACCAGGTGGAACTTTTCACCCGAATCGCGGCTGCGCCGGACGTCGTCGATGGTCACCTCGCGAATGCGCGCCTTGGCGTCATCCACAAGCTTCAGGAAACCGGGGGCATGGGCCATAGCAAACTCCGTTGACCGTGGATTGTAGATCGTGGATTGTCGATCGAGGGCCCGAAGCGCCAAGGGTTTCCCACGATCCGCGATCTACGGTCCATGATCGATCCTCCGAATCCTCGCACCGGCCGCGGAAAGTTTCTCCTCGATTTTCTCATAGCCGCGGTCGATGTGATAAACACGGTCGACTACGGTCTCGCCGCTCGCCACCAGGCCGGCCAGAACCAGCGAGGCGCTGGCGCGCAGGTCGGAGGCGATCACGCCCGCGCCGCTCAGCTCGGTTTTGCCGCGCACCACAGCCTGGCGACCCTGGATCGCGATGTCGGCGCCCATCCGGTTCAGCTCCAGGGCGTGCATGAAGCGGTTCTCGAAAATGGTCTCCGCAATGATCGACGTGCCGTGAGCTTGAGTGGTGAGCGCCATCCACTGGGCCTGCAAATCGGTGGCGAAGCCGGGGAACTCCTCGGTGGTCACGTCCACCCTGGCCAGGCGCGGGACGCCCCGGACGCGCAGGCGGCCGCCCTCGGCCAAGGTCACTTCGGCGCCCGCTTGCCGCAGCTTGTCGAGCAGGGCGGTCAGGTGCTCGGCTCGCGCGCCGTGGATCTCGAGGTCCCCGCCGGTGATGGCGCCGGCCACCAGAAAAGTCCCCGCCTCGATCCGGTCGGGGATGATGGTGTGTGTCGCCCCGCCCAGCCGCGCCACGCCCCGCACGCGGATCGTGCTCGTGCCGGCGCCTTCAATCTGCGCGCCCATCTTCGCCAGCAGTTCCGCCAAGTCCACCACCTCCGGCTCGCGCGCGGCGTTTTCCAGCACCGTCTCGCCTTCGGCCAGCGCCGCCGCCATGAGCAGGTCCTCGGTGCCGGTCACCGTGACACGCTCGAACTGGACGGCCGCGCCTTTCAGTCCATGCGGGGCCTGGGCCTCCACGTAGCCGTGCTCCTGCCGGATTTCGGCGCCGAGTTTTTCCAGACCGTGGATGTGCAGGTTGATCGGACGCGACCCGATGGCGCAGCCGCCCGGCAGCGAAACGCGCGCGCGGCCCGTCCGCGCCAGCAGCGGCCCCAGCACCAGGCTCGACGCGCGCATGGTCTTCACCAGCTCGTACGGCGCCTCCGGACAGATGATGCGCTCGGTGCGGATCGTGTAACGCCCCCGCTCGACTTTCACCTCCGCGCCGATATCCGCCAGAAGCCGGGCCATGGTCCGGATGTCGCGCACGCGGGGAACGTGCTCCAGCGTCACCGTCTCGCTGGTGAGCAGCGCCGCCGCCAGCGCCGGCAGCGCCGAGTTCTTCGAGCCGCTCACCGGGATCGATCCTTCCAACGGCCGCCCGCCGTGAATCAGGAATTTTTCCATGACCGAAAGATCTCGCGCAAAGGCGCCAAGAGCGCAAAGGAAACAAAGAAGTTTTTCCGGGCGTACCTGGCGTGGCGTGAGATCGGCATTTTTTTCTTGCGGCCGCGGCCCGGCGCTCAGAGCGTTACCGGCGTCCCCCGAGAGTAGACCGCCCGCACCCGCAGCTCCTCATCGAGCACCACCAGGTCGGCATCGGCCCCCGCCTTCAGAACTCCCTTGCGGCCGGCGACGCCCAACAGCTCCGCCGTGTTGCGCGTAGCCATCGGCAATACCTGCTCGGTCGCGAGCCCCAGGAATCGCCGCATGTTCCTCAGGGCGCGGTCGAGCGTGAGGACGCTGCCGGCGAGCGAGCCGTTGTAGCGGCACACGCCGTCCTTCACTTCGACCAGGAACCCCGCCACCGGGTAGACGCCGTCGGGCATGCCGGTGCCGCTGATGCCGTCCGAGACCAGCACGATTCCCTCGGCGCCCTTCGATTGGTAGAGCACCCGGATCGCCGTCGGGTCTACATGAACACCGTCCGCGATCAGCTCCGCCTTGACGCGCCGATCGGTCAGCACGGCGCCGATCACGCCCGGGTCGCGGTGAGCGAAGGGCCGCATGGCGTTAAACGTGTGCGTGGCCTGCCGGGCGCCCTGCTCGACGGCGCGCTCCGCTTCTTCGTAGGTCGCGTCGGTGTGGCCGATCGAGGGCCGCACCCCGGTCCGCGCCATCTCGGCGATCACCTCGGGCGCGGCCGCGAGCTCCGGCGCGATCGTCATGATCCGCAGTTTCCCGCCCGCCGCTTGCGCCATGCGGCGGTAGGAGGCGAGCGTCGGCAGCACGATGCTTTCGATCGGGTGCACGCCGCGCCGCTTCAGGCTGATATACGGCCCCTCCATATGAATGCCCAGCGGCTGGGCCGCCGCCGCGCGGCTCTTCTCCGCCTGCTCGATATAGCCGGCCAGGAACTCGAGTGCCTGCAGCGTGTCCGACTTCGGGGCGCTCGCGGTGGTGGGGTAATACGACGTGGTGCCGAAGCGGGCCAGGGTGCGGGACACGGTTTCCACCGCTTCGCGGCGGGGATCCATCAGGTCGCGGCCTCCGGCGCCGTGGACGTGAATGTCGATGAACCCGGGAGCGATCGAGGCCTCTCCCGCATCCACGATCCGGGCGCCGTCCGGGATGCGGACCTCGTCCCGGCTTCCAACGGCGAGGATGCGGTCCTCCTCGACCAGCACCACGCCGTTGGCGATCGGCTCGGGTGTGTAGACGGTGGCGGCGGTGAAGGCGGTTTGCATCAGAGTGCCTGCATCAGGATTCCAGAGCGGCGCCGACCCGGTTGCCGGCTGCCGCAAGCAGCTCGCGGGCGCGCTGGGCGGTCACGCCCCGCTTCAGCATAACGATCGCTGCTCGCACGTTGTTGCCGGTCTCTACCAGCACCTGCGCCGCCCGCTCCGGATCGCAGCCGGCCGCCTGGGCCACAATCCGCCGGCCGCGGTCGAGCAGCTTCTCGTTCTTCAATTGCAGGTTCACCATCAGGTTTCGGTAGACGTAGCCCAGACGGATGAACGCGGCGGTAGAAAGCATGTTGAGCACCATCTTCTGCGCGGCGCCGGCCTTGAGGCGCGTCGAGCCGGCGATGATCTCCGGGCCGACCACCGGCGCGATGGGACAGTCCACCAGCGCCGAGATCTCGGCCCCGGGGTTGCACGTGACACCGATGGTGGCCGCCCCGAGCGAACGCGCGTAGCGCACGGCGCCCAGCACGTAGGGCGTTCGCCCGCTGGCGGTCAGGCCCACCAGCACGTCCCGGCCGGTGAAGCCGCGGGCGCGCAGGTCTTGCTCGCCGGCCTCGGGGCGGTCCTCGCTCGCTTCGGTCGCCCGCGACAGCGCCGCCTCGCCGCCGGCGATGATTCCCTGCACCATCTCGGGCGGGGCGTCGAATGTCGGCGGGCACTCGCTGGCGTCGAGCACCCCGAGCCGGCCGCTGGTCCCGGCCCCGATGTAAAACAGCCGGCCGCCGCGGCGGAAGGCCTCGACGATGGCGTCCACACCCTGGGCGATGCGCGGGATCTCGCGCTCCACCGCCGGCGCGACCTTCTTGTCCTCCTCATTCATTATGGCGAGGATCTGTTCCGCCGGCAAAAGGTCGATCTCGGCAGAGGCGGGATTCCGTTTCTCGGTGGCCAGATGATCGAGCATCTCGAAAGTTAGGCTAACATGACTGCATGTTGCGGGTACAACGCGTCGCTGTGTGGGTGCTCTTGCTGGCCGCGCCGGCCGCGCCGCAGGCGAAGTGGCGCGGCTCGCCAATTCTCGACCAGATCATCGAGCAGGCGATCCGCGAAGACCGCATCCCCGGCGCCGTGCTGGTGGTCGGCCACAACGGCAAGATCATCCACCGCAAGGCCTACGGCCATCGCAGCCTGGTCCCTCGGCGCGAGCCCATGACCGTCGACACCATCTTCGACTGCGCCTCGCTCACCAAAGTGGTGGCCACGACCTCTTCGCTCATGCTGCTGTTCCAAGAGGGCAAGGTGCGGCTGAACGACCGCGTCACCGAGTACCTGCCGGGCTTCGCCGGCGGCGACATCACGGTCCGTCAATTGATGACCCACTTCTCCGGCCTGCGCCCGGATCTCGACCTGAAGCCCGCCTGGAGTGGCTACCAGACCGGCATCAAGCTTGCCCTGGCCGAAAAGCCGACCGCCCCGCCCGGCTCTCGATTCGTTTACAGCGACATCAATTTCATCCTGCTCGGCGAGATCGTTCACCGCGTGAGCGGCAAAAGCCTGGCGGAATTCTCCCGCCAGCGCGTCTTCCAGCCGGTCAAGATGCGCACGACGACGTTCAACCCGCCGGCCGGCCTGCGGCGGCGGATCGCGCCGACCGAACGAGTCGACGGCGCTGTCTTGCGGGGCGTCGTACACGATCCGACCGCCCGCAACATGGGCGGCGTCGCCGGTCACGCCGGCTTGTTCTCGACGGCCGATGATCTCAGCCGCTTTGCCGCCATGCTGCTCGGCCACGGCAGCCTGGATGGCTCGCGCATTTTCAGCCCGCTCACAGTGGAGAAAATGACCTCTCCACAGACGGCGCCCAACCAGCCGATCCAGCGCGGCCTGGGCTGGGATCTCGACTCGCCCTTCTCGACCAACCGCGGCGAGCTGCTGCCGGTCGGCTCCTTCGGCCATACCGGCTTCACGGGCACGTCGCTGTGGATCGACCCGGCGACCAAAACGTTTGTCATCCTGCTGGCCAACAGCGTCCACCCGGCCGTGCGGCCGGCCATCGTGAGCCTGCGCTCGCGGGTCGCCACCGCCGTCGCCGCCAGCCTGACCGACGTGCCGGGCGATCTGATCGCCAGAGAAGGGCTGCGCCTCACCGGATACAACGAGGCGATGTTCGGCGCGCGCCGCGAGGTCTATCGGAACGGCAAGGTCCTGACGGGCCTCGAAGTGCTGGCTCGTGACGGTTTCCGGCCCTTTCAGGGTAAGCGCATCGGCCTGATCTCTAACCAAACCGGCATCGACCGCCAGCGCCGGCGCAACATAGACCTGATGCTCGAAGCAGGCGTTCAGATCGGGGCTATCTTCTCCCCCGAGCATGGCTTTGCCGGCCGAGCCGACCAGCCCAACCTGCCCGATGCAGTCGACGAAAAGACCGGCATCCGCGTCTACAGCCTCTACCAGGAAGGCCGCCGCCGGCCCACCCCCGATATGCTGCAGGGTCTGGACGCGCTAGTGTTCGACATTCAGGACGTCGGCGCCCGCTTCTACACCTACATGACAACCATGGGCTACTGCCTGGAGGAGGCCGCCCAAAACCATATTCCCTTCTACGTCCTGGACCGCCCCAACCCCATCGGCGGCCTGGCCGTCGAAGGCCCGATCCTCGACTCGGGGCGGCTCTCGTTCATCGGCTACTTTCCCTTGCCCCTCCGCCACGGCATGACCGCCGGCGAGCTGGCCCGGCTGTTCAACGAGGAAAACAAGATCGGCGCACAACTCGAAGTGGTCAAAATGGAGGGCTGGCAAAGGGGCGATTGGTTTGATTCGACCGGATTACCGTGGACCAACCCCTCCCCCAATATTCGGACTCTCTGGGAAGCTCTACTTTACCCCGGAGTCGCCATGCTGGAAGGTCTCAGAAACTATTCTGTGGGAAGAGGCACCGACACGCCATTCGAGATCGTTGTCGCCGATTGGATGGACGGGCCCGCCCTGGCCGAATACTTGAACGCGAGGGCCATCCCCGGCGTGCGCTGCTACGCGGTGGAACGAACACCCAACCCCTCCGGCCTGACCGGCGGCAAAATTCAAGGGATCCAACTCCTGGTAACGCAGCGGGACGCTGTGGATTCGAGCGAGTTAGGCCTCGAAATCGCCGCTGCCTTGATCAAGTTGTTTCCAGGACACCTGGAGCTGGACGACACTGCTCTCCTGATCGGAGACGATGCGACGATCGCCGCTCTGGCCGCTGGAGAAGATCCACGCACCATTCGCGAAGGCTGGGGGGAGGCCGTGGAGAGATTCCGGCAAATGCGGCAGAGGTATCTGCTCTACCAGTAGGGAGCAGCCGGCTACGCCGCCGCCTTCGAACCGCCGTTCTTACTTCCCGGCGGACGGCCGCGGCGCTTTGGCGTGGCCATGGCCAGCCAGGCCGGGGGACGCCCGCGGCGCCTTCCGCGCCCACGGGCCAGCCGCTCTAAGGAAATGATCGCTTCTTCGATCTGTTGTCGTTCCTGTCTTAGCTCGACCAGGATCTTATTCACGTCCATACTGACTCCTGAAACCACGAGATTTCGCTCCACCAGCGGAAATAGTAGTAGAATTTGGCCGGGATCCCGCCCACCCGGCTTTGTTCTGGAAACAGAACAAAATCTGCCATGTCCGATGGAGCAGATCTGTTATACCAGAATCAGCCTTAGGAATCAATAGCTCTGTTCCAAATTCAGAACAAAGATTGTGAACAGGCTTCCCGCACCCCCTCCGGCGAGCCGCCTGGAAAGCCAACAGCCGCGGGAAAACCCGGATCTCTGGCTCCGAAATACCTTTTTTTTGGCGGCTTAACGCCCGGAAACGTAGCGGCGTCTTTTCCAATATACAAAGAACGGAAGGCCGGCGGCCACCAAAGCCAAACCCATAAGAGATTCGCGCGGTGAATTCTTCAGTGTCACAGATATCAAGAGCGCTGCCGCCAGGACAAAGAGGGCCGGGACCAGCGGGTAGCCCAGGGTTCGGTAAGGGCGCTTGAGATCCGGCCGCTTCCGCCGCAGCACGAAAACCGAGGCCGTCGTCATGCCGTACAGGATCCAACTGGCAAAGATCACATAGGTGAAAAGGTCCTCGTAGCGGCCGGAAAGGGTCAATAAAGCCGCCCACCCGCTGAGCACAAAAATGGAGAAATAAGGGGTTCGATGCTCCGGGTGAATCCGCGCCACGCGGGAGAAAAAATAACCGTCGCGAGCCATGGCGAAGGGCACGCGGGAGCCGGAAAGAATCGACCCGTTCAGGGCCGCAAAGATCGAAACCATCGCCGCTACGGCCACGGCGCCCCCGCCGGCGGCGCCCATGAATTTCCTGGCCACCGCTGCCGCCACCCGGTCGCTGGCGCCGACTTCCGCCGCCGGCAGGACAAAAAAATAGGCCAGATTAGCCAGCAGGTAGAGCGCTGCCACACCCCCTGTGCCGAAGATCAAGGCCCGTGGGATGTTCCGCTGGGGTTCTTTGACCTCGCTGCTGACCATATTGACGTTGTTCCAGCCATCGTAGGCCCACAGGGCCGCCACCAGCGCCGCGATCCAGCCGCCCAAGCCCCCTGGCGCAGCGATCGACGAGTGAAAATTGTCGGCCGAGCCGGCCCCGAAGAGCGCCGCTGAGATCACCAAGACCACGATCAAGCCGACTTTGAGGGCCGTGACTTGGGCCTGAATAAGCCCTCCAAGCTTGACCCCGCAGTAATTCACCACCGCCAGGAACAAAATCAGGCCCATGGCAAAGAGTTGCCCGTAAGAGATGACAAGCGGGCCGCCCTTGGGACCTATCGGTAATGGAATCTGGAAGATAGCTTTTTCGAGCAGGGGGAAGAACTGGGCCAGGTAATAAGCAAAAGCCGTAGCTAGTGTGGCTATTGAGCCGCTCTTAGCCACCCAAAACTGGGTCCAGCCATAGAGAAAGCTCCACAGAGGGCCGTAAGCTTCTCGCAGGTAGACATACTCTCCTCCGGCCTCCGGGAGCGCCGCGGCCAGCTCGGCATAGGTCAGGGCGCCGAACAGGGAAAGCAGCCCGCCGGCCACCCAAACCAGCAGGACTTTTGCCGGTGTCCCGACTTCGAGCACCATGGTCTTGGGGACCAGAAAGATGCCGCTGCCGATGACTGTCCCCACCACTATGGCGGCGGCCTCCCAGCTCCCCAGGCTGCGAAGCAGGTCCGGCTTCTGGCTCATCGGAGCACCAGCGAAGCCAGGTACCCAAACCCGAAGGTCACGCTGGTGACGATAACGACATACCAGGTCCAGGCGGTTTGGGTCTCGAGGCGCAGGTAGGCCATGGTAGCAAAGCCGGCCAGCATACCGGCGATGGCTCCCGGCTGGTTGGCCCGGCGGGTGAGAATGCCGAGCAGGAAGACCCCCAGCAGGGCGCCGATGGTAACCGAGATGACGCCGAGGCCGGCCTCCAGCACCGAGCCCCAGTGACGGGCCAGAAGGGCGATCCCCACGAGCACCACTCCCCAGACGACAGTCGCCCAGCGGGACAGGCGCAGATAGTGGCTTTCCGGGTAGCTGGGTTTGCCGAAAAGAGGCTTGTAAAAGTCCACGATGGTCGTCGATGCCAGCGAATTCAGCGCGGCGCTGATGTTCGACATCGCCGCCGCCAGGATTGCCGCGATCACGATGCCGGCCAGGCCCACCGGCATCCGGGCCCAGACGAAGGTCGGATAAATGCGGTCCAAACGCTGCGGCGGCGCTTGGCCGCTCTCCTGGTAGGACACATACAGCAGCACGCCGATCAGCAGAAACAGCGTGAACTGGAAGACGATGACCACGCCGCTCCACAGCAGCGCGATCTTGCTCTCCCGCTCGTTGCGGGCGCTCAGCAGCCGCTGGACGACCAGTTGATCGGTCCCGTGGGTGCCGGTCGCCAGGAAGCAGCCGCACGCCAGGCCGGCCCAAAAGCTATAGTTACGGGAGAAGAAGGCCCGGGTCAGCTCCAGGCGGAAGTCGAAGATCTGGAACTTTCCGGCCGGCCCGGCCAGCCGCACGACCTCGGCCCAGCCGCCGGGGATGTGCCCGAGGATCAGCCAGAAGCTCAACAGCGCCCCGGCCACGTAGAGAAACATCTGAATCACGTCGGTCCAGATCACCGCCGTCATGCCGCCCTCGAAGGTATAGAAAAGGGTGAGCAGGGTTATGATCACGATGGAGGTGAACTCCCCGGTGCCGAGGATGATCGAAATCACAATCGAGATCGCGAAGACGCGGACGCCCTCGGCCAGGGCCCGGATCACCAGGAAGGTCGACGCGGTGAACCGCCGGATCCCTTCCCCGAACCGCCGGCGCATCAGCTCGTAGGCCGTATACATCTCGCCCCGGAAATACTGCGGGATGAACACCAGGCATATGACCACCCGGGCCAGCAGGTAGCCGCAGACCACCTGGAGGAACCCCATGTTGCCCGTGAAAGCCAGAGCCGGTGTGCCGATAATAGTGAGGGTGCTGGTCTCCGCCGATACAATGGAAAGCGCGATGGCCCACCAACTTACGGTTCGGCCGCCCAGAAAGTAGTCCTTGAGGGACTTCTGGGAGCGCCGGAACCGGGCCCCGAAGGCGGTGATGCCGATCAGGTAGGCGACAATGATCGCCAGATCCAACTGTCGGGAAGGCAAGGGATCCGCTCGCCGGTTGCTGAAGTCAAGCGATTGTAGCAGATTGGAGACTTGCCTTGTGTTTTTCCGTGCTATATACTCCGCCTTTAGCCTTCCTGCGGTCTGGACCGGGGGTGGGGAACTAAGGGTGTACCAACGGAGTCTAATGCATGAGGCCGCGAGGCCGGAGAGGTTGAGCTATGCTGCGTAAACTCACTTTCTACCTGTTAACCCTCTGCCTGTATTGGCCGGCGGCGCAGAACTGGAGCGCGGCGCAGGCGCCTGCAGAGAAGAAGGAGAAGAAGCCGAAGGACCGGGAAGAGTACGACCTCTACAACAACTTCGTCAAAGAGACCGACCCGAATAAGAGGATCCAGATCCTGGATCAGTGGAAGCAAAAATACCCCGACAGCGATTACGTAGCGGACCGCCTGAAATTTTACCTGGCGGTCTACCAGCAGTTGAACCAGGGCGCTAAGGCCGTCGAATACGCCAACCAGGTGCTCGTGACGGAGCCGGACGATTTCGCCGCCCATTTTGCGATCGCCGCTTTCACGCCGTACCTGGGATCGACGGATCCCAAGGTCTTGTCCGGCGGCGAGAAGGCGGCCAATGCCGTCCTGCAGTTGGCTGACAAGCAGTTCGCCCCGGACAAGAAGCCGCCGAACGTGGACGACGCCACTTGGGCCGGCGCCAAGAAGAGCGCCCTCACCGTAGCGCATCAGTGCCTGGGATGGGTGGCGAAGACAGGGAAGAAGTATGACGTGGCGGAGCAGGAGTTGATCAAGACCTTGGACCTAACCCCGACCGGCGCGATGGTCTCTTACTGGCTTGGCGAGACCGTCATGGCGGAGAAGAATCCCGACAAATACCCGCTGGCTTTCTTCAGCTTCGCAAGGGCGGCGTCCTATGCCGGCCCAGGCGCCCTGCCCCCGAACGTGCGGCAGCAGGTGGATGCCTATCTTTCCAAAGTTTACAAGAACTACCACGGGGACGATGCCGCGGGACTGGCGGAACTGAAGAAGCTGGCCATGGCCTCCCCCCTGCCTCCGCCCGACCTGAAGATCAAGTCGGCCGACGAAGTCAGAGTGGAGAAGGAAGAGGAGCTGAAGAAGAACAATCCACTGCTCGCGACTTTCATCGCGATTAAGGACGGCCTGACCGGACAGGATGGGGCCACCTTCTGGAACTCCATGAAGGGAACGGCGATGCCCAAACTGCGCGGCACGGTGGTTTCGGCCAAGCCGGCGGTAAAGCCCAAAGTCGTCGAGCTGGCGATGAGCCAGTCCACAACGACCGAGATCACCCTGACCGCCCCCGAGGCCTCGGCCCGCTGCAAACTCGACCCCGGCGCGACCGTCGAGTTTGATGGCGCGGAACCCAAGGAGTTCACCCCCAACCCGTTCATGCTCAAGATGGAAGGGGGCAAGATCGTTACCGGATGCACTGATGCCCCCGCCCCGGTGAAAAAGGCGGCGCCGAAGAAGGCGGGCGCGCCGGCGGCCAAGAAGAAAGCCCCGTAGCCGAATCGAAACCACAGATGCACACAGGTGGACGCGGATGAAACCTATCTGCGTGCATCGGTGTTCATCTGTGGTTCCAAAGCCTTTTTCAGGTCCGCATCGAATCTTCGCAGAGCATCCACCCGATCGGCCGCCGCCGGAATCTCTCGGCCTTTGCCCACAAACACCGGCCCTTCCTGCCTCCACACCAGCGCCGCAAATCCGCCCTCGGCGAGGATGCCCGGAGATCCCGCTTGACCAAAGGAGTTGTCCGGGCGGCGTTCCACCAGAGCGACAAAACCGTCGCGTTCGAGGACGTAGTGGGTGGCGATCTGGGGGGTGGGAAGAAGCTGGAATCCGGCGCCGGCCAGGCGCTCAATTACATCTTGTAGCGGCCCAAGTCCTCGTCGTTGAGGTTCTCCAGCCACTTGCGCAATTCCTCGTTGTTGACCTTGTCGGAGACCGCCCCGGTCAGCTTGGACGACTTGAGCACTTCCTCCTCCACAAAAATCGGGCAGTCCAGACGCAGGGCCAGAGCCAGGGCGTCGCTGGGGCGGGAGTCGATCGAGATCAGCTCGCCGTTGCGCTCGAGCCAGATCAGGGCGTAAAAGGTGTCGTCCTTCAGGTCGTTGACAACGACCTTGCGAATGCCGGTGCTCAGGCCGAGCAGCAGGCTCTTGATCAGATCGTGGGTCATCGGCCGTGGTGTGGCAACCTTCTCGATTTCGAGGGCGATGGCGTTGGCTTCGTAGATGCCCACCCAGATGGGCAACAGGGCGTTACCGTTGACATCCTTGAGAATGACGATGGGCATATTGGTGACCGGATCCATCATCAACCCCCGGATCTTCATCTCGATCTCCATGGCCCCTCCTCGGCAGACCGCCCCGCAGTTCATCCTACTCCATTACATCACGCGGCGGCGTAATTTTCTACCATCTCTCCGACCAACGAGTTCGGTCCCGCACGGGTGACGCGCACGCGGCGGTACTGGCCGAGCAGCTCTTGCCCGGAAGGGGCGCGCTCCGCGCCTGGCCCGGTAAAATTCAGCACCCGATTCTGGCTGGTGCGGCCGATCCACTGGCACAAACCCTCGTTCCGGCCTTCGACCAGCACCTCCTGCTCGGTCCCCACAAACGCCGCGTTCCGCCGCACCTGGATGGACCGCTGCTGGTCCTGCAAGATCATCAGCCGCCGCGTCTTTTCTTCTTCCGGGATGGCGTCAGCCATGGCCGCCGCGGCGGTGTTCGGCCGGGGCGAGTACTTGAACGAGAAGATCGAGTCGTATTCCACCTCCTCCAGCAGCGACAGCGTCTCTTTGAAATCCTCTTCGGTCTCGCCCGGGAAACCCACGATGATGTCGGTAGTGATGGAAATCGGCCGCCGGGCGTTCCGCATCCACTCGATGCGCTCCATGTACTGTTTGCGGGAATACTCCCGCCGCATGCCGGCGAGCACCCGGTCCGAGCCGGACTGGACGGGCAGGTGGACGTGGTCGCACAGCACCGCGTTGGCTTCCAGCGCCTCGACGATCTGCGGCGTGAAATCGCGCGGGTGGGAGGTGGTGAAGCGCACGCGGCGCAGGCCGGGGATCTCGGCCACGCGGGCGAGCAGCGTGGCGAAATCCCAGCCGGCCGGCGAGGGGTCGCGAAAGCTGTTGACGTTCTGGCCGAGAAGCTGGATCTCGGTATAGCCGGCCTCGGCCAGCCCCCGCGCCTCGGCCAGGACGCTCGCGCTGGTGCGGCTCCGCTCCGGCCCGCGGGTGAAGGGCACCACACAATAGGCGCAATGCTTGTCGCAGCCCTCGATGATGGTGATGTAGGCGCGGAACGGGTTGTCGCGCTTGGTGAACGGCGTGTCGAAGGTTTCGTCGGTGTCGAGGCTCAGGCCGGTGACGCGGCGGTTGCCGGTTTCGAGCTGCACCAGCAACTGCGGCAGCTTGTTGTAGCTCGCCGAGCCGCACACCAGGCCGACGTGCGGCGCTTGCTCGAAGATCCTCTCGCCCTGGTGCTGGGCCACGCAGCCGAGCACGGCGAAGACCTTCCCGCTCCCGGCCTGCTTCTTGAAATTCGACAGCCGCGAGAAGACCTTCTGCTCCGCCTTGTCGCGAATGCTGCAGGTATTATAAAGGACGAGGTGGGCCTGCTCGGGCGTCTCGACCCGGGCGTACCCCTCAGCCAGCAGCGTGCCGATCACCTTCTCGGAATCGTGCACGTTCATCTGGCAGCCGAAGGTCTCGATGTAGAAGGTTTTCCCGCCCACGTCAACACGATTGTAACACGCGCCCGGAGCCGCCAAGCCCGGTCCGAGCCGCAGCCGCGCTGCGCGGAGGCGTTGCGCGATGGCCCCAGGCTCCTCGAATATAATGGTGTCAGCACTATGGGCGCAAAATCACTGATCCGACCTGCAAGCGCGCTCTACGACGAGGATTTCGCCGCCTGGGCGATCGAGATGGCGCGTCTGCTGCGTGCGCGGCGCCTCGACGACATCGACATCGAGTATCTGGCGGAAGAGATCGAGGACTTGGCGAACCGGGACAGACGCGAGCTGCTCAGCCGGGCAAGGGCGATCCTCAAGCATCTGCTGGAATGGCAGTATCAGCCGGAGAAACGATCCCGGAGCTGGCGATCGACGATCGCCGCGCAGCGGGCGGACATGGACCAGTTGCTCGAACAGTCTCCAAGCTTGAGACAGGCCTTGCCTGCCTCGACGCCGCGTGTTTACCGCGATGCCGTCACAGCGGCCAGCATCGAGTCGGGGCTGCCCGAGGGATCCTTTCCCCCCGAGTGCCCGTTCTCGCCGGAGCAGATCCTGGACCGGCGCTTCCTTCCCGACCAGATCTCCTGAACCGGCCTGGCATGCCCCAGGCTGGCGTCAGCCCCCGGCCCTTACGAGATTGTCGCGTACAGTAGTTTCCAGGCGCAGGCGGTTTTCCTCTTGACAGGCCGGGCGTTCCCTTCTAATATATCCGTTACAGATATATCGAGGACGGAGCGATGAGAAAAACCCGGCGAGATCCCCACGAGCTGCTGCCCCTGACCCCGGCGGTCTTTCACATCCTGCTGGCCCTGGCCGACCGGGAGCGGCACGGCTACGGGATCATGCAGGAGGTGGCTGAGCGGACCGAGCATAAAGTCCGGCTCGGGCCGGGGACGCTTTACGGCTCGATCAAGCGCATGCTGGCCGAGGGCCTGATCGAGGAATCCGACGAGAGGCCGGACCCCGAGCTGGACGACGAGCGGAGGCGCTACTACCGGCTGACCGAGTTCGGCCACCGGGTGGCGGCGGCCGAGGCGCAGCGGATGGCGGAGCTGCTCGGCGTGGCGCGGGCAAAACGGCTGCTGCAAAGGGCATGAGTGAGCGGGCATGAGTGAGCAGGGCGTTGGTGAACACGGCGTCACTGAACACGGCGTCACTGAACACATCTATCGGCTGTTGCTCGCCGCCTATCCGGCGGAGTTTCGCGAGGAATACGGGTGGCAGATGGCGCAGGTGTTTCGGGACCGCTCGCGGGAGGCGCAGCGAAGCGGCGCCGGCGCGGTG
>JBGOUJ010000061.1:0-20436 GCA_041477005.1 Terriglobia bacterium | reverse complement strand
GCGGCCGTCTTTCCAGCGTCCGACCACCACGTCGGCCTCCGGGGTGGAAGTGTTGCTGACCGTCTCGCAGCCGGTTCCCATAAGCGCGTAGAGCATCTCGACGGTGTGAATGCCGTACCAGGAGAGCTCCAGTTGGTGGTGAGGCTCGAGCGAGGCCGGTCCCCAGGCGTAGGCGCCCATTATGTTGGGGGCCTTCAGGTCCGTTACGATCGAGCTGTACCGCAGGCTGGAGCTCGAAAACCATGGCACGTGCGCCGCCCGCGCCAGCCGCGCGATCTCCTGGGCGTCGGCCCAGGTCGCGGCCAGCGGCTTGTCGATGAACACGGGCTTGCCGGCCGCGAAGACCGGCTTGACCTGCTCCAGATGCTTCCGGCCATCCACGCTTTCGATGAGCACCGCGTCCACCCGCGCCGCCAGCGCCGGGATATCGGGCACGATCTCGACGCCGTACTTGGTCTTCAGTTGCTCGGTGAACTTGTCGAGCCGCGTGTAGCTCGACTCCACGTCCGGGCTGCCGCCGCGGTAGGCGGCCACCACCCGGGCCCCGGAAACGTGCTTGGGGTTGGATGGATTGTTGAGCAGCTCGGTGAACGCCGTGACGTGAGACGTGTCGAGGCCGATGATGCCCAACTTCAGATCGGCCGCCGCCAACGTGCCGGCGAAGACCCCAGCCAGAACAAACCACAGAACGAATCGTGTGCGCATGGGCGCATTGTACACTACCGTAAGACGGGCTTCCGCCCGTCCCGCCCGGCCGGCGGCAGAGCCGCCCCTACCAATGGACCTCCACACTCCGATCGCCTATCTGAAAGGTGTGGGGCCGGCGCGAGCCGGGATGCTCGAAAGCAAGGGCATCTTCACGGTGGAAGACCTGCTCTATTACGTTCCGTTCCGCTACGAGGACCGCAGCAACACCAAGCCCATCGCCCGGCTCGCCCCTGGCGAGATGGCCACGGTCCTGGCCGAGATTGCCTCCGCTCACCTGGTCCGCTTCCGCCGCAGCGCCATGCGCCTGTTCGAGGTTCGGGCCAGGGACGGATCCGCCCAGACCCTGCTGTGCAAATGGTTTCGCGGAGACTATCTGGCCGATATCCTGAAGCCTGGCCTGCGCGTCGCCTTCTACGGCAAGATCGAATTCGACAACTACTCTGGTGAGCTCTCGATCCTGCACCCGGAATACGAGATCCTCTCCGGCGACGCCGACGAAGGCGAAGCGGCCCTGCACGTCGGCCGCGTGGTGCCGATCTACGAGGCGGCCGCCAAGATCACCGCCCGCGCCTTCCGCACACTCATCCATCGCGCGCTCGAAGAGCTGAACCTGGACGAAGATCCGCTTCCCGATCCGGTCCGGGCCCGTCTCGGCCTGCCGGCGCGTGCGGCGGCCATTCCGGAAGCGCACTTCCCCCGCCCCGACGCCGACCTCCGCCTGCTGAACGCCTTCCGCAGTCCGGCGCAGGTGCGCCTGATCTTCGAGGAGTTTTTCTACCTGGAGTGCGGCCTGGCCCTGAAGCGCCGCCGCGCCCGATCGGTCGAAGGCATCGCTTTCGAGTTGAACGACCGCGCGCGGGAGAAGATCAAGGCGATCCTGCCCTTCAAGCCGACCGCGGCGCAGAAGCGCGTGCTCAAGGAGATCGCCACCGACATGTCGCTGCCGCAGCCGATGAACCGGCTGCTCCAGGGCGATGTCGGCAGCGGTAAGACCATCGTGGCCCTCGAAGCCGCCGTCATCGCGCTCGAAAACGGTTACCAGGTGGCCCTCATGGCCCCCACCGAAATCCTGGCCACCCAGCATTTCCTCTACTCGAAGCGGATCCTGGAAAAAGCCGGCTACGCCGTCGCGCTGCTCACGGGCTCGGCCACCGGCCGCGAGAAGGGCAAACTGAAGCAGGTGATCGCCGCCGGCCTGGCGAATGTCGCCATCGGCACCCACGCCCTGATCGAGGGCGACGTGGAGTTCGCCAGGCTCGGCCTGGTGATCATTGATGAGCAGCACCGCTTCGGGGTGATCCAGCGGCTCAAGCTGCTCCAGAAAGGGAAGACCCCGGATGTGCTGGTGATGACCGCGACTCCCATCCCGCGGACCCTGGCGCTCACGGTCTACGGCGACCTGGATGTCTCGGTAATCGACGAGCTGCCGCCCGGCCGCCGCCCGATCGAGACGCGCCACTTCAACCAGGACGAGATCGAGCAGGTCTGGAGTTTCGTGGAAGCGCAGATCCGGGCCGGCCGCCAGGCCTACGTGGTCTATCCGGTGATCGAGGAATCCGAGACCCGCGCCATCAAGGCCGCCGAAAAAATGCACGAGCACCTCTCGCGCAAGGTTTTCCCGAGCTTTGCGGTGGCCCTGCTGCACGGCCGCTTGCCGGCATCGGAGAAGGACGGCCTCATGCAAGCGTTCAAGGCCGGGCTGATCGACATCCTGGTATCGACGACCGTGATCGAGGTTGGCGTGGACGTGCCCAACGCCACGGTGATGGTGATCGAGCACGCCGAAGGCTTCGGCCTGTCGCAACTGCATCAGCTTCGCGGCCGGGTCGGCCGGGGCGCCGAGCAGAGCTACTGCCTGCTGGTGACCGCCGAGCTGACCGAGGCGGCCAGAGAGCGGATCCGCACCATGCTCGACACGACCGACGGCTTCAAGATTGCCGAGATGGACCTGCGTCTGCGGGGGCCCGGCGAGTTTTTCGGCACGCGCCAGAGCGGCCTGCCCACGCTTCGCGTGGCGAACCTGCTCCGCGACCGCGAGGTACTCGAGATGGCCCGCCAGGAGGCCGTCGCTTACATCGACCACCCGCCGTCGCCCGAGGAACTGCGGCGCCTGGTCGCGTACATCCGCGAAAGCTGGCAGCGGCGCTACGGCCTGGTGCAGGTGGGGTGAAGAATTGAGAAATTGAGAAATGGAGGAATTGAGAAAGGAAGACGGCCGGGTGCGCCGGTCCCAATTTCTCCATTGCTCCATTTCTCAATTTCTCAATTCCCCTAGCCTATGCGGGTCATCGGCGGTGAATTCCGATCGCGGCGGCTGAAGACACTGGCCGGCCGCGGGCTGCGGCCCACCAGTGACCGGCTGCGCGAAACCTTGTTCGACGTGCTGGCCGGAGAGGTCGAGGGGAAGGTCTTCGTGGATGCTTATGCCGGCTCGGGCGCCGTCGGGATCGAGGCGCTCAGCCGCGGCGCGGCGCGGGCGATATTCATCGAGAGCAACCGCCCGGCGGCCGCCGTTTTGCGCCAGAACCTGCGCTCGCTCGGCCTCGGATCGAGAAGCCGGGTCGTCGAGCGCCCCGTCGCGAGCGCCCTCCCGGCGATCACCGCTGACATGGTGTTCCTCGATCCCCCTTACGATCAGGCGCGCGAGTATGAGGCGGCGCTCGCGGCCCTCGGCGCCTCGCCGCCGGCCCTGGTCATCGCCGAACATGCCTCCCGCGCGCCACTCGAGTCCGCTTACGGCCGGCTGGGGCGCGCACGCGTGCTTCGGCAGGGCGACAGCAGCTTGAGTTTCTACCGCCCTGCTATCCTGAAGCCATGACCGTCTTCGAGGAACGCCGCGAGGCGCTGGAGAAGTATGAATTCATGATGGGTAAGGCGCGGGGCCAGCTCGCGGTCGCCCTGGACGTGCTCACCGACGCCCTGGTCCTGGTCGGCCAGCACGGCGTCTACTGTCACAGCGTCCGCACGCCCGGCAAGCCGGCCATGGACGTGGAGCTGATCGCCAAAAGCATCGCCGACGCCAAGGAGCTGGTCTCGAGCGTCATGACCGAGATCAAGCGCCCGTCATCTCCGGCGCCGGCCAGTAGTTGAGCTGATAACTAATACAAGAACCTCCGCTGTCAGGGAAGCAACCGGGAGGCCAATTATTGAATCGGCACGTTTACCGCGTTGCCGGCAATGCCGCTGGTGGTGATGACCAGCGGCTGGGTCCCGCTGGGCGTGCCGCTCGGAATGGTGACATTGAGCTGGTAGAGGCCCACGAAAAACGGCGCCAGACCGGAGAAAAGCACGCTGGCCGACTGGCTGCCAACCGTGACGGCGGGCGTCTGGGTGGTGTGGGCCAGGGGCTGCGCCCCAGCGGCTGACCCGCTCGCCTGCTGCTGATCAACGGGGCCGACGCCGGTGGCGTAGACGATCACCGTTTCGCCCTTCTTGGCGGGGCTCGACGGCGTGACGATGCTCCCGTCGGCGTGGGTCACCACGCCGAGTTTCTGCCCGCCGATTGTGTACTCGAAGATCCCCGGGGCGTAGTCGCTTAGTTGGAGGGTATAGACGGCGCTCACCGTGTCGTCGATACGCACTTTGAGCATCACGGAGGTCAGGCCGGCGAACTCCCAGGGAACCTGCACGTTAAGCTGCCCGGGGCTGACGAAGAAGAAGCGTCCGGGAATGCTGAGGCCGGCGGCGGGCTGGTCAAAGCTGACGCTGACGGCGCCCAGGGCCAGGGGAAGCGGCAGGCGAGCGGCGCCGGCGATCGTCTCGGCCAGGTTCGAGCCGAAAATCGAGATGATGGAGCCGGGCGCCACGGCCTGGCCGCTCGCAAAGCTCGCGCCGTTGACCACGCCACCGGAGCTGATCGTAGGGGTGGCGCGCGCGGTGTCGAGGAAGGTCACGGTGAGGCCGCCGGCTGTGGCCGAGAAGCTCTGATCGCCGATCTCCGGCCCCAGATCCACATCGGCGGCGGCGATGCCATAGACGTCGGTGGTGGCGTCGGCTTGCACGATCTTCCCGCTCCCCTGGGTCACGCGGAACTGCACACTCGTGTTAGAAATCGGCAGGCCCAAATTATCGATCAGCTTGAGAATGAGCAACTGCGGCAGGGGCTGGCCGGCAGCGCCGACTACTCCATCGCCGGCGACGGCGAGAATGTTCGCCGGCGTGCCGCTGGCCACGGCATAGTGATAGGGGATGCGGAGACTGGTCGAGGGTCCCGTCACGGTAAGCACGCCTTCGTAGAGGCCGGGACGAGGCAGCGAGCCGCCGAGCGCGACCGTCACTTGTCCGGTCTGCCCGGCGCCTATTGCGCCGCTGGTCGAGCTGCCGCCGTTGACGGTGATCCGCGCGTTCGAATCGGGATCCCGCTGCTGCACCTGAACTTGGAACGTCTGGGAAGCGGAGCTCACGTTGGTCAGGTTTACCTGGCCCCCGATCGGAAACGAGACGGTCCTGTCGAGCAGGCCGAAGCTGAAGCTGGAGGGCTCGAACACGGCGGCCGTCTTCACCGCCGCCTGGGCGTTCAGCTTTCCGGCGCCCATGGCCGTCTCGCGCGCCTGACTCCCGTTATCCAAAATGCTCGGCGACGCGGTATTGACCACCGCCGAGATGATCTGGGTTGCGCTGATACTTGGGAACTGCTGCTCGACCAGGGCCACCGCTCCGGACACCAGGGCGGTGGAAAAGCTGGTTCCGTCCAGGCTCGTGAAGCGGGTGGAATCGTACTCGGCGCCGTTCGCGTCGAGGTTCTGAGTCGTCGAGAAGATGCTTGTACCAGGAGCCACCAGGTCCGGCTTGGTCGACAAATCGATGCTGGGACCGCGCGAGCTGAAGCCGGCTATCAGGTCGGGAGTGGTGGGCTGGGAAACCAGTTGAGGATCGAGCGTCACGGTGGCGCCGGAGGTGGAACTGATGTAGCCGGCAAGATTCTGCCCCGCCGTGTTGCCGATCAGCACCGATGGGATGGTGGCGCTGACCAGGCCGGTCATGCCGAAGATATCGTCATGGCCGGAGACGTTGTAGACGACGACGGCCGTGGCGCCGGCGGCGGCGGCGTTACCGACCTTGACCGAGAAGTCGCAGTTGCCCCGGATGACCAGCGCCAGCCCCCCGGCGAGCGAATTCGCCGGCAGCGGGTTACAGGCCGTTCCGTCGTCGCCCAGACTTTGCACGTTGCGGATGCGGCCGGTGATCGGGCTGTTGGGATGCGGGCCGTTGCCGAACAGGGCCGGGACCGACTGCAGCGAGCCGGGCGCTCCGGCGCCGCCGCGCAGAGTGGATGTCAACTGGCGCGAGTTCGTGGTGGCGCCGACTCCAATTGCATCCGGGGCAGTGGCAGGAGAGGAAATGGTATTCAAAGTGGGGACATTGACGCCGACGTCGCCGTCGTTGCCGGCGGCGGCGACCACCACGACGCCGTACTGCTCGGTAGCGATCGCGACCGCCTCGGCCACCACGTCGCAGAATGAACCGGCGTTGCCGGTGCAGAACTGGTCCCCGGGCCCAAACACCGCGATGCTGCCGAGGCTCAAGTTGATGATGTCCATACCGTCGGAGATGGCATCGTCCATGGCGGACAGGATGGTGTCCTCCCCCGGCCCGTCATTGATGTCGGTTGAGCCGGAGACCTTGTAATTGCCCAGAAAGGCCTTGGGGGCGATGCCGGTGATGGTGGGGCCGTTGGGAGCGGTCACCGTTTGTCCCGCGGCTATCATGGCTATAAACGTCCCGTGCCCCTGCAGGTCGCGGGGCGTGTAATCGTCGGGCCGGGAAACGGTCGGATCGATAGCGCCGGACGGTTTCAGATAGGAGCGCGCGACGATGATCTTGCTGTTGGTGTAGGGGAGGTCCGCGGGCTGCGCCAGCGGGTAGCCCGCCGGCGTGGCGAGGGAGGGGTCCTGGAAGGCCGGATTAGTATTATCAATGCCCGAATCGATGATGGCAATGGTGATGCCCGCGCCGGCGTTGGAAACGCCGCCCAGGGCGCTCCAGGCGGCCGGGGCATTGATCAGGTCGGCCGCGGCGTTCAGCATGGGCCGGTAGCGCTGCATGCGGACCACGCCGCGCACGCCCGGGCTCGAGCCGAGCAACCCCGGAAGCTGCCGGGCCTGCTCGGCGGTGGCCTGCACGAAAACGGCGTTGAGCAGATGCCGGGTGGAGCCGGTGATGCGCAGGCCCATCTGCTCGATCTGCGCGCGGACGGGCTGCTGCGTGCGCTCCACTTCCTGGACCAGGGCGCGGATCTCCGGATCGCCGGCCCGGGCTCCCCTCGCGGGGCCGCGCCTGGCGCGGGACAGCCGCCGCCCCACCGGCGGTTCTTGCAGCACGACTGCATAGGTGCTGACCCGCCCCGGTCTCTCCGCGGCGGCCAAACTCAGCGCCAGCACGAGCGCCAGCGCCCACATCATTCTTGGTCGAGACATATCAAGTGAAATGACGCACGAGAGGGGCCGGACGTTTCCTGGTGTGGCTCACATGCTATACTGAAAGTTTCCAACTGCGTCGAAAGGAATCATCATGAAGGCCGGGATTCATCCCCACTACGCCGAAGTCAACGTCATTTGCGCCTGTGGCAACACGTTCCGAACCCGCTCCACTCACAAGGGCGACATTCGCGTGGAGATCTGCTCCAGTTGCCATCCCTTCTTCACCGGCAAGCAGAAGCTCATGGATACGGCCGGCCGCGTGGAGCGCTTCCAGCGCAAGTACGCCGGGGTGAAGGCCGCCAAGAGCCAGTAAGCATTAGAATTACCAGATCCCGATCGCTTTCCACCACAGGAAGCCCGCCGAGCACCAGATCGCCAGGTTGATGAATGAAACCAGCAAGCCGATGCGCCACCACTGCTGGAAGCTTAGGTAGCCGTGAGCGTAGAACATCGGGCTGGGCGTGGTGCCGTAGTGGGTCAGCCCAGCCGCCAGATTGGCCAGACAGGCGAAAGCGTAGACGGCCAGCCCTGCCGGCGCCCCGCGCACCAGGAGCAGGGCCAGGAACGGCGGGAACATCGCGAGAATGTGGGTGGTGATCGAGGCGAAGGCGTAGTGGGCATAGAAATAGATCGCCAGGGTCACGGCGAGCAGCGCGGCCCATCCCAGGTTTCCGAAATGGGAGCCGACGGCGGTGGCGAAGGCCTTAGTCACGCCGGATTGGTTGAGCGCGTCGCCCAGGCCTACCAGCCCTCCGTACCAGATGAAAACGTCCCAAGCGGCCCGCTCTGAAAGGGCGTCCTCCCAGGTCAGAACACCGGTCAGGAACAGCCCGCCGGCGCCGAGCAACGCCACCTCGGTGATGCCTAACCGGTGGAAGCCGCTAGTAAGCCACAGGCCGCAGGTGGCGGCAAAAATGCCGAACACGATTCTCTGGTCTCGGTCCATCGGCCCCATGGCCTCGATCTCGGCCCGGGCGAAGCGAGGCGCGTCGGGCGTGCGGCGGATTTCGGGCGGCAGCAGGCGGGAGATGACCCAAGGAACCACTGCAATGCTGACCGCGCCGGGCACGATTCCGGCGGTGAACCAGCCAGCCCACGTGACCTTGAACCTCGCCACGGACCACGCAAAGTCGGCGGCCAGCGGATTGCTGGCCTGGCCGGTGAAGAACATCGCCGCGGCGATGCACTCTCCCTGATACACGGCGGCGAACAGGAACGTGCCGAGCAGCGCGGCGGTCGGTCCCGGCTCGGACCCATAAAGCTCGGCCAGGCTGCGCACGATGGGGAGAATGACGCCGCCGGCGCGGGCGGCATTGGAAGGGATCGCTGCCGCCAGCGTCACATCGCTCAAGATCAGCGAATAAGAGATGCCGAGCGAGCTGCGACCGAAAGCCCGCACAAACAACAGCGCGATGCGCCGCGCCAGGCCGGTTTTGATCAGGGCGCGAGAGACGAAGAAGGCCGCCAACACCAGCCAGACGAATCCGCGGGAATAGCCGGCCAGCGCCTGCTCCATCGAAACCGCGCGGCTCAGCGCCGCTGCCGTCACTCCCAGCAGTACGATGGCGCCGCCCGGCAAGGGACGCGACATCAGGCCCGCCACCGTAGCCAGAAAAATGCCGAGCAGTCGCCAGCCTTGCGGCTCGACCGTGACCGGCCGGGGTAGCAGCCACTGCACAGTGCAGTAAATCGCCACCAGCAGCAGCAGCTTCAGCCACACGGTCCGTCTGCTGGGCATAGGAGGGATCGTGGATCGTAGATCGTGGATCGTGGGCCCGAACGAGCGCAGGGTCCACGATCCACGTTCCGCGTTCTACGATCCGCTTCGTGAAGGGCGTATTCTAGCAAAAGGGAGCGTGGATCGTGGTCCTGGAGATCCGTGCTACCCTGACGAGAGGAGACGAATTCATTCATGCCCGAACCTGGTGTCTACGCCCATTTTTCGACGAGCGAAGGCGATTTCACGTGCCGATTGTTCACCGATCTGGTTCCCAACACCGTCGAGAATTTTGTGGCGCTCGCCGAAGGGCGCAAAGGACCGGCCGGCAAGCCGTTCTATGACGGCCTGGTTTTTCATCGGGTGATCGAAGGCTTCATGATCCAGGGCGGCTGCCCGCAGGGAACAGGCACGGGCGGGCCGGGCTACAAGTTCGCCGACGAGTTTCATCCCAAGCTGCGGCACCACAAGCCGGGCATCCTGTCGATGGCCAATTCCGGCCCCAACACCAACGGCAGCCAGTTCTTCATAACCGTCACGCCAACGCCGCATCTCGACAACCGCCATTCGGTATTCGGCGAAGTGGCCTCGGGCTACGAGACCGTGGAGAAGATCGCCAAGGTGTCCCGTGACGGCCGCGACCGGCCCCACAAGCCGGTCGTCGTCCAGCAGGTGAAGATCGAGCGGGTAGAATAGCCGCTCCCGAGCAAGAGCCCCCTGCAAGGCGTTGATCCCCGCCTTGCGCCCCCCAACTCGCGACCTACCCACCTTGCGGATCCCCACCTCGCGCCCCCCCACCTCGCGGATCCCCCACGTCGCGGATCCCACCTCGCGGCCTGGCTTGCCACCGCCGCGCGACAGGCGCGTTGCATCTTGTGCCGCGGTGCAGAGTCGATGGTATGCTGGCGCCATGAACCGCAGAGACTTCGTGACGTCCGCCACGGCAGCGACGCTGCTCGCGCCGCAACATGCCCTTGGCGCCAACGACCGCATTCGCATCGGCCTGATCGGAACCGGTGGGCGATGCACCTACCTGGCGGGCATCCTCAAGAACCTTTCCGGCACGGAAATCGCCGCCGCCTGCGACGTGTATGAGCCGCGGCGGCTGGCGACCGCCGAGAAGATGGGCGCGGGGTGCCAGCCTGCGCCCGATTACCGTCAGGTCCTCGATCGCCGCGATATCGACGCCGTGGTCATCGGCGCCCCCGACCACTGGCATGTTCCGATGACGCTCGACGCCGTGGCGGCCGGCAAAGATGTTTACGTGGAGAAACCGGTGACCCACGACTTGAGCGAAGGCGAGAAGCTGATCGCCGGCGTCGAGAAATCGAAGCGCGTCGTGGCCACCGGCACCCAGCAGCGTAGCTGGGATCACTACCTGCTCGCCAAAGAGATCGTCGATTCCGGCCGCCTCGGCCAGATCACGCTGGCGCAATGCTACTGGTATCAGAACTACTTGCAACGGCCCCGACCCGACGCGCCGATCGAGGAAGCGAAGCTCGACTGGGATCGCTGGCTCGGCTCCGCGCGCAAGCAGCCGTTCGACCCGGTCCGGTACCGCCGCTGGCGCTTCTTCTGGGATTTCGGCGGCGGCATCTTCACCGACCTCATGACGCACTGGATCGATGTGATCCAGTGGTTCCTGTCGAGCCCACAGCCGCGGGCGGTGACCGCCATGGGCGCCACCCACGCCCTGAAGATGCTCGAATGCCCCGACACCGTCAACACCGCGATCCAGTTCCCGAACAACTACACGGCGGTCTATTACGGGACGCTGAACGGATCGCTCGAAGGCGGCGGCATCCTGTTTCGGGGCTCGGAAGCGATGATGAAGCTCACCCGCGACGGCTTCGCCGTTTACCCCGAGGGCCAGATCCCGGCGGAGCACACGGCTCTGTCCGAACCGACGATTCAGATGAAAAGCACCGGCGACGGTACGGTATCCAATCTCAAAAACTGGCTCGACTGCATCCGCAGCCGCGCCTTGCCCAACGCCCACGTCCGCGCCGGCGTCGAAGCCGCCCGCACCTCGCACCTGGCCAACCAGGCCATGCGCACCGGCAAGACGATCACAACCTAAAGGAACCACAGACAAGAACCCCGAATTGGAACCACAGATGAACACGGATGAACACAGATCTCGGATTGTTTAATCTGTGTTTATCCGCCCGCAGCACGGCCCTGGGGGGATGGGGCTGCCGTGGGGGCAGCGGCTGGGGTGGCCGAGGAAGGTGCAGATGCGCTCGGTAACCTCGGGACTGAGGATGTGCTCGAACGTGCAGGCGTTGGACTCGATCTCGGTGTCGTCGCGGAGGTCCAGGGTGTCGGTGAAAAGCCGCTCGGCCAGGCGATGGCGGCGGATCACGCTGGCGGCGCGGTGGCGGCCCTCGGGGGTAAACGTCACGCCGCCGGCCGGGGCGCCATTCGGCTCCAGCAGGCCGATGCGCGTCATCGTGGCGACCAGGCGTTTCTTCTCGACCGCCGAGAAGTGCGTGGCCTCGGCGTGCGTGGTCCCCTCTTCGGCCATCCACATGTGCTCCAGCACTTCGTCGAAGTTCTCGTTCTCCTCGAAGCTGAAGACCGTTGTTTGGACGATGCGGCCGTGCTCCAGGTCGATCCGGCGATCGGCGCGGCGACCCACCTTCTCGTCGTGGGTCACCATCAGAATCGTGTTGCCTTCGTAATGCAGACCTTCCAGGATCCCCAGCACGATGTCCTCGTTGGCGGCGTCGAGGTTGCCGGTCGGCTCGTCGGCCAAAATGATCTTCGGCTGATTGATGAGAGCCCGGGCGATCGAGATGCGCTGCTGTTCGCCGCCGGAAAGCTGGCTCGGCAGGTGCTGCGCCCGGCCAGCCAGGCCGACCCGCTCCAGGGCCTTCCGCGCTTCCGGCTCGTCGATCATGCTGTGGAAATACTGAGCCACCATGACGTTCTCGAGCGCCGTCAGGTAAGGGATCAAATGGTACTGCTGGAAAATGAATCCCACCGTTTCGGCGCGGAAGCGGGTCAGCCCTTGGGCGCTCAGGCCGGCGATGTCGGTGCCGTCGATGCGGACCACCCCGGAGGTGGGCCGGTCGAGACAGCCCAAAATGTTCAGCAGCGTGGTCTTGCCCGAGCCGGAGGGGCCCATGATGGCCAGCCACTCGCCCGGCGCGACCTCGAAGCTCACCTGGTCGAGGGCGCACACCGAGTCGGAGTAATACTTGGTCAAGCTCGCTAGCTCGATGAGGGCCATCGTTTGTCCCGACGAATTCCCCTTCATTCCCCTCGTAGTATAACCGCTGGCTCGATCTGGCGGATGCGCCGCAGCGGCACGATCGTGGCCGCCAGGGCCACCAGCAGCGTGATTCCGGCCACCGGCGGCAGCACCGCCAGGCTCGTTTCCATCGGCTGGTGGAAGATCTGCCATCCGAGCCACCGGACGAGCAGCCAGCCCAGGCCGAAGCCGGCCAGACTGCCCAGCAATCCCACCGCCGCGACCTCGGCCGCGAACAGAGCGGCGATACGCCGGTCGGCGCCGCCGATGGCCTTGAGCACGCCGATCTCTTTGCGGCGCTGATAGACGATCGCCGCGAAGTTGTTCATCACGCACAGCGTCACGATCAGCAACACAAGCAGGGTGAGCACGAACAGCGTGCCGCGGATCTTGAGCACCACGGCCGCTTCCGACTCGATCACGGCGCGCAGGGCGCGGACCTCGGCCCCCGGCAGCACAGCGGCCAGCGACGCCGCGAGCGCGGCCCGCGCCCGCTCGACCTGCGCGCCGTCCACGCGCACGGCAATCAGGCTGGCCTGGTGGCTGAGTCCGGCCCGCTCGGCCACATCCTCGATCGGCAGCAGCACCTGCGAATCCTCGGCCGCGCCGGTCGAGACGATGCCCGCCACCCGGTAGGCCTGCAGCCCCACATTGACGATCGAGCCGGGCCGCAGCTCGAACCGCGCGGCCACGCGCTCCCCAACCAGGCACTCGCCGGACAAGGGCTGGCGACGGCCCTCCACCTGCCAGTAGCCGGCCAGAGGCTCCAGGCGCTTGAAATCCACGCCGGCCAGTACAACGGGCTCGCCATTGACGGTCTGGACGGAATACAAAAACGGCGCCGCCTGGCCATACTTGTCGGCTTCAGCCAGCGCGTCGAGTGGCAGGGTCTGGCGGTCGCCGGCGGGGGAAAGGATCAGATTCGCCCCGTATCCCCGAAACTCGCCGCGCAGTTTGCGCTCGATGTCCAAGTAGAGGCCGAGCAAGGCCGTCGCCAGGGCGGCGGCAATGGTCAGCGCCGCAAGCGCCAGCGAGATCCGCTGCCAGCGCTCGGCCATCGCCCGCCAAACCAGCCGAGGCCAAACCAGCCGGGAGAGGATCAATTCTCCTCCTTCAGGATCGGCGCCACATCCAAGTGCAGGGCCGAGAGCATCGGCACAGCCGAGCCGGCCAGCGCCACCGCCACCGCCACCAGGATCACCAGGGCCGGCAGCAGCGGCGCCAGATCGAGGGCCGAGTGGAAGACCTGCTGGGACACCTGACGCGCCAGGACGACGCCCAGGGCCGCGCCAAGCGCTCCACCGATGGCCCCCTGCAAGATCACCTCGACGGCAAACAGCGCCGCAATCAGCCCGTTCTGCGCGCCGATCGCCTTCATCACCGCAATTTCGCTGCGGCGCTCCAGCACCGTGGTGGCCATGGCGCTCCAGATCATCAGCGCCGCCGTGGTCATGGCCGCGGCGCTCACCAGCAGCATCAGCAGCCGGATCTGGCTGAGGATCCGCCCCTCGTTGTCGGCGATGCGGCGAATCGGGCGCGCCACAGCCATCGGCATCTGCTCGTGGATCTGGTGGGCAATCGAGCTGATGTAGGGCGTGCAATACCAGCGGTCGTATTCTTCCCGCGTCATCTTGGTGGGGTCTTTGTGGGCGAAAGCGTCCTCGGGCTTGGTGAGCGCTCCCACCTGGACACGCGCGACCTGGCCGGGACGCGCGGTGAACTGCTGCACGGTTTCGAGGCGCGTGAAAATCTGATCTTCTTCGTCGCCCCCGGTCACGAGCAGGCCCCGCACGCGGAAGCTCTGCCCCCACAGGCCGAGCCGGCTGCCGGGCTTCACTCCCAGGCGGAGGGCCAGGGCGGAGCCGGCCAGCACTTCGCGGGCGGCGGGATCGGCAGTTGGGTCTTCGATCCAGTCGCCCTCCACTTTCCAGGTCCGGTTCAGATCGCGAATGCCGGTCGATAGCGTTTCCCGGCCGGAGGTCGTATAGCTGCGGCGAAACCACGTGCCCTGAACCACCGCCTTGCCGCCCCCCACCTCGACCGTCGCCGAAAGAAACGGGGCGAAGGCGGTGATGTTGTTCCGCCAGAAGGTCGACTTGAGCTTGGGGAGAGTGCTTTCCGGAATGAAGGCCGCGTCGGCCACCGGCCGGTAGTCGATGCCGCCGATCTCGACCGGCAGGGCGGACGACTTGGCGCTGACCAGCAGGTTGGCGCCGAAGCTCCGCAGCTCGCGGCTGATGCGATCGCCGATATCCATCAGCACCGCCAGCATAGCCATCGAGATGGCGCTTGCCAAGGCGATGGCGATCACGGTCATGAGCTTCCGGCGCGGGGACCGCGCCAGAGATTGACGCACGAGCCGGAAAAACATCTCAGCTCCCTGCCGACGGCTTGAGGAAGTATTTGGCGGCCGGGTCCAGATCGGCCGCATCGAGGACCAGGTCGCCGCGCTCGACGTGGGATCTAAGTGCAACCGGGTTGCAACCGCCGGGAGTCCCGATGCTGGGAATGTAGATAGCCGAAGCGCAGTTCTTGCACAGCACGTGCGGACCTTTCTGGTAGTAGCCCTGGTTTCCGCAGATCAGGCACGCGTCGAGCGCCGCGGCCAGAGATCCATCGGGCTTCTGGATGACGATGACTCGCACGGTGACGTGGTTGTCTTTAGAAGGAGCCTCGTAGGCGAACCGGTGGAGCATACCATCGCTCACCGAGGCTACCGGAATGCGAACCTGGCCGCTGACCGCGGTGAGAGGAATCGCCGGGGTGAGCTGACTCTCCGCGCGGGCATAGATGAACTCGGCGGTGGCGAACAGGATGAAGACAAACGACGCGGAGCAAACGCCGAACATCCAGAACCGCTCCCGCCGGGCCGTCCAAATCGCTTTGCGGCGCACCGCACTGCCGGGCTCGCCGGCCACGACAGGCTCACGCGCGCGCCAGTCGAGCAGCACCATCCAGGCGGCCAACGCCAGAATGGTCACAAAGAAGAACACGTCACTGCGAACAACGGGACCGATCAGGGCCATTTCCCGCGAGCTCGAAGGCAGGAAGCCGCCCTCGGAAAGCTCATGCAGCCCGGTCACCAGTAGTTGCAACACAACTACAAAAAGGATGACGGTAGTGATGCGGAAAAACCGGCGCAGATCGATGCGCACCGCCCCGCGAATGAAGGTGATGCCGAAGGCCACGGACAGCGCCAGCCCCAGCCCGAGCCCCGCCGCCTTCAGTATCGAGTCGCTGGTGAAACTCGCGGCCGAAAGCAGCAGCACTGTCTCGACGCCCTCGCGAAACACCATCAGAAACACGAACAGGAAAATGCCCGTCCGCGCGCCCGAATCGCGTTCGGCGATCGCCCCCAGCTTCCGCTCCATCTCCGCCTTGATCCCCCGTGTGTGCCGCCACATCCAGACCACCAGCGTGAAGACAAAGGCCGCCGAGGCGAGCAGCGTCCAGCCTTCAAAGGCTTCCTCGGTCCACTGGAGCTTCTGAAACAGCCAGGCGCCGGCCAGGCTGGCAGCCACGGCGGCGGCCAGAGCGCGATACACCGTGCGATGCAGGTCTTCCCGGCCGATCTTCCGCAGGTAGGCAAGGGCGATGGCAATCACCAGCGCCGCTTCCACCCCCTCGCGCAGGGCGATGATGAAGGAGGAAACCATAGCCGGCTAGTTGAAACTGAGTTGCAAGTAGATATTGTACCAAACTTCGGGCAGCGGGGCTCTCTGGGCAGCGGAGCGGCTCCGCCGCACCGCTGCGATCGTGGATCGTGGATCGTGGGCCCGGGGAAGCGGTTTCGAGGCTTGGGCCAACGATCTTCGAGCTTACTCACGGCCCCACTGGGGTCTTGGTGATCTTCTGGATGGTGCTTCGGGCACCGGCGCGGAGACTCAGGCGCTCGATCCACGATCCAACGATCTACTATCCTCTTACGGCCCTACCGGGATCTTGATGATCTTCTTCTGGATGGCGTACTGCACCAGGTGGGCTTTGTTGTGGATGTCGAGCTTGCGCATCAGGTTGAACTTGTGCGCTTCGACGGTCTTGACACTGAGGTTCAGACCGGCGGCGATCTCCTTGACCGAGTCGCCTTCGGCCAGGAACTTGAGGATTTCCTTCTCGCGCGTGGTCAGGGTGGCGAAGCGGGGCTGGCGGTGGGCGGTCTTGATGCGCGAGCGGAAGTCGTCCACCAGTTGGGAGAGCATCCGCGGGCTCAGGTAGCTGCCGCCGCGATGGACGTCGCGAATGGCCGCCAGGAGTTGCTGCGCCGGGCTGTCCTTGAGGACGTAGCCGCTGGCGCCGACCTCCATGCACTGCACCAGGTAGTCCTCGTCATCATACATGGTGAGGAACAGCACCTTGGTGTCGGGCCGGAGCTTCTTGATCTGCCGCGTGGCCTCGAAGCTGCTGAGGCCGGGCATGCCGATGTCCATGAGCACGAGGTCGGGGCGCAGCTCAGTCACCTTCTCAACCGCCTCGGCCCCGTTGGCGCCTTCGCCCACAATCTCCAGGTCGGCCTCGGCCGAAAGCAGGGTCTTGATGCCCTGCCGGAACAGCGTGTGATCGTCCGTAAGCAGGATACGAATTTTCGCCATATCACTTCCTCAGCTTCCCTGCCCGCCGCTAGATGGGAATCCGGATATCGATCTTGGTCCCTTCCCGCTGGCGGGTCGTGATCTCCATTTTGCCTCCCAGCAGCACCACCCGCTCGCGCATGCCGGAGATTCCGAAACTTCCTCGTTTACCGGCGGCTTGATCGAGATCGAATCCGATCCCGTCGTCTTCCACCCGGACGTGCAGCCGGTCGTTGGACCGGCTCACGGCCAATAAAACATTTTCCGCCTTAGAATGTTTTATCACATTACTGAAGCATTCTTGCACTAATCTGTACAACATTATTTCTGCGTCCTTGGGGACGGACCCCAGCCGGGAGAGCTTCAGACGGATGTGGACCGGGATGGTCCGGCCGAAATTGTTGACAAATTGGCGCAAAGCGGCCGCCAGGCCGAGCTGCTCGAGCACGCTGGGGCTCAAGGCCGAGATCAGGCGGCGCATGTCCCGAATGGTGCCGTCGATCACCTTCAGGGCATCCTCCACCTTGGGGGCCAGATGGGGGGCATGACGGGGCAGCTCCTGCTGGAGCATTTCCAGATAGAGCCGGGCCACCAGCAGGGCCTGGCCCACTTCGTCGTGCAGCTCGCGGCTGATCCGCCTCCGCTCCTCCTCCTCGACCTTGAGCATGTGCTCGCCGAGCTGCCGGATCCGCTCCTCGCGCTGGGCCAGGGCCTCGATCAACTGGGCCTTCTCGATCGCCAGAGCGCAGCGCTCGGCCACCGCCTCCAGCAGTGTCATCTCCCGGGGCAGGCAGTTGTACTCGCGCGCGAAATCGAGGTGTAGCACGCCGGTAACCTTGCCCTTGGCCAGCAGGGGCACGCCCCACAGGCTGCGGAACGTCCGGCGGACCTGGGCCGAGCGGATCAGCGGATCCTTGCGGGCATCCAAGACGACGTGGGGCCGGCCGGTCTGGGCAATGCGCCCGGCAAAACCCTCGCCCACCGGGGCGTTGAAGTGCCGGGCGAGGGAGGGGGCGAGGCCGCGGCAGGCCTTCACCAAGAGCTCTTCCCGGTTGGGCGTGAGCAGCAGGATCACCCCGCCCTGGGCCTTGAAGGTCCGCACCAGGGTGTCCAGGACGCGGTTCAGTAGATCCTCCACGCTGACCGATTCGAGCTCGTCCTGGAAGACGTCGAAAAAGGCCCGCGCCTCCTGGTCGCGGACCTGGAAATAGGCCGTGTTGAGGGTGAGCAGGATGCAGAAGTAAAGGTGGTCGAGCGACCAGAGGTAGTTGGAATAGTCCTGGGGGAAGAGGCGGCGGAGGTCGGGCAGCAGGGCGTCTTCATACGCGCGCAAAGAGCTGATGACCTGGCTTGGAGGCACGCCAAGCTTGGCCAGCCGGCGGCCGTTGTACTCGACGCGCTCGAAGAAATCGGAGAGCTTGCCGGCGGCGAGCAGGTCGGCCGAGGCGACCGGATTGAGGGCGGCCAGGGCCCGCAGCCGCGGGTCTTCGCCGCGCAAGCCGGCCCGGGCCAAGCGCCGGCGCCAGCGCTGCCCGATCGGCCCGCTGCGGGGAACCACCGCCCGGGCCAGGCGGCGGATATACTCCTGGACCTGATCGCTGAGAACAACCGCGTCCTCGGGCAGAACCGGCGCCCGCTCCATGCCTCGCATTTGATCGAAGTATAACCGAATCGATGACTTGTTGATCCGCTGACTTTGCGGATTCAGGATCCTGGCCAGCCCGGCGTCCATCAACCATTCGACAAGTCAACCAATCGGCATGTTACTCTAGAAACGATAACCTTCCTTCGAGGTAGCGACCTGTCCAACGCCAAACTCCAAGTCATCCCCCTCGGCGGCCTGGGGGAGTTCGGGATGAACATTATGGCCCTGCGCTGCGGCGACGACATCCTGGTCGTCGACGCGGGGATGATGTTTCCCGGCTCCGAGCTGCTGGGGGTTGATATCGTCGTCCCCGATATCACCTACCTGAAGGAAAATCGCCGGCACGTGCGCGGGCTCGTTCTCACCCACGGCCACGAAGATCATATCGGCGCCGTGCCGTTTTTGCTGGCGGAGCTGGAGATTCCCGTCTACGGCACCGAGTTCACCCTGGCGCTGGTGGAAAGGCGGCTCGAGGACTACGAGCTCGACCGCAAGCCGCGGCTCGAGAAGGTCAAGGCCAAGCAGACCATTCAGCTCGGCTGCTTTTCGGTCGAGTTCATTCACGTCACCCATAGCATTGTGGACGCCCTGGCCCTGGCCATCACCACGCCGCTCGGGGTGGTGATCCACACCGGCGATTTCAAGATCGATCCCAGTCCCACCGACAACGAGCTGTTCGACCTGCACACCCTGGCCGACTACGGCCGGCGCGGCGTGCTGCTGCTGCTCTCGGACTCGACCAACGCCGAGTGGCCCGGCTTCACGCCCTCCGAGCGGGCGATCCGCGGGCGCATGGAAGACATCTTCATGCGCGCGGAGCAGACCATGGTCGTCTCCTGCTTCAGCTCCTCGACCCACCGCGTGCAGCAGATCCTCGAGCTGTCGCATGACCACAAGCGAAAGGTGGCGCTGGTGGGCCGCAGCATGACCTCGACCGCCGAGATCGCCCACGATCTGGGTTTCCTGCGGGTTCCCGACGGGCTGCTGGTCCGTCCCGGCGACCTCGCCCAGATCCCGCGCTCGGCCCGCACGGTGGTGATCGCCGGCAGCCAGGGCGAGCCCATGTCGGCGCTGGCCCGGGTGGCGGTGGACAAGCACAAGCACGTCTCGGTCGAGCCGGGGGACACCGTGGTGTTGAGCTCGCGCATCATTCCGGGCAACGAGACGGGCATCTTCCGTATGATCGACCATCTCTGCCGGCGTGGCGCGGAGGTCATCTACGGCTCGAGCACCCCGCCCATCCACGTCTCCGGCCACGCCAGCCAGGAGGAGCTGAACCTGATGCTCAACCTGGTGCGGCCGCGCTATTTCGTCCCCATCCACGGCGAGTTCCGGCAGCTCGCTCGCCACGCCGCCCTGGCCGAGCACTTGCGCTATTCGGGCCTGGAGGAGACATTCCTGCTCGACAGCGGCGAGGTGCTCGAGATCGACGCCCAGGGCGCCCGCAAGGCCGGGGCGGTCCCGGTTGGCCGCGTCTGCATCGACTCCGGGTCGGTGGACGAGATCGTCGAGGACGTGATCATCCACGACCGGCAGCACCTTTCCGAGGACGGCATCGTGATGACGGTGATCGCCATCAACCGCCACACCGGGGAGCTGGAAAGTCAGCCCGAGATCGTCACCCGCGGCTTTGTCAGCTCGGAGGACGGCGCCGAAATGATCTCCCGCGCTCGCGAGATCGTGGTGAAGACCCTGGAAGGCTCGACCGGTGAGGAGAAGTCGGACTACGGCGTGATCAAGGCCAAAATCAGCGCCGACCTGAAGCGCTTCATCGCCAAGGAGACCTCCCGCCGCCCACTGATCCTGCCGGTGATCCTGGAAGTGTGATCTCGGAACCGCTGACCAGAGGGAACCATCGACCAAACGCTGAAGGAACCACGTTCGTCCGCGGACCCTGGATGAGGTACCCTTAGTGTTGTGCGCGCGCTGGAGTTCTGGAAGGCCGTTACGGTGGATCGCTCCAACCTGCTGGAATCGCTGATCTCTTTGCTCGCTGAGCACGGGATTCGCTATTGCGTGATCGGCGGCCAGGCGGTCAACGCGTATGCAGAACCGCTGGTGAGCCTCGACCTGGACCTGGCTGTGGCCGTCGAGCAGATCGAGCTGGTCGAATCCCTTCTGAG
>JBGOUJ010000060.1:0-20486 GCA_041477005.1 Terriglobia bacterium | reverse complement strand
TTCCTGGCGCCGTGATGTGGGGAACCTGCCCGACAGTCTTCGATCCATCGCAGGCGCCCACGGGGCGCCACACGGCGTTCCTGTGGGAGAAGCTGCCGTACCGCCTGAACGGCGATCCCGGCAACTGGGAAGCAGAGAAAGAGCGGCACGCTGAGAAAATGCTGGACGTGTGGGCGGAATATGCTCCTGGCTTGCGGGAGTCCGTGCTGGACTGGTTCGCCGGCACGCCCCTCGATACGGAGCGCACGTTCCCCAACATGAGAGAAGGCGATTTGCTGGTCGGAGCCTTCACGGACGGCCAGGTCGGCTACAATCGTCCGTTTCCCGGCGCCGGTCATTATCGCGGGCACCTCCCGGGACTGTATTTGTGCGGCGCCAGTTGTCACCCGGGCGGGAATGTCACGGGGCTGCCGGGTTACAACTGCGCGCAAGTTGTTCTCGGTGACTTGGTGATTGCCGCGCCCTGGGCGCCACCGCCCGTGGAACAGCGCCTGTGATGTCTTTCGCGGCGCGTTGAGCGGCAGCGGAGGGGTCCTGGCGTTGGTCGTTCCTGGTTCCGCCCAACCGGCCAGGGGCCGGCTGCGGTCCAGGGCATAGGCGTTAGAATAAGGCTAGTTTCCGCTTCGAGGACCATGGCGGTCACAGATCGGTAAACCCTTGGCGACAAGGCCGGACTCATTTCTCAGAACGCCGTTCTTAGCTTAGACAGTGCCCATCCAGCTTCAGTGAAAGTTAGATGTCACGCGCGTGAGGCGAAAAGAAGCCTTACCCGCCCGTTGTCGTAGCCATGGATATTTCTCTGACCCGGCACCATCGTCAGAGGGGAGTATAATACCGCTATAGTCAGAAGCTGGCGTGAACGCATGACCGGCCGCACGATCGCGCACTACCGGGTTCTTGACAAACTCGGCGGGGGTGGCATGGGTGTCGTTTACAAGGCTGAAGACACCCGGCTCGGCCGCCACGTCGCCCTGAAATTCCTGCCCGATGAGTACTCCAAAGACCATCTGGCGCTGCAACGATTCCAGCGCGAGGCGCGCACCGCCTCGTCGTTGAACCATCCCAACATCTGCACGATTTACGACGTCGGCGAACAGAATGGGCGCCCGTTCATCGTCATGGAGCTGCTGGAGGGCCAGACGCTCCGGCATCGCATTGGGGGAAAGGCGCTCAAAAACGAAGAGGTCCTCGAGCTGGGAATCCAGATCGCCGATGCGCTAGACGCGGCGCACTCGAAAGGAATCGTCCATCGCGACATCAAGCCCGCCAATATTTTCGTGACCGATCGAAATCAGGCGAAGATTCTCGATTTCGGGCTCGCCAAGCTGATCGCCGATCGCCGAAGCTCGCCGGAAGCTCCCACGCTTACGGAAGACTTGCTCACCAGCCCCGGCTCGGCGCTGGGGACGGTGGCCTACATGTCGCCGGAGCAGGCGCGGGGCGAGGCGCTCGACGCCCGAACGGACCTGTTTTCCTTCGGTGTGGTGCTGTACGAGATGGCGACGGGCGCGCTTCCGTTCAAGGGCAACACTTCGGCCATGGTGTTTGATGCCATCCTCCACCAGGCGCCCGACGAATCGCGTGTGCCGGCCGAGCTGCAGCCGATCATTCTGAAGGCGCTGGAGAAGGACCGGGAGGTGCGGTGCCAGACGGCGTCGGAACTGCGGGCCGACCTGAAGCGCCTACAGCGGCGAATCGAGAACGGACGCGCGCCTGCGACGCCCAGCGTTCCGCGACCACGGCGGCGGCCGTGGGCTTATGCCGCGATCGCGGCTGTCGCGCTGGCGGCCGTCGTCATGGGCCTGGTGTGGCTGCGTCCATCCAGCAAGCCGGCGCGATCGGAGTGGGAGCAGTTGACGCACTTCCCGGATTCCGTGGTCCAACCGGCGCTTTCCCCGGATGGCCGCATGCTCGCCTTCGTTCGCGGCCCGAGATCTCAGCTCCCCACGCGGGGCCAAATCTATATCAAGATGCTGCCCGACGGCGAGCCGAAGCAGCTCACGCAGGATGATCTTCCGAAAATGAGCCCGGTGTTTTCACCGGACGGCACCCGGATCGCGTACACCACAGTAGACGCCAAGAACGAATGGGATACCTGGCTGGTTTCGGCCTTGGGCGGCGAGCCGCGCCATTGGCTGCCGAATGCTTCAGGCCTGGCGTGGGTCGCGAAGCAGAAGCTCCTCTTCTCCGAGAAGATCAGGAATAGCCAGGGCAACCACATGAAGATCGTGACGGCCGGGGAGAGCCGCGCGGGGGCACGCGACCTGTACGTGCCCATGCCGCGGGGCGCGATGGCTCACCGGTCGTTCCCGTCGCCTGATGGCAATTGGACGCTGGCGGCGGAGATGGACGACCGCGGCACTTGGCTGCCGTGCCGGCTGATCCCGATGGACGGCAGTTCCCCAAGCAGGCCGGTGGGCCCGCCGGGCCCCTGCTGGTATGCCGCGTGGTCGCCCGACGGCAAGTGGATGTATGTCAACTCCAGCCCCGGCGACGGTTTCCACATCTGGCGACAGCGCTTCTCCGCAAGCGGGGCGCGCGCCGAGCCCGAACAGATCACCTCGGGACCGACGCAGGAAGAGGGAATCGGCATGGCGCCGGATGGCCGTTCTCTTATCACCGCTGTGGGACTGAATCAAAGTTCGGTGTGGGTGCACGACCCGAAAGGGGACCGGCAAGTCTCGCTCGAAGGCCACGCCTATCAGCCGAAATTCACGCCGGATGGCAAGAAGTTGGTTTACGCCGTTCTAAAAAGCGGCTCACCCGAGCGGAGCGAGTTGTGGATCGCGGACATGAATTCCGGACTGAACGAGCCTTTGCTGTCGGGCTTTGACGTGGCTGGAGGACTTTTCACAGCGACAGCGGCGTATGATATCTCGCCGGACGGTCGGCAAGTGGTGATGCAAGCTGTCGACCGGGAAGGTAAGAACAGGCTTTGGCTGGCGCCGCTTGACCGGCGGTCGCCGCCCCGCCAAATCCCGAACGTCGAGGGCGACGGGCCGCTGTTTGCGGCAGACGGTGAAATCTTGTTCCGCGCCAGGGAAGGAACCTATGGTTTCGCTTACCGCGTCCGCCCGGACGGAACGGGGCTGCGGAAGGCGAGCGAGCACCCGGTTATCAGTGCGGAGGGCGTCTCGGCGGACGGCAAATGGCTGGTGGCCTATGCGCGCCCCAACGAAGAAGCGGCAGGGGGCACCCTGGCTTTGCCGCTGGACGGCGGGCCGCCGGTTCAAATTTACGGCACAAGTCTCCGTGCGAAGTGGTCCCCGGATGGGCGCCTTCTATTTTTGATGATGCACAATGCGACCTACGTCCTGCCGTTGCCGCCCGGACGGATGCTGCCAGTGATGCCGGCCGGTGGCTTCAAGTCCGAGCAGGAGATTGCGAACTTGCCCGGAGGGCGGGTGATCGACAACCCGGATGTGGCGCCCGGCCCGGCGCCCGATGTATACGCTTTCTCGCGTGAGACGGTGCAACGAAACTTGTACCGGATTCCGGCGCCTCGAGGAGGGATACTCGAATGAACCTGGACAGACGGCAATTTTTGCTGGCCGCGCTCACCAGCCCTGCTCTCGCTGCGCGGAGACAGGACCCCGCGCCTCTGCTCGATCGCGGTTTTGCCCACGTTACCCAGCTTGCCCCGAGTGTTTATGTCACGATCGCGGACCCTGCGAAAGGACCGCAGTGCACCTCCAACGGTGGCGTCCTGGCTGGCCGCGACGCCGTCCTAATCGTCGAGGGGCACATGCAGCCTTCCGGGGCGGCGCTCGAAATCGAGGTTGCGCGGATGGTCTCCAAAGCCGCCGTGCGAGGAGCCGTCGATACGCATTTCCACCTCGACCACACCTTCGGGAACGTCGCCTATGCCGAGCAGCACATCCCGATCATTGCTCACGAGAAAGTGACGACCCTGATGAAGGAGCAATATGCGGCTTTGAAAGGGGTCGCTAAAGCCCCGCTGCTCGCGCCTCACAAGAAGAAACTCGCCCAGGCGGTTGACGACGCCGACAGGAAACGCAAAGAAGTAGACCTGGCCACTTGGACGTGGATGTATGATGCCATTGACGCCGCCACCCTAGCATTTCCCACTGAGCTACTCGCGACGGCGGACTTACCCAAACGCATCGACCTCGGCGGTCTGACCGCGGTCATCGAATTCCATCCCGGTCACACCGCATCGGATATCATCGTTCGCGTCCCGGAACACGACCTGGTCTTCGCCGGCGACCTCTTGTTCAACCACAGCTATCCCGTTTCGCTCGATGCCGACATGATCGCCTGGCGCAGAGTGCTGGACCGCTTCGCCGGCTACAGCCGCCGGACGCGCTTTGTGCCCGGGCATGGGCCCGTTTGCGGCCGCGAGACGGTCCAGGACCAGTCCGCCCTTTTCGACGACCTTCGCGCCCACGCCGAAAAAATGATCCGCGCCGGCGCTTCCATCAACGAGGCCGAGACGCGGTACGCCGTCCCCCATCGATTCCAAACCTATGGCCTGCACTCCTGGGACTTCACGATCGGCGCCGCCATGCGGAGCTACTTCACGAAGCTGTCTGCTCCGCTCACCACGACTCCGTAGGTCACGGAAAGGCCGTTTTGTCCAACGAATGCGGACCACTCCCGGGAACTCCGTATGACCCTACCGCTCCAACGGGTCAACATGGCCTCTCGCCGTGCCGGTCTGTGGGCTCCGGCGCCGCAGTCCGGATGCTGGAAGTTGCAAGATTACTCACGGAAAACGCCGTAGTGTTTAGGATTGGTCTGGTCAAGCTCCTCTTACAAGCTATCGCCCCTCGGCAGGAATTTCGTGCCCATGGGGAGATCGGGAGAGCAGCTTATCCTTAACGCCTATGGCGGTCCAGGGTGCGGTCCGGGGACCGCCCCACTGATCCGGCCGTCTTCGAGTATCCTTGACTTGGGAGGGTGTTCATGCACCGCCGCAGCTTTCTTCAGGTCGCCGCCGGAGCAATCCCGGCTGCCGCCGCCGGCCCGGCCGCCCGCACGCCGGCGTCCCCCGGCCCCGACGCCCCACGCAAAAAGATCGCCGGGCTTTCGACGGCCTACTACGTCCGCTCGCACAGCGACAACTTCATCACCCGGTTTCTCGAAGGCTATTGGATCAACGAGCGTTACTACCCGCCGCCCTGCGACGTCGTTTCGCTCTACGTCGATCAGGTCCGTTCCAACGACATCAGCCGCAAGCTGTCGATGGCGTACGGGTTCCGGATCTACCCGAGCATCGCCGACGCCCTGACCCTGGGCACCGGGAAGCTCGCCGTGGACGGCGTGCTGCTCATCGCCGAGCACGGGAATTATCCCGTGAACGACAAGCTGCAGAAACTCTACCCGCGCTACGAATTTATGCAGCAGGTGGTGGAGGTCTTTCGACGCTCGGGGCGGGCCGTGCCGGTTTACTGCGACAAACACTTCTCGTACGACTGGAAGAAGGCGAAGTGGATGTATGACCAGTCCCGCGAGTTGGGTTTCCCAATGATGGCCGGCTCGTCCGGCTCGGTGACCTTCCGGCGGCCGGAGCTGGACTTCCCGCTGGAAACCGAGTTCGAAGACGCCCTGGCGATCAACGGGGCTTGGGTCGAGGACGGGGGCATCATCCATCCGACGGAGGTGTTGCAATCCTTCGTGGAGCGGCGGAAGGGCGGCGAGACCGGCATCCGAGCCGTGCAGCGCGTGGAAGGCGCCGCCGTTTGGAAGGCGGGGGACGAGGGCCGCTGGTCGCGCGAGTTGCTGGCGGCGGGACTGGCAAGGCGGCAAAAAGTGATCCCGGGACGTCCGGAAGAGCTGGTGAAGAATCCGGTGGCCTGCTTCCTGGAATACAACGATGGATTCCGGGCCACGGTGCTGATGCTGGGCGGCATGGTGAACGAGGAAATTGTGGCCTTTCGGGTAAAAGGCCGGCGGGAGATCGCCTCCACGCTCTGCTACAGCCCGCTGGAGAACTCAAACAACTTCAGCCCGCTGGTCGATTCCATCGCCCGGATGTTCTTGACCGGCAAGCACGACTACCCGGTCGAGCGGACGCTGCTGACCACCGGGGCCGTGTCGTTCCTGATGGAATCCCGGGCCCAGGGTCAAAAGCGCATCGAAACGCCGATGCTGAAGATCGCGTATCGCGCCCCGAAGGAATCCTATTTCGCGCACGGGCGGGGATCGTAGGGTCCGCTCGTGAGCAGTAGGGACCTCTCAATTCGAGAATGGTGACGAGCGCGAACCGTCGTTGGTCGGGACCCGTAGGGTACCGACTGCCGCTGTCCGGCGCCCCCCTTGAAAGGCGGGTCGGTGTGATTGACGACGCGCGAGGGCTGATGGGCACTACGCTGGTGGGTCGCTGTACGACGAATAGTCCACGGTCAGCTCTTCTCCGGGTTTGATGTCTCTCGTCGCGATAAAGTTATAGCCCTCGCCAGAGCGGACGTTGGGCTCCTTTGATTCGTTGAGGTACCATGCCATGGTCAGTCGGTTGAAGTTGCGGGGGCACCCGAGCCGACCGTCTTTCAGGGGCGAAAAATCGTCGTACAGCTTCTTGATCTCCCTCGGCAGTCGGCCGAGTTCATCTTGTCTCACCCACACCATCTCATCCAGGTCGTCGAAGAAGAGCCTTGTTCCCTTCCTAATCCGTCTGATTGCGAAGACACCTACGCCGTGGATCTTGGACGGCCGCAGTCTGGTGTGAACCCGCGCGTGCGGGCGTCTTTGCGTTTCCTCCTTCCATCTGAATTCTACGACCCGGCTCAACGCCTCGAGATTTGGAAAAACTGTCGTCTCATCAATTCCGCAGGTGTCAAGGGACCTTCTGATTTGTCTTACCTCCCAGCTTGGAATAACAATCTCGACCAAGTTTGGGTCGCTGTCCCCCTTGGCCACCGTCAACAAGCCATCCGCATCAGTGCCGTGGATTGTGAAGGAGGACCGCTGCGCACCGATCCTCCTGTCGATATGTCCCGGAAGAACAGCAATCGGCAGCTTGGGGAGGGGCGTTGACCGCCCAAGCCTTTTTGGCAGCCAGTTCTTTTCCTTCCGATTGCTGTCCACAAAGAGGGGGTCTCCCGCTGGAATAACCTCGTCCTTTCGAATGACCTTCAAGTTCAACCACCACGGATCAAGCGCCCACACAGCCGCATCGCGATCGCCCCTGTTATCCCGCACAGCGAAGTAGAGCGCGATTAGTGCGCCATCGGTCCAATCCAGGAGCCTGGTCGGCGCGCCGTAATGTTGCATGAGGAAATACCACTCCCACTCGTTCGTGGGCCTTACGTCGCAGAGGGCTGGAGCATGGGTGATGAATTCTTCCCGAATCTCCCATTCGGTCTTAGTATCGCTTGGACTGGCTCTGTAGAACTTGGGCTTTAGGTCCCAGTCAGCGTTCGACTGACCGCGAAACCAGGGCAGGATCGCCATGTTCGAGCGATTCATCCACTTGTCACGAAGCTCCGAGGCGACGGCGGTGAATTCCTCAACGCTTTTTGCCATCCTTTTGGGGTGCAGCATCTTTACCTCAAGCGACGGCTTCTCCTTGCGCCGGCGAACAAAGGCAGAGTGCCATTCAGGGCTTTCCCGGAGCGAGCTTCAGGTGGGAAATCCGAACAGCTTCATGGCGTTGAGTCCGCGGATCTTGACGCGGTCGGCTTCCGGGGCGAAGTCGAACATCAGGTCGATCAGGGCGAGTTGCTTTTCAAACCCGGGCAGGTCACCGCCGTAAGCGTCCCAGATGAGCCGGTCGGGTCCGAAGGCGTCGTACAGGCGCCGGACCAGAGGCTTGGCGTCCAGATAGGGATAGCCCTGCCTGGAGGCCCCGTTCACGCTCGCCACCTTCATGTACACGCGGGGCAACTTGGCCAGCTTGAGCACGTCTTCGTACTCCTCGGCCGTGCCCCGGTTGGGCAGGCAGAGGTGATCGATGAGCACCGGCATGTCCCGAAATCCGGAGGCCATGTCGCTCACCGCCGGCGCATAGCAGGGAATGGTTTGCATTTCGATCGCCAGGCCCAGATCGTGCATCTTGCGCCAGGTATTATTCATGCCTGTGGATAGCAGGTCGCGGTCCCGCATCGGGCCGGTCGAGGTGGGCGGCATGCCGCGCGCGTGCAGCACGTGAATCCGGATTCCGACGATGCGCCCCGGCAGCTTGCGGGCGAGTTCCCCGATGCGGTCCGGCGTCTTCGGGTCGATGGGATCGAACAGGCAGGTGCCTTTGAAAAATCCGGGAGACGGCTCGTGCTCGAAGCAGTATTCGAGGTAGCGGTGGTCGTCCTGGTAGACCTCCGAATGGATGATCACGGTGTGGTCGATTTTCGCTTCGCGCACGAAAGCGCTCCAGCCTTCAACCGGCTTCGGCGGCGGCCGGTAGGTGGCGTTGCGATGGTAGGGAAATCGCTTCTGATCGTCAGCGAACAGGTGGGTCCCATTTACCAGATGCCCCTTCGGGCGCGCAGCCTGCAATCGAGGAGTGAGGACGGCTGCCGCGGCGGCTCGAAGCAGTTCTCTCCGGGAAACGTTGCTCATTTCGTGCAGCCTATCATCCGGTTTCGAAGGGTGTCAATTGGGCGCCCTGCTGGCGACGGGAGCGGTATCGCTCCTGATGAGGCCCCGGTAGCAGGGCACAAGCGTATCGAAACGCCCATGGGGGTCGTAGGCCTGCCTGCTACCGCGAGGCCCGAGCAGCTATAATTCTTGAGAGGGACCGTTCTCGATGCTGCGAAGGGCACTCCTGCCGGTGGCGCTGGCCTCGGCTCTTGCGGGCGCGTACGCCGCCGATCAGCCGGTCCCGCCGGACACTCCCGCCGCGCGGCAAGAGGTCATTACCGCCATCAAAGATCTGGAAAAGACCCTGGGCTTTCACGAGACCAATAACTTCCGGGCCGAGTCCGAGAAGATCACCGCCTACTATCGCTGCTATTACACCGGCAAACTCGAGCTTCCCGCCTCCTATGAAGAGCTGCAGCTCAAACAGAGCAACAAGCCGGAGTGCCCCATGGACCCCGGGAAATATGACATCTTCTTCTATCCGATCGAGGCCGTAGCCAATGGAAAGACTCCGATCACGGCATCGCTCGCAAGCGCCCCGCTGGAACGCCTGCTCATGGTCGTCCCGCACGAGGATTTCCATGAGCATAAAGAGATTCAGAAGTCTCCGGCCAGCATTACCGAGGCTGCCTCGACCTTGATCGGCTTCCTTACGGCCAGCGAGTTTGCGCTCCAGAAATTCGGCGCGGCGTCATCGGTGTACCAAAACCTTGCCAGGGAGCCGGAACTGTTCCTGCGCAAAGCGGAGCTCGTGAATCGTTACTATCGGGATCTGGGGAGCCTTTACGCGGCGGCGCGATCCGGAGAGACCACCCGGCAAGACGCCTTCGCTCAGAAGGAAAGGTTCTTTGCGCGGCTGCAGCAGGAATGTGGCGCCATCTCGCCGGAGCCGAGCTCTTTCAACAGATGCCTGGCTGTGAACAACAACGCCGGGCTGGCCTTTGATTTCACCTACACCAAGCACTATCCTCTGCTCTACGAAGTTTTCCTCGCTCGAGGCCAGCGAGTCCGCAGCACTGTCGAGGCGGTGAAGGGAGCGCTGGCCGCCGGGGCAACGTCCGAAGGCGACGCCGTGAAGACTCTCCGGGATACGGCCGCATCTCCCTGACGGTGGTGGCTCCTCGTAAGCCGGCCTCAGCTTTTGACGAATTTCTGCTACCGCCAGTTGATCTCCGCCGCGTAGACGAGAACTTCAGCACCCGTGAGTTGCCGTACCCCTCCGACACACAAAAATCGCCATTCGGCGCGGCAGCCACGTCGGTCGGCTGGTTGGGCGCGAAAGTCATGCCGATCGGCCTTCTGGCCGATATGTACCGTTGACGGTGGGCCCGGCCTTCCTGTCTTACCGGAAAGGACGGCGAAACCTGAGGAGGGGGTATGGCTGTGACTCACTCGAACGCCGACATGGCGTTCTCTTTGGAGAGGACGACATTTGGAGAAAAGGCCCCGCCGCAGCAAGAGGATGCCCGGATCGGCCGGGATCTGCCGGTCGGAGCGGCAACCCAGGAACGGCTCCCGGACACGAGGCTCGCAGACCGAGAGCAGGCCCAACCCGCTGCCAGGACGCCCGGGGATAGCATCCTCGCGGAGGGGCCGGCGGTTGAAGAGGTTGCGGACAGGCTGGCTCAAAGCTTCGCCCGAGCCATCGTGACCGCCCTGCAGGCTCTCGAAAAAAGATGGGCCACGGAAACTCGAAGCTTGGCGACCTCGGTGGAGCGGCAGGGTGGCATTCTACAGAGGGCCATGGATGAGCTGGCCACCCTGCAGCAGAGCATCGTGAAGCTGGCGGAGAGCGTTTCCGGGCAGAACGCTGTGGATGTCGAGGCGCGAGAGGGGTGCAATGAACTCGCTGCTGAGATCGAGGACCTGCGGCGGGCCGGCGCCAGCCACGAGGCGGCGATGGCGGTTCTGCGCCGGGAAACGCAAGACGCCACGAGCGCCGCTTCCGGCCGGCTGGAGTCGCTGCTCGGACGGCTGCAGAGTCAGCAGGAAGACTTACTGGCGTTGCGGTCCGCGGTTGGCGACGTTCCACCGAGAGTGGCAGCCATAGTGGAACGGCTGGATCGACAGGCGGAGGCCATTCGGTCCCTCCACGAGATGCAGGAGCGGCGGCACGCCGCGCTGTGCCAGTTCGGCGAAGCTTTGACCAGCCTGAAGGCATCGTTGGCTGGGTCCGGGGCGGCGCCGGCGGCGGATCTGTAAGTCCCGGCTGGGATGGAACGACGTATGGTCCCGAAGAAACTACTCATCATCTCGCCGGATGCGGAGCTGATCGGCGTCTTGCGGCAGTGTCTTGCCGAGCTGAAAAGTGAGGGGTCCGCTGCTCTGCTGCGGGCCTACCCGCCCCTCCGGCAACTGGATCAAATACTGAGAGCCGAGCGGCCATCGGCGGCGGTCATCGGTCTGAGTGACCCCGAGACGGCGTTGAAGATCATCGAACAGTTGCAAGCCGGCCATCCCGGAATCGTTGTGGCGGCCGCGCATACCGTCAGCGTATCCGACTTGATTCTGGCGGCGTTGCGGGCGGGCGCGCGGGACTATCTCGGCCCGCCGTTCCAGGCGGAGGCCCTCGAGCGTCTGTTGGTTCTGCCGGGGGAAAGACGGCAGGGATTTGCGCCGGGGCGTTTGATTTGCTTTATGCCGGCGCGCGGAGGGTGCGGAAGCTCGACCGTGGCTTTGCATGTGGCGGCGGCGATCGCTCGGGAGTCGGGTACAAAAGTGCTGCTCGTCGATTTCGATTTCCACACGGGTACGGTGGATCTGCGGCTCGGGCTGCAGCCCAAGTTTACACTCGCGGATGCCCTGCAGCGCGGGACTGGCTTGGACGAATTGTGGGGGCAGATCACGTGCCCCTGGGGTGGAGTCGAAGTTCTGGCGCCGCCGCCGTTCGGCGTTTCACTCGAAGCGGAGGCGCTGCGAGACGCTCCGGCGGTGTTCCAGTCGGCCAAAAGGGCATACGACTGGGTGGTTTGCGATCTGCCGTCAGTGGTGTACACGTCGGCGGCGGATGTGCTGGCGCAGGCCGAGGAAGTCTACGTGGTCTGTACTCCCGAGCTGGCTTCCCTGCAATTGGCCCGGCGCAGGGTGCAGCAACTTTATGACCTGGTGACCGAGCGGAACTCCATCCGCCTGGTAGTGAACCGCATCGGCCGCCCGTCTTCGATGAGCGCCGAGGAGGTCGCCAAAGCGGTAGGAGTCAAAGTGGCCTGGGCCTTTGAGAACGACTACGATGGTGTCAACGCGGCCATCCTGGAAGGGCAACTGGTCTCCGGGCGTTCCAAGCTTGGCCGGCAGTTCGCCGGTTTCGCGCGCCAAACCATCGGCCTCCCGCCGGAGCCGGAAGCCTCCGACCACGGGTTTGATTGGAGAAGCCTGTTTCGTCTCGGAACTGCTTCCTCACCCTCCCGGCAAGGGCCCGACAAAGAGCGCCACCCGGCGCCCGAGGACTCCAAACCCGCCCCAGCGTGACAGCGGGGGCCCTCTTGCGGCGCCGGTTCGGCAACACCTGGGCCGTTTTTCGCGACCATCCGTTCAACTGGCGAGAGGGCTATTATCAACACGTAACGCCCTCGGGTCTTAGGGGCGGCCCTGTTTCCGAGAAGGCGATTGGGACGATCACTTGGGAGACGGGGCCGGGGTCTCGGTGGTCAGGGGATGTCCGGATCTGTTTGAAAAACTCACACGTCCCAGCCCTTTAGAATACGCCGCCTCAGGCGACGTGGCTGACTGTGCCTGGATGCGCAAGCCCGGGCGTCCAGGACGGCGATTGCGCTTGCCCTGCAACGGAGAGCTGTCCCCGATTCTCTACAGGAGCACCTCTAGCGAAACCATCTCTCACGGGCGGCCCTCCTCGATGGCATCCCTGATGTCTTTTTCGGTGAGCGGCTTGAAACCGCGGCGCCTCGCCATCTCCTGCCGAAGGGTCTGAAGTTCGCTTACTGCCCCGCGAACCTGGCGTAGAGATGGCCGGCCTTCAGGGATGAGGCGGGCGACGGGTTTCTCGTGCCTCGTAATGACGATCTCCTCGCCGCGAGAAACACGGTCGAGAAGTTTGCCAAACCGAGTTTTTGCTTCGAAGGCGGTTATGGTAGCCATACGGCGGTCCAAGAAAGTGACTAGCTAACGACTAGTCTAGCACAAGGCAAGGCGCGAATGCTCTCTGGAGGGGAGCTGTATTCTCGTTCTTCGCCCGCGGCGAACCAGGTTAATAACGGCCAGTCTTGTCGCGGCCAAGGATCCGGGCCTCCACCTCCCAAGGAACACCGATTTCAGACAGGGCGTGTGGCGGCGCCCTATTCCTGCTGCCACATGCCCTTCAGTCTTTAACGAGATCCGCGTTAAATCGACGTGGATACAATTCGAGCCCTTCGATCCCGGTCGTTCCAGGCGTTGTTTAGGTTTAGGAGTCGGGCGGGGGCGCCCCGAGCGTCCGGGCGACCGCCGGACAGGAGCCCACAGGAGCCCGCCGGACCTTGACAATCGCCTCCGCCCCAACTACGCTAGCCACTCATCCGGCAACAGGTCAACCAGAAGGAGGCGCATTGACGACTGTGGGATTGACGATTGCCGATTGCGGACCCAACGCCGGGAACAATCGGAAGTCGTCAATGAACCGATCGTCAATCCAATCGATATGAACCGACGCAACGCACTGAAAGCTTTCAGCGGGGCCGGCGCAGGTCTGTTGGCCGGCGCCGGGCCTCTCGCCGCCGCCCAGGCCGCCGTTCGCCGCGGCCTGCCTCCAGTGAAGATCACCGACGTCAAGGTCATCCTCACCCAGCCCGCCGGCGACCAGCTCGTCATCGTCAAGGTCCTCACCGACGAGCCCGGCCTCTACGGCCTCGGCTGCGCCACTCACCGCGAGCGTCCCCTGGCCGTCGCGACTGCCCTTGAACAATACCTGAAGCCCTTCGTCATCGGCCGCAACTGCGACGAGATCGAAGACATCTGGCAGTCGGCCTACGTCCAGTCCTATTTCCGCAGCGGCGTCACCCTCAACAACGCCCTCAGCGGCATCGACGGCGCCCTCTGGGACATCCTCGGCAAGCGCGCCGGCCTGCCCGTCTACAAGTTCCTTGGCGGCAAAGTCCGCGCTGCGGTCCCTCTTTATGGCCACGCCGCCGCCCGCGAGTTCTCCGATCTCGAAGACCAGGTCCGCAAATGGATGGCCGAGGGCTACCGCTACGTCCGCGTCCAGCTTGCCGTTCCCGGCTACGCTGGCTACGGCGTCGCCGGCGCCGGCACGTCCGACCAGGTGCAGCGCGCGCGCCCCGAGGGCGTGGCCGCCTCGCCCGTCTTCGAGCCGACGCCCTACGTCAACAACACCATCAAGATGTTCGACCAGCTCCGCGCCAAGCTCGGCTTTGATATCGAGCTGCTCCACGACATGCACGAGCGCCTGCCCGCCACCCAGGCGCTGGTGCTGCTCAAGGCCGTCGAGCAACACCGCCCGTTCTTTATGGAGGACGCCTTCGCCCCCGAGGACGTCGCCTGGTTCCAGATCGCCCGCCAGCAAAGCACCACGCCGCTGGCGATGGGTGAGCTGTTCGTCAACCGCCACGAGTGGCTGCCCCTGGTCACCAACCGCTGGATTGACTTCATCCGCATCCACATCTCCGCCGCCGGCGGCCTCAACATGGCCCGCAAGGTCGCGATGCTGTGCGAGTTCTTCAGCGTCCGCACCGCCTGGCACGGCCCCGGTAATGTATCACCAGTAGGCCACGCGGTCAACATGCACCTCGACCTCGCCGCCTACAACTTCGGCATCCAGGAGCAGAACGTCTTCTCCCAAACTGTCCGCGAGGTCTTCCCCGGCGCCCCCGAGATCAGGCGCGGCTATATGTACTGCAACGACAAGCCAGGCCTGGGAGTCGACATCGACGAAAAGCTGGCGGCGAAATTCCCCTACCAATCCCCCGGCGGCAGCCGTGGCAACGATCGCCGCCTGGACGGAACGATCGTCAGACCGTAGAACGACAGCCGTCAGCTATCAGCCGTCAGCCGTCAGCAACCGGCTCGGACCGGAGGATGGTTGCCGGGACGGTGCCCTCTTGGTCATCAGCAATCAGCTATCAGCCGTCAGCAACCAGCTCGGACCGGAGGATGGTTGCTGGGACGGTGACCTCTTGGCCATCAGGTATCGGCTGACAGCTTGTAGCAACGACCAGCTCCGAGCGGAGGGTGGTTGCTGACGGCTGACGGCTGATGGCTGACAGCCTTAAATTTAGACGTGCCCACTTGTTTCATCAGCTCCTGGAAGCGGCGGTCCTCGCGGACCGCATCGAGGCGGGGATCTACCTTCAGCCATACCAGGCAATCCGACCGGTCATCCAGAGACTTCTGGAACCACCGGAACGCGAGATCCTTCTGCCCCAGCGCAATGTAGACCAGCGCAATCTCATAGGAGCAGACGTAGCGCTTCTTTGCGACCCCCTCCAGCTTCTGCACCGTCTGCTCCGCCTCGCGTCTCTTGCCCGCGATGGCGTAGGTGTACGCCAAGCCTGACAGCAGCATGGGGCTGTCGTCGACCTGGACCGATTTTTCGCAGGCCGAGATGGCTTCGGCGAATTGGCCCTTCATCGCGTAGGCCATCCCCATAAAGGAAAGCGGGAAGGCAGAGTTGACATCCAGCTCGAGCGCTTTGCGGCCCAGCGTGATTACTTGAGCATGACGCCCAGCGCCCAGATGTCGCTGCGGGCATCGGCCGGTGAGCCGCGCAACACCTCCGGCGCCATGTAGTGCAGCGTCCCCACCACCAGGCCGGCTTCCGTCAGCCCCTGCGTGCGCGTCGCCGCGGTCTCGCCTCCGGGTGTGCGTTTCGCCAATCCGAAATCGAGCACCTTGGCCCGGCCATCCGGCGTGATGATGACGTTGGATCCCTTCAGGTCCCGGTGAATGATGTCCCGCTCGTGGGCGTGAGCCAAGGCGTCGGCGATCTGGATGCCATAGCGCATCGTCGCGTCCACAGGCAGGCCCTCGCCCTGCGCCAGCGCGGCGAGCGTCCGGCCCTCGACAAACTCCATCGCGATGAAAGTCTCGCCGCTCGATTCCCCGACCTCGTAGATCGTGCAGATGTGCGGGTGATTCAGCCGGGAAAGCGCCAGGGCCTCCTTGCGGAAGCGCTCGCGGGCGGTCTCATCGGCTAGAGTGCCGGCCGGGAGCACCTTCAGCGCCACTTCGCGGTCCAATCGCTCGTCGCGCGCCCGGTAGACGACACCCATGCCGCCGGCGCCGATTTTTTCCAGGATGCGATAGTGCCCCAGCGTTTGGCCGATCATCAGAGAGGGCTATCCCAGTTTGCCCATCTTAGGCCGCGTCAGGAGAGGAGTGGAGTCAAACCCGGCGCTTCCGCTCTGACTCGACCGGCGCCGATGGCATCGACGCCCGCCCCGGCCGCCAGCGGTTCCCTCCGCTCCCTCCCTCGCCGGCAGCTCTCCTGACGCCGCTGCCCAGGCGCCCGACGGCGATTCTCTTCTCCCCGCTGCTGCGCCGCTCCCCGGCTGGGCCTGAGACTAAGGTGTTCGTCCAACACGCCGCCGGGAAGATCGTCCTAGCCTTTCGGCAACTTCTATTCACTTCTTTTTCTGAGGCAAGAAACATTCCTTTCCGGCCGGGGTTTGAGCCCTGTGATGGCAGTAACGGGAAGGGTTGCTCGTATGTCTGGAAAATTGTCTAAAAAGATCAGTCACAAGGGGATGTGGGTGTCGGGTCTGTCCGCCATCCTGCTTTCCAGCTTGCTCTTTTTGCGGGCCGACGACGGCGACCCGGTGTTTGACCTGCCGTTCGCGCAGTCGGAGTGCGTTTTTTTTCGGCAGGCAGCATGACCAGCTTGCGAAGGGCGGGGTGAACCAGCGCCCGGCAGGGGCCGCATCACAGTCTCTCAGCGCGGCGACCGAGGCAGTAGTCCAGCAGTTGCCGTTGCCGCGGCTGCCGGCGCGCAGCCGCAGCGCCGGCCTCGCCCAGCTCGACGGATCCATCGACCACTACCTTTTCAGCGCCATGGAGCAGGCCGGCGTGGCGCCGGCGCCGCCGAGCACCGACTTTGAGTTCATCCGCCGCGTCACGCTCGATCTCACCGGGCGCATCCCCACACCCGATCGCGTGGTCGGCTTCGTAAACGACCCCACGCCCGACAAGCGCGCCAGGCTCATCGAGGAGCTGCTGGCCAAGCCCGAGTGGGTGGACAAGTGGACCATGTATTTTGGCGATCTCTACAAGAACAACTCGCGGAATACGCAGATCAGCCGCTTCGATGAAGGCCGCAACGCTTTCTATAACTACATCCATGACTCGCTGGCCGCCGGCAAGCCCTACGACCAGATGGCGCGCGAGCTGATCAGCGTGAAGGGCCAGAACAGCTTCCAGCAGGGCGAATCCAACTGGCTGGTGGGCGGCGTGGTCACCGGCGGCCCCAAGCAGGACATCACCGACCAGCAGGCGGCCAACATCGCCGACACCTTCCTTGGCATCACCCACATGAATTGCCTGCTCTGCCATAACGGCAGAGGTCACCTGGATAGCCTGAGCCTGTGGGGCAGCCAGGGCACGCGCTACCAGGCCTGGCAGTTTGCTTCGTTCCTGTCGCACACCGCGACCTTCAACACGCCGGTCGGGGATCGCAAGAATCATTACTACTGGTCGGTGCTCGACGATACGGCCCGCGCGAAGGTCGACTACCAGTTAAACACCACCACCGGCAACCGCCCGGCGCGCCAGCCGATCGGCGCTCAGACTGCGGTCGCGCCGGTCTACTGGTTCAGCGGCCGCAGTCCCAAGCCGGGCGAAGACTACCGGGTGGCCCTGGCGCAGGAAGTCACTTCGGACTTTCAGTTCGCGCGCGCGGCGGTCAACTATATGTGGGCGGAGTTCTTCGGCCGCGGCCTGGTCGATCCGCCCGACCAGTTCGATCCCGCGCGGCTCGATCCCAACAATCCGCCGCCGGCGCCGTGGACCTTGCAACCCTCTAACCCGCGCTTGCTCAACGCCCTGGCCCAGGATTTCATTACCAACAAGTACGACCTGAAGGCCCTGCTGCGCGAGATCACCAACACCCGCGCTTACCAGCTTTCGGCCCGCTACAACGGCACGTGGAACGCGGCCTGGGAGCCGCTGTTCGCCCGCAAGCTCGTGCGGCGCCTGTGGGCGGAAGAGATCCACGACGCGGTGGCTCAATCGAGCAACATCGTGCCGTCCTACACCATCAGCCGGCTGGGCGTGACGTTGCCCACGATCAACTGGGCCATGCAGTTCCCCGAGACCGCGGGCATGCCCGACGGCAACGGGCCGGTGGCCGGGTTCCTGGACGCCTTCCTGCGCGGCAATCGCGATGACGAGGCGCGCAGCGAGGACGGTTCGATTTCCCAGGCGCTCGACCTGATGAATGACAGATTCATCATGACCCGCATCCGGGCCAGCGGCTCCGGCTCGAGCGCCAGCCTGCTGGCCAGGAGCCTGAGCCTGACCGACGATCAGTTGGTTCAGACCTTCTTCCTGACCGTCCTTTCCCGCTATCCCACTGATACCGAGAAGGCCACGGCCCTGGCCAACTTGCGCGCGGGCAATCGCGCCACCGAGGCCCAGAATCTTCTGTGGACGCTCTATAACAAAGTTGATTTCGTCTTCAATTACTAACGAGGTCCGTCATGAACGAGCAGGAAACATTCGATCGCTTCGTGCATCGTTATCCGTACCCGCACAAGGTCTTCTTCGACCGGCCGCACTGGACGCGGCGGCAGTTCTTCGAGATCCTGGGCGCCGGCGTCACGGCGTCCTATCTCGCGAGCCGGGCGCGGGCCGCCGAGGTCGCCCAGCAGGCCAGCGTGCAGACGCAGAACAAGGCCAAGTACGTGATCTTCGTTCTGCTGGCCGGCGCCCCGAGCCACATCGACACGTTCGATCTGAAGATGGTCAGCGGCGTCACACCGGGCAACTTCAACCCGGCGACCGTCAACGGCATCCTTTGGCCCAGCGGTCTGCTGCCGAAGCTGGCCAACAATATTCCCGACATGGCCATCGTCCGCTCCATGCGGGCCTGGGCGCTGGTCCACAGCCTGGCCCAGCGGTGGACGCAGATCGGCCGCAACCCGGCGGCGGTCCTGGGCGATGTGGCGCCCAACATCGGCAGCGTGGTGGCGCTGGAGAAGGACAGCGAGCGGACCCCGAGCCAGGTCTTCCCGACCTTCGTGGCCCTCAATGCCGCCAACACGGCGGCGGGGTCCGGCTACTTCCCAGCCACCTATGCGCCGTTTGAGGTCGCGCCCTCGACCGGAGGCCTGCCCAACACGACGAATCCCGACGGCGCCGCCGCCCTCAACGAGCGCTGGAGCCAGCTTCACGCCCTCGACGACCCTCTGCGCGTCAACTCGCCGCTGGGCAAGCCACTGCAGGACTATGACAACTTTTACCAGGCCGCCAAGGGGTTGATGTACAACCCGCCGGTGACCCAGGCTTTCAGCTTCAGCACCGCCGACGGCCAGCGCTACGGGAACACCAGCTTTGGCAACGCCTGCCTGGTAGCCAAGCAGATCCTGAGCGCCAATCAGGGCACGCGCTTCATCGAGATCAGCCTGGGCGGCTGGGACATGCACCAGGACATCTACGGCCAGGCCAACGCCAACGGCGCCAACCTCTACACGCTGGGCAAGCAGTTTGACGACGGCGTCTCGGCGCTGCTCGGCGATCTCAAATCGAGCGGCCTGCTAAACCAGACCTTGGTTGTGATGGTGGGTGAGTTTGGGCGCACCGTGGGGGCGCTCTCCGCCGCCGGCGGCCGCGATCACTACCCGCAGCAGTCGATCGTCTTCGCCGGGGCGGGCGTCAAGGGAGGCCGCACGCTAGGCTCGACTATCGCGGACGGCTCCGCCACCGCCGACCCCGGCTGGTCGCGTAACCGCGACGTCAAGCCGGAGGACGTGGAAGCCACGATCTACTCGGCTATGGGTATTAATTGGACTACGGTCCGCCACGATGACCCCCTCGGCCGCGGCTTCGAGTACGTGCCCTTTTCCAGCCAGGATGTCTACGGGCCTATCAACGAGCTCTGGGGGTAGCGGAAGCTGTCAGCCATCAGAGGGGCAGCCGTCAGCCATCAGCTATCAGCCGTCAGCAACCACGCTCCGCTCGGAGCTGCCCATTGCTACAAGCTGTCAGCCGTTAGCACTCAGCCTCAGAGGGGCAGCCGTGAGCCGTCAGCAACCACTCTCTGCTCGGAGCTGGTCGTTGCTACAGGCTGTCAGCCGATACCTGATGGCCAAGAGGTCACCGTCCCAGCAACCATCCTCCGGTCCGAGCCGGTTGCTGACGGCTAATAGCTGACGGCTGATCGCTGACGGCTGAAGGCTACTGGAACTTCCCCAGCTCTTCAACGAGCGCTTGAACGCCCTTGGTGCGGTAGATTTCGCTGAGGCGCTGCTCTTCGGCCGACACGGGCAGGATCGCGAGCAGAGATCGCTCGCTCAAGGCCTTGCGGCTGGGGATCCAGATGGCGCCGTCGGCGAACTCCACCTGGCTGACGAAGCCGCTCATGCCGCTGATCGGGTGGCTGAACTTATAGCTGCGGTCGAGCTGAGTGGCCGCCGACTGGCCCGGCCGCAGGTCGAGCGAAGCAGGCGCCGGCAGCGATCCCGCCAGGAACTGCTCCCCGGCGTCGTCCTTGACGATCCAGCCCAGCTCGAAGTAGCGGACGGGCCGGTTGGACCGGTTGGCGACTTCAATCCGCGGCGAGGAGGCGTCGGCGCCGCTTAGCTGGGCCGCTCCGGCGAGCGGCTCGAGAGGAGCGTCGGGCAGCTTCAGGAACGCGAAGTTCACGTTGTGCCCGGTCAGAGCGTTGACGGCAGCGGAGAGAGTTCGCGACCCGCCCCGGCTGATCTGCACGTCGAGACGCGGCCGCGCCGCTTGCCGGCTGAGGCTGGCCAGCATCTCCTGCTGCAAGCCGGAGGAGCCGCTCTTTT
>JBGOUJ010000059.1:0-20640 GCA_041477005.1 Terriglobia bacterium | reverse complement strand
TTCCAGCCCATCGACAAATACAACGAGCGGTGGCTGGAGCTGAAAACGCATCCCAACCGGGCGCGCCCGCCGGACCGCTACCCGACCTGGGAAGCCCTCATGGCCGAGCGCGACCGGCTTTTTGCCAAACACCCCAAGACCATCTTCATCGCCGCCCATATGGGCTGGATGGCCAACGACCTGGCGGCCCTGGGCAAGCTGCTCGACCGGCTGCCCAACGTCTATGGCGAGTGCGCCGCCGTGCTTTACGACTTCGGCCGCCAGCCGTTCACCGCCCGCGACTGGCTGATCAAATACCAGGACCGGGTGTTGTTCGGCAAGGACATCTACGCCCCCAGTGAGTATGTGTACTACTTTCGAGTGTTCGAGACCCGCGACGAGTACTTCGACTACTATCGAAAGTACCACGCCTTCTGGCAGATGTACGGCCTGGGCCTGCCCGACGAAGTATTGCAGAAGCTCTACTACAAGAACGCGCTGAAGATCGTCCCCGGCTTGAACCCGGCCGGGTTCCCGAAGTAGCTTCCGACCGTCTCGGCCGCCCGCTGCGGCGGCAGATCGTGCGCCGAGCCGTCGATCGCCGCCAGCTCCGTCGCCGCCGGGATCAACGCCAGCGCCGCGCGCATTTCCTCAAGCGATCCGAACGGATCGCGCGAGCCGTGAACAAACAGGGCCGGCGTCCGGAGCTGGGGCAAGTGAGCGGTGCGGAGTTGGACTGGATTCTGCGGCGGGTGCAGGGGGTAGGAGAGCAGCAGCAGACCGTCGGCTACCGCCGGGTCGGAGGCCGCGAGCAGGCTGGCCTGCCGTCCGCCGTAGGAGTGGCCGCCCAGAAGGACGCGCCCGGCGGCAATTCGGCGCACGGCCAAAACCGCCCGTCGCAGACCTTCGCGGTCGAGCGCCGCGCTGCCGGCAGGCGGCCCCTTCGGCCGCGCCTGCCGAAAGGGCAGGTCGCAGCGCAGCACGGCAAATCCCGCCTCGGTGAGCGCCTCCGAAACCGCAACCAGCAGCGGCGCCCGGCTGTTCGACCCGGCGCCATGGCTGAGGACCACCGCATGGCCGGAGGCAACGGCGGGCTGGTGCAGAAATCCTCGGACGGAGGGGCCTTCCGGGTGCTTTTCGACAAACGCCTGGACGGTGCTCACCGAGCGACCGCCGTCCCGAAGTATCCGGCCAGAACAGCGAAGATCCCTCGGAACACCGCCACCTCCCGGCGCGAAACGGGCCTATTTTGGGGGTTTGTAAGCCACGCAGTCAATCTCGACTTTGGTATCGCGGCCGGGCAGCACGGCCTGGACGGTGGTCCGCGCCGGCCGGATGTTGCCGAAAAACTCGGCGTAGACCGGGTTCATGGCGGCGAAATCCTTGATGTCGGTCAGGAACACCGAGCACTTGACGACGTCCTCCATATCGGCGCCGCAGGCGCGCAGAATCCGGCGGACGTTCTCCAGCGTGAGGCGCGTTTCGCTGGCCACGTCGCCGAGCTGGAAGGAATTGGTGGCCGGATCGAGAGGCCCCTGGCCGGAAACATAAATGAAGTCACCCGCCCGCACCGCATGGGAATACGGGCCCCGGGGAGTGGCCGCCCCAGGCGCAACGATTCTTTCAAGCATCCGATTTTCTCCTGGCTCCTGGTCGGGCAACAGAAGTCAGAAGCCAGAATGCGCTCCGTGCTCCTGGCGATTTTGTTCCGACTTCTGTCTTCTGACTCCTGGCTTCCCTACTGCAGCTTGCCGCGGCCTTCCACGCGCCACACCTGCTCGACTTCTTCCCCGCGAATCCCGTAGACCTGTTCGTGCAAGTTCATGGCCACGCAGACATGGTTGGGCACCAGGCGCAACCGGTCGCCGATCTGAAAGTCCCGCTCGCACTTGCGTGTGTCCAGGTAACCGTGCTCCTCGTTCATGTTGAAGAATACCGCTTCCGGCGCTTCAATGGTGTGGCCGAAGGTCAGTTCGTTCGAGCCGGCCAGGCGGTCGGAGGAGAAAGTCTTCGAGCCGCCGTCGATGATGATGTAGCCCGGTCGCGCGTTCGAGACCACCGAGGTCATGATGGTGACGGCGCAGTCGTCCCAGGTGGCGACCCCGCTGCGCACGCAATTGATGTCGTTGAACACATATGTGCCCGGGCGGATCTCGTTGATGCCGGGAAACTCGTGCGACTGAAACAGCAGGGGCGTCGAGCCGGCGCTAAGGATCTTGAGCGGCAAGTCGGCCTTGTGGAAATCCTCGACGATCTGCTGCACATCGGCGGTGAGCTGGTCGAGCAGCCGCTGGTTTTCCTCCGACGCCGCGCGGATGTGACCGGGGTAGAACGCCACGCCTTCCAGGCTCAAGCGCGGCAGGCGGGCCACGCCTCGGGCGAGCGTCAGCAGTTCCTCGCCGATCGCTACGCCGCAACGGTGCATCCCCACGTCGGCTTCGACCAGCACGTCGATCGACACCCGCGCCGCGCGGGCGGCATCCGAGAGCTGGCGCGCCGCCTGGATGCTGTCGAGCGCCACGGTGACCTTGGTCTTCCGGGCCACTTCCATCAGCCGGCGCAGCTTGCCTTGGCCGATGACCGGATAGGCCACCAACAGGTCGGGGCTGCCGCTCGCGAGCATAACCTCGGCTTCCCCAACTTTGGCCACGGTCAGGCCGACTGCCCCCAGCTCGATCTGCTTCTTGCCGATCGCGGGGGTCTTGTGAGTCTTGGTGTGAGGACGCAAACGCAGCTCGTGCTCCTTGGCGTACTGGGCCACGCGGCACAGGTTGCGCTCCATGCGGTCCAGATCGATCAGCAGAGCCGGCGTCTCAAGCTCGGAAATATGCATAGGCCAGGACACCGCCAGCTTATCACAGGTGGGACGGCGTTCCGGGTGTGGGGCTGCTCCGTCAGTTTCGCGGCCACTCCAGCTCTTCCATCACGAAAGCGGCACTTCGACGCCGCTGTCGCCGACCACGAGCGTGCGCTCAGGCGGCACCGGCCCACGATCCACGATCCACGATCGCAAACATGGCGGCCGGTAAGGGCGCTCGGATACGGCCCTACCGCGCCGCCACCCGCCTCGGCTCCACCGTCAGCGTCAAAGCCATGGCGGCCCAGCTCGTCCCGGCCGCCGAGATCCACTGGTCATGTCCGTGAGGGAATCCGCTTTCGAAATAGGGCTGGAAGCCCATGGCGCGGGTTTTCACGTGCCAGGAACCATCGGGGAGCTGAGTCTGTAGCAGGAACCGGGCGCCGCGCTGATAAGCGGGGTCGGTGGTGGCGAGCCCGGCGCCGTCATGCAGGGCCACCAGCGCCTGTCCGGTGGCATAAGCGTCGCTTTCGAGGGCCGGCAGCCCCGCCCATCCACTGTCCGGCCGCTGCTCCGCCAGAAGCTGGCTGGCCGCCTTCTGAACGGCCGCCGGGGCCGCCTTCGACCAGCCCAGCCCCAGAAGCTGGAACGCTCTTTCTTCCGTGACGTTTGCAGCGGCCGCCAACAGCCACGCCCGCGCCCGCTCGATCCGCCGCTGGAACTCTTGCTTACGGCCTTCGAGCGGATAGAGCTGCAGCGACCGCAGGCACAGCGCCGTCACCGTGATGTCGCTGTAGCCAAGCGGCGGGCGGGTGTCGTTGGTGTGCCAGCTTCCGTCGGCTTTCTGCTTTTGCGCCAAATCGTGCACCATGGCGTCCGTTAGCCGGTCGGCGGGATATTTCTCAGCCGCCATTCCCAGCAGCGCATAACTCGAGACCTCCGGCGAATCCGGCACTGTGTTGATGGCCTGGAGCAGGTTCTCCCGATGCGGGCCGAAGACAGACGCCGTCACCTTCAACTGTTGCTGTGCGATTCGCTCGTCGACCGCGAGGCCTCTCTCGCGGGCAAGCGACACCGCCATGGCCGGCAGCGAGTTATTATGGCAGGAAATGCAGCCCGATTTGTCGAAGAACTGCGGCCCGCTGGCCTGGAGCAGCTTGAGACTCTTTTCCACTGCCTGCTGGACCTGGGCCGCTTCCATCCGCTCCGCGGCCGCGGCGCTCGAAGCCAGCGCCAGTGCGGCAAAAGCAAAACAGAAACGCATGCTCTCCTCCCTTTCGATCACTCGGTAGCGCCGGCTTGCCGGAGCAGCTTCACGATCTCGGTCTCTCCCTTGGTCTTGGCCCGCTGGAGGGCCGTGTGGCCGTCTTTGCTCTTTACGTTCACGTCCGCGCCTTTGCCGAGCAACGCCCGGATCACCTCCACGCTAAGACCGTCGGCAGCGGCCGCGGTGATCAGGGGCGTGTGGCCCTGGAAATCTTGCCGGTTAACCTCCGCGCCCTTTTCGATGAGGGCGCGAACCATCTCCGGATCATCCCGCAGCGCCGCCGCGTGCAGCGCCGTGAAGCCCCCGCCGGTCGCAGCGTTGACATCCGCCCCCTTCTCGAGAAGCAGCTTCACCGCCTCGCGATTGCCCTGGTCCGCGGCCATCATCAGAGGAGTCAAACCCAGATTCAACTGGCGCCGCTCCTCGGCCAACTGCTCCCGAGCGGGCGTAAGCGTTCCGAACTGGACCTCGTTGAAGTGCGGCCCCGCTCTTGCGTTGACGTCGGCGCCTTTCTCGATCAGGAGCCTCAAAGTAGCGACGTCCCCGCTCTCGGCCGCCAGAATGACGGCGCCGGCTCCTGCTTCGTCTTTCGCTGTGGCGTCGGCGCCCTTCTCGACCAGAAGCTTGACGGTATCAAAGGCGCCGTCGTAACTGGCGGCCAGCAGCAGCGGTGTCTTTCCGGCTTTCGACCTGGCATTCACGTCGGCGCCCTTCGCGAGCAGCAGCCGGACCTTGCGGATATCGCCGATCCCCCACATCAGCGCCGCGACGCCGGCCGCGCTTTTCGCGTTCGGGTCAGCGCCCTTCTCAAGCAGCAGCTTCATGCACTCCGGCGCCGCGTAAAGGGCTGCGTACATCAGCGGCGTCGCCCCATCCGAGTCCTTGGCGTTGACGTCGACCCCTTTCCGCAGGAGAACTTTCACCGCTGCCAGATCGTTCTTGCGGATTGCCCGAAACAGATCTTCGCTAAGGCCCTCCTCGCGGGCGCCCGAAACCAACGGAACGCACAAGAACGCCAGAATAATGGGGAACAAACGCTTCATCGACACCCTCAAGGCCTCCTGCTGAACAATTCTTACATTCTACTCTATGATCTTCTGGAGCGTTTTGATGGAAAACGGGGCGCCATCGGCGTGGGGGGCGACAGTGACCCGGCGCCCATCAGGATGCCCGTATCGCCGGTGGGGCCCTTTCTGGCGATACGTGACACCGCCTGACAGCCGCGCTAGCCGGCGCGTGACCGGCGGCCGCGCGGCCGTACTGGGCGTGCGATTAGGCGTGCCGATCGCTTGGCAACCTCTGCCAGCGACAGCAAAGCAGAGTTCACCGATGCCGAGTTCGGAAAGAGGTCCGCGACTCTTGGGCCAAGGACAACAACGTTCGAGCTCTGTTGCAGTCGCTCGATGTATTTCCCGCGGACCAACGCGCCAAAATCGGACCTTTTGTACTCGGAACGCAGGTCGTCGGCAGCAAGTCTTCTAACCTTCTTCAACCGCATACGCCGATCCTATGGTACCGAAGATCCGCGAGGATGGCGTCCCGTGCAACCGGTGTTCTTGCCTGTTCCCCTTCCTTCATCCACAATAGAGAGAATCTCATGAGGTGCGCCGCCGCTATTCTGGCCCCGGTCGTGTTGTCGGCTGTGGTGCTCGCCGTTCTTCACCCCGCCGACACCCGCCAGGAGATCCTCGCCCGCCACATCAACCTGGGCAAGGCGTTCTACGAGAATCCGGCGACGCCCAAGGAGGCGGCGGAGGAGTTTCGGCAAGCCCTGGCCCTCAACCCGAACTCCGCTCGGGAGCACCTCAACTATGGCCTGGCGCTGCTGCGAGCCGGTCAGACCGCGGGCGGCGTCGCCGAGCTCGAAAAAGCCCGCAGCCTCAACCCGACGCTCCCGCACCCTTATTTCAGCCTCGGAGTGGTGTTCAAACGTGAGGGCGACTTCCCGCGCTCCTTGAAAGAATTCACCGAGATGGCCAAGCGCGCCCCCGACGAGCCGGTCACCCATTACAACCTGGGGACGCTCTACAAGCTCCAGGGCCAGAACGAGAAGGCCCTCGGTGAGTTCGAAACGGCCGCCCGCCTCGACCCGACCCTGGCCGCGCCCCATTTCCAGCTCTTCAACGCTTACCGGGTGAGCAAGAACACCGAGAAGGCGCAGCGCGAGCTGGCGATCTTTCAGGAGATCAAGAAGCGGCAGTCGGACCTGGGAACCTCGGAGGACATGGACTGGTGCTACTACTCGGAGATCCTCGATGATCTCCGCGCTTCGGCCAGGGGTGAGGGCGCCGCGCCGGTCGAAGTGGTCTTTGAGGAGCAGCGGCTGGGAAGCGTCGGCGCGCAAGCCGCCGGGATCGCCGCTCTGGACGCCGATGCCGACGGCCAGCTCGACATCCTGGCCTGGTCGGCGGATCGGGTCGTTCTCTACCGCAACACCGGCAAAGGCTTCACCGCAACGCCGATCGCCGGCGCGGCTGGCCAAGTGGAGATCGGCGACTTCAACAACGACGGCTTCCCCGACCTGTGCGTGCTGTCAAGCGGCGGCGTGCAGCTTTGGGCCAACCGCAAAGGCGTCTTCACCAAGACCGAGAAGCCTTTGCGCTCCGGCGTCTTCCATAAGGCCGTCTGGGTCGACTACGACCACGACTACGACCTCGACCTGATGTTGCTCGGCGAGACCCAGATCCTGTTGCGCAACAACGGCGACGGCTCCTGGACCGACGTGACGCCGTCGTTCCCCTTCGTCGCCGGCCAGGCGCTCGATGCCGCAGTCTTCGAGCTGGGCGATCAGACCAATACGTTCGACGTCGTAGTCGCCTATCGCGACCGCCCCGCCGTGCTCTATCGCGACCGCAAGGTGGGGCACTACGAAGCGACGCCTCTGCCCTTTTCGCTCGCCTCCCCCCTCGAAGTCGCTGACCTCAACCAGGACGGTTTCCTCGACCTCGCCTCCGGCACGGCCTTCTTAGAAAATCGCGGTGGGAATCTATCCGAGCCGCGACCATTAGGGAGCGGTTCCCCCGCCCTCTTCGCCGATTTCCAGAACCGCGGCCAGGTGGATCTGCTGGCCGGCGCGCAGATGCAGTTCCACCGGAGCGGCTTTACTTATGCGCCCGGCAAAGTGCGCGGCGCACCCACCTCCTGGCTCGCCGCCACTGCCGCCGACTTCAACAACGACGGCCTGACCGACGTCGCTTTCGTGGGAGCCGACGGCTCGGTCCATCTGCTGAAGAACGCCACCCCCACCAAGAACGGCTGGCTCAAGGTCGCCCTGGCCGGCATAAAGAACCTGAAGCTGGCCGCCGGCGCCCGGGTCGAAGTGAAAGCCGGCTCGCTCTACGAGAAGAAGCTCTACCAGGGCGCGCCCCTCGTCTTCGGCCTGGCTGGTTACACCCAGGCCGACGCGGTGCGCATCACCTGGCCGAACGGCCTGGTCCAGAACGAGCCGCACCAGGCGGCAGCCGCCAACTACAACTACAAAGAGGCCCAGCGGCTCTCCGGCTCCTGCCCCATGATCTTCACCTGGAACGGCCGCCGGTTCGAATTCATTTCCGACGTCCTGGGGGTCGCGCCCTTGGGCGCCGGGCTGGGCGAAGGCGAGTTTTTCCCGCTCGATCACGATGAATACGTCCAGATCCCCGGCCGCTCGCTCGCGCCCCGCAACGGCGCTTACGAGATCCACATCACCGAAGAGCTGCGCGAGGTTTCCTATCTCGATCAGATCAAGCTGATCGCCGTAGATCACCCCACCCCGGTCGAGATTTTCACCAACGAAAAATTCAAGTCGCCTCCGTTTCCGGAGTTTCGCCTGTTCGGCGTCCAGCGCCGGGTATATCCCGCCCGGCGCGAAGAAGAGCGGTTCCGGCGCGACATGAACGGCCGGGCCGAGCTGCATTCGCTCACTTTGGAGTTCCCGCCGCGCGCGCGCGACGGCGTCCTCTACCTCCACGGCTGGGTCGACTGGGCCGACGGCAGCACCTTCGTGGCCGCCTCGCAGAGCACGGGGACCAAGTTGGTGGCGCCCTATCTCCAGGTCAGGGACGCCTCCGGCCGCTGGGTCACCGTGATCGATGACATGGGAATGCCGGCCGGCAAGCCGAAAACCATCGCCGTCGACTTGACCGGCAAGTTCCTCTCTTCCTCGCGCGCCGTGCGCATCGTCACAAATATGTGCGTCTACTGGGATGATATCTTCCTCGGCGAGGATGCCGGGTCGCCGGCGGTGCACGTGACACCGCTCACGCCCAGCGCGGCCGACTTGCACTTCCGAGGCTTCTCGGCCATCCAGGTGGACCCCGAGCGCCGCCGGCCCGAGTCGTTCGATTACTCCGTGGTTCGCCCGGTCTCGATGTGGAACCCGACCCCGGGCCTCTACACCCGTTACGGTGGCGTGCGGGAGCTGCTCGATTCCATTGACGACCGATTCGTTATTATGAGCTCTGGCGACGAGCTGCGGCTGCGGTTCGCCGCCGGTGCGCTTCCACCGCTCGAGACCGGCTGGACGCGCGACTTTCTGCTTTATGTGGACGGCTGGGCCAAAGATGCCGACGCCAACACGGCGTTTGGCGGCTCGGTCGAGCCGTTGCCGTTCCACGCCATGCGCGGGTATCCGTATGGTCCCGGCGAGCATTACCCGGACGACGCCCTTAACAACGATTACCGGCGAGTTTACAACACGCGGCCGGCGCTGCGTCTGATCCGGCCTTTAGCGGCATGGAAATGAAACGCAAAACTGCCGCCGCCCTCGCGATAGGGTTCCTGGTGCTGCTGGTCAACTCCGGTTACCTGAACGCTTTCCCGGCCCCGAACCTCTTCTATGTGGCCAACGTGGCCGTCCACATCGGCCTCGGCGCGATTCTGCTCCTGGCGGTCGTTTTGTGGCAGCGGGGTCTCGTAGCCACGGTAGCTCTCGCCGGCGCGACCGGCCTAGCGCTGGCGGTGGTGGGCGCCAAGACCCCGTACCGCTGGCTGCTCGTTCTGCACATCGCCTCCTCGATCGCGGCGGCATTGGCCATCGGTCTGCGCTGGCGCTCGGGTGCTGACCGGCGCCCGTGGCACGCCTTTGTGGCCGCGGCCGCGATCGCTCTTGCCTTGCCGGCCGCCGGCCGCCTCCGGGACCGCTTCTTCCCCGAACCAAGCTGGCGCATTGTGAACCCCAAGGTCGTCGCCACCAGCATGGACCAGGAAGGCGGAGGCCCCGCGAGTCCCCTCTTCCCTTCCGGCGCCGTCACCAATACCGGCAACCTGATCCCTTCCGACTTCTTCATGGACTCCCAGGCCTGCGCCCGGTGCCACAAGGACATCTACGACCAGTGGTCGAGCTCCATGCACCACTTCGCCTCGTTCAACAACCAGTTCTACCGGAAGTCGATTGAGTACATGCAGGACGTAGTGGGCACGAAGCCCTCCAAGTGGTGCGCCGGCTGCCACGATCACGCCGTCTTCTTCAACGGCCGCTTCGACCGCCCCATCCGCGAGCAGATCGACACCCCGCAGGCGCAGGCGGGCCTGGGCTGCATGTCCTGCCATTCGATCACCCGCGTCCGCGACACCACCGGCAACAACACGTTCACCATGGAATACCCGCCGCTGCACGAGCTGACCACCAGCACGAACCCGCTGGTCCGCGGCGTCCATTACTACCTGACCAACACCGCGCCCGAGCCCCACCGCCGGGCCTTCCTCAAGCCTTTCATGCGGCTGGACGCCTCGGAGTTCTGCGCTTCCTGCCACAAGGTGCATCTCGACATTCCGGTGAACCAATACCGCTGGTTCCGCGGTTTCAACGAGTACGACAACTGGCAGGCCAGCGGCGTCTCCGGCCAGGGCGCGCGGTCGTTCTACTATCCGGCCAAATCGTCCACTTGCACCGACTGCCACATGCCGCTGGTCCGTTCGAGCGACGCCGGCAACCACGGCGGATTCGTCCACTCCCACCGTTTCCCCGCCGCCAACACCGCCGTGCCGTACGTGAATCAGGACGCCGAGCAGTTACGGGCCACCGAGGAGTTTCTGAAGGACGGCATCCTCTCGGTTGACATTTTCGCTGCCTCGCCCGTAGAAGCAGGGGCTGGCGGACGCCCCGGCGCGCCCGAGATGCAGCGGCGGTCCGGAGAAGCTCCGGTGGCCGCCTCCACGTTTGCCGTGGGGGAAGAGGCCGAGACCGCCGGCGCGCCGGTCGTGCTCCGCGAGGTTGGGCGCCTCGCCGCCCCAATCGATCGCGCGGCCCCGGCCATCCATGCCGGCGAGACGGTCCGGGTGGACGTGGTCGTGCGCACGCGCAAGATCGGCCACTTCTTCCCCGGCGGCACGGTGGATGCTTTCGACGTCTGGCTCGAGCTGAAGGGGGAGGACGAGAGCGGCCGCGTCGTGTTCTGGAGCGGCGCGGTCGAGGACAAGGGGCGAGGTCCGGTCGATCCCGGCGCGCACTTCTATCGCTCCTACCAGCTCGACGAGCACGGAAACATGATCAACAAGCGCAATGCCTGGCAGACTCGCAGCGTCCTGTATGTCCACTTAATACCGCCAGGCGCCGCCGATGTCGTCCACTACCGCCTGCGCCTCCCGCCCGGCGCTAAGGGCGCCATCAAGCTTACCGCCCGGCTGAACTACCGCAAGTTCTCGCACTATTACACGCAGTTTGCCTACGCCGGCGTCCCGGAGCCGGGCGCGGTCTCCCCAGCGTTCGACGACCGCCGTTTCCTGTTTGAGCCCGCCGGCATCCCGGCCAATGTCTCCGGCAAGGTCAAAGGCCGGATCCCCGATTTGCCCATCGTGACCCTGGCCGAAGCCCGCACGGTGCTGCACGTGGGATCGGGCGGGGCGCCCTCGGGGCCCGAGTGGCAGCCCATCGTCCGCCGCGAAGACCGCGAGCGCTGGAACGATTGGGGCATCGGGCTGCTGTTGCAGGGCGATCTGAAGGGCGCCGAATATGCCTTCCGCAAGGTGACCGAAGCGGAGCCCGGCTATGCCGACGGCTGGCTCAACGTCGCGCGGGCCTATATCCAGGAGGGCGAGACCGACGCCGCCAAGCCGTATCTCGAAAAGGCCCTGGCCCTGAATCCCCGTCTCGGCCGCATCTACTACTTCCAGGCGCTCGTGGCCAAGGCCGACGGCGACTACGACGCGGCTCTTCGCTCGCTGCGGACCGCCGAGGGTCAGTATCCACGCGACCGCGTCGTCCTGAACCAAATCGCGCGAATCTTGTTCTTAAAGAGAGACTACCGCGCGGCCCTGGACGTCCTCGAGCGCGTCTGCGCCGTCGACCCCGAAGACCTGGCCATGCACTACACCAAGATGCTCTGCCACCGGGGTCTGGGCCAGCTCGACGACGCGGCCCGCGAAGAGAAGCTCTTCCGCCGCTTCAAGGCCGACGAAGCGTCCCAAGCCATCACCCAACGTCCCCGCATGTCGAGCCCCGAGGAGAACAACGAGCGCCAGCCCATTCACGACCACGAATCCGAGCCGCAATGAAAATGAAATGGAACCGCAGGGCCCAGGGGGCGCCCCCGCAGATAAACGCAGATACCGGCCTTGGCTTTAATCTGCGTTCATCTGCGTTCATCTGCGGTTTCTTTTTTCTGGGCGTCTGTTTCGTCAGCGCCGCTGTGCAGTTCACCGACGTCACCATCCCCGCCGGCCTCCGCTTCCGCCACAACACCGGCCGCTCGGGCAAGAAATACCTCCCCGAAACCCTCGGCTCCGGCTGCGCCTTCCTCGACTACAACAACGACAACTGGCCCGACATCCTGCTGCTGAATGGCAAGAGCTGGGCCGCCGGCGCGCGCCGTTCCCTCCCCGCGCTCTACCGCAATAACAAGGACGGCACGTTCACCGACGGGACCGCCGCCGCCGGCCTGGCCGTCGAGATGCACGCCATGGGCGCGGCCGTCGGCGATTACGACAACGACGGCTATCAGGACCTCTACATCACCGCTCTCGACGGCGATCACCTCTTCCACAACGAGCGCAACGGAACATTCCGCGATGTCACGCGCGCCGCCGGCATCGCCAACGCCGGCTTCGGCACGAGCGCCGCGTGGCTCGATTACGACCGCGACGGCAAGCTCGACCTGTTCGTCGCCAATTACGTGAAGTGGTCGCCCCAGGCCGACCTGTGGTGCTCGCTCGACGGCCAGACGAAGTCCTACTGCACGCCCGAGTCGTACAAGGGATTGCCGTCCAAGCTCTACCACAACCTTGGCGACGGCAAGTTTGAAGACGCCTCCCAAAAAGCGGGCATCGCCGATCCCACCAGCAAGTCCCTCGGCGTGACCGTGCTCGACTTCGACGGCGACGGCTGGCCCGACCTCTTCGTCGCCAACGACACCCAGCCCAACAAGCTCTACCGCAACAACCGCAACGGGACGTTCACCGAAGTCGGCGTGGCGGCCGGCGTGGCGTTCGGCGAGGACGGCGTGGCCCGCGGCGCCATGGGCGTCGACGCCGCCGACTACGACCGCTCCGGCCGCCCGCACCTGCTGGTCGGCAATTTCTCGAACCAGATGCTCGCCCTCTATCACAACGAGGGCAACGGGCTGTTCGTGGACGAGGCGCCTTCGACCGCCATCGGCCGCGCCAGCCTGCTCACCCTCACCTTCGGCGTGTTCTTTTTCGACTACGATCTCGATGGCCTGCCCGACATATTCGCCGCCAACGGGCACATCGAGGATGAAATCAACCGCGTCCAGCCCAAGGTGCAATACCAGGAGCCGCCGCTGCTGTTCCGCAATTTAGGCGGCAAGAAGTTCGAGCCGGCAACCGACAAGGTCGGCTCCGCGCTCGGCCGCCCAATCGTGGCCCGCGGCGCCGCCTATGCCGATTACGACCTCGACGGCGACCTGGACATCCTGATCTCGACCAACGGCGGCCCGGCGTATCTTTACCGCAACGACGGCGGCAACGCCAACCACTGGCTGCGGATCAAGACGGTGGGAACCAAATCGAACCGGGACGGGATCGGCGCCATTGTCCGCCTGCGCTCCGCTTCCGGCGCGCAATGGCAGACCGTCCACAGCGGCTCGAGCTATTGCTCTCAAAGCGAGCTGCCCCTGACCTTCGGCCTCGGCCAGGACAAAAAGGTCGACTCGCTGGAGATTCAATGGCCCAGCGGCGAGCGCCAGAGCTTCAACAATCTGGAAGTCAACCAGTTTCTGCGGATCGAAGAGGGCAAGGTTTCGCCCGCGAAGATCGGGCGCTAACGCTAACGCGGAGGCTCAGCCAGGCCCAAGCGGAGAAGCTTCTTGGCGAGAGCGTAGATGTCCCTCTTGCTTGCTTCCTTGCGGATCCCCACCGCTACGACGACGACGAGAACTCTGTTTTGCTCCACTCGGTAAATGATTCGGTAGCGCTGCCCCGCGGCTCGCACGCTCCGATAGCCGGCCAGTTCCCACCGTAACGGCTTGCCCTGCTTCTCGGGCTCCAGGGCCAGCCCGTCGATGCGATCCCGGATTATCTCTTGAACGCGGCGATCCGTTATGCCTTGCAGCATTTTCAGCGCTGCCGGCTGAACGACGATGCGATAGGTCAAAGCCCGAGTTTCCTCTTGGCCTTCTCCCAAGGGATACCCTTCCCGGCAGCCGCTTCCTGAATCCCCTGGCGTAACGCCACCATCATTTTTTCGTCGCCCAGGATCTCGACCGTCTCCACAATGGATTCATAGAGATCCCAGGGCATGACCGCCAAGACTGGCTTCCCGCGCCGGGTCACCGCCACGACTCCGGGTTCCGGCTCCCGCTGGAACCGCTCGGGGAGGCTTGTTAGCTTCTTTCGAGCTTCGATTATGGGCATCGTGGGGGTCATCGGCAAACCTCGTACTCTTAAGCGTACCAAAAGGCGTTCGCTACGATCAAGGATCTTTGTGGCCCGCTGGCCCCGGCCTCTCCGCCGGCATTACAGGTCGAGACTACGGCTTATTAACTCACGCCGTAGAGTAAGGTCGTCGGATCGAATTTATGACCGCCGATTTCGGGGATCGCGCTCTACGACGCCTTCTGCACGGTCTCCTTGTGCTTGCACTCGGGGTTGGGGCACTGGAGCACTGCGCCGGCTTTGAGGTATTTCTCTTCGAGGTAAGGGTTGCCGCACTCGGGGCACTTGGTGGAAACCGGACGGTTCCAAGCGGTGAAGTCGCAGTCGGGGTAGCGCGTGCAGCCATAGAAGGTTTTGCCGCGGCGGGAGCGGCGCTCGGCGATTTCGCCGGTGCAGCCGGGGCGCGGGCAGGCCATGCCGATCGTCTTCTGCTTGACGTATTTGCACTTCGGGTAATTGCTGCACGCGGTGAACTCGCCGAAGCGGCCGGTCTTGATCACCAGGTGGTTGCTGCACTGCGGGCATTTTTCTTCGAGCGGCACGTCGGGCTTCTTCTGCGCCCCGCCGACGGGCTTGGTGGTCTTGCAATCGGGATAGCCGGTGCAGGCGTAGAACTGGCCGAAGCGGCCCTTCTTGAGCGCCATCGGGCGGCCGCAGTTCTGGCAATACTCGGCTTCGCCTTCAAGCTCCGAGAGGTTTTGCTTGTCGACGTCCGGCAGATCGACCGTCAGCTCCCGCGTGTTCGAGCACTCCGGATAACCGCTGCAAGCGATGAAGCTGCCATGGCGGCCCCAGCGGATGACCATCGGCTTGCCGCACTTGTCGCAGACCAGATCCGTGGGCTTCTCCAGCCGCTTCACGTCGGTCATGTTCTTTTCGGCCCGCTCCAGGTCCTTGGAGAACTTCCCGTAAAACTCGGCCAGCGCCGCCCGCCAGTTGATCTTGCCCTCTTCGATCTCGTCCAGCTCCTCTTCCATGCGGGCCGTGTAGGCGACGTCGAAGATGTCGTCGAAGTTCTCGACTAACAGGTCGGTGACGACCATGCCCAGCTCGGTGGGCGTGAAGCGACCGCCCGCTTTGGTGACATACTCGCGGTCCTGGATGGTGGAGAGGATCGTCGCGTAGGTAGACGGCCGCCCCACACCGCGGAACTCGAGCTCCTTGACCAGCGTCGCTTCGTTGTAACGCGGCGGCGGCTCGGTGAAGTGCTGCTCCGGCGTCAAGCCCTTGAACTTCAAGGCCTCGCCCTCCGTAACGGCGGGCAGCTTGTGCTTGATCTCCTCGTCTTCTTCGTCTTTCTGGTCTTTGCCTTCTTCGTAGACCGCCAGGAAGCCGTCGAACTTCAGCACCGAGCCGGTGGCGCGGAACACATAGCGCACGCCGCCCTGGGCCGTGCTGGCCACGTCGATCGTGGTCTGATCGAAGACGGCCGGGTTCATCTGGGAGGCCACGAATCTCATCCAGATCAACCGGTAGACCTTCAGCTCGTCCTCGCTCAGGTAGGCCGCGACTGCCTCGGGCGTCCGCGCCGCCGAGGAGGGCCGGATGGCTTCGTGTGCGTCCTGCGCGGCCTTCTTGGTTTTGTAAATGTTGGGCTTCTCGGGCAGATAGCCGGCCCCGAAGCGCTCCCCGATCAGGCCGCGGGCTTCGCCCAGCGCCTCCTCGGAGATGCGGGTCGAATCGGTGCGCATGTAGGTGATCAGCCCGACGCTGCCTTCCGCGCCCAGTTCCACGCCCTCATAGAGCCGCTGCGCCAGCATCATGGTCCGCTTCACGCTGAACCGCAGCTTGCGCGACGACTCCTGCTGCAGGGTGGAGGTGATGAACGGCGCCACCGGGTGCCGCCGCTTCTCTTTGGTGGCGACCGACTGGACGACGTACTCGGCGCCGTCGAGCGACGCCACGATGGCGTCGGCCGTTTGCTGATCGGGGATCTCGAGCGCCTCATCGTTGCGGCGAATCAGGCGCGCGTCGAAGGCCGGCGGCTTCTTCGCTCCCAGGTGCGCGTCGATCGTCCAGTATTCCTTCTTGACAAAGGCGCGGATCTCGCGCTCGCGCTCCACGACCAGCCGCAGGGCCACGGTCTGCACGCGCCCGGCCGAAAGGCCGCGCCGCACCTTGTCCCACAGCAGCGGGGACACCTTATAGCCCACCAGACGGTCGAGCACGCGCCGCGCTTGTTGCGCGTCCACCAGCCGCAGGTCGATGGACCCGGGCTTTTCGAAGGCGCGGCGGATCGCGGGCGCCGTAATCTCGTTGAACATCACCCGGTAGATCTTCGGTGAGCCGCCTTTCTTCTTCTTGTCGGTGAGCTCTTCGGCCAAGTGATAGCAGATGGCTTCGCCCTCGCGGTCCGGGTCGGCCGCGAGATACACGGCGTCGACGTGGCTCGCCGCCTGCTTCAGCTCCTGCATCAGCTTCCTCTTGCCCTCGATCACTTCGTAGGTGGGCTCGAAGTTGTTTTCCACATCTACGGCCACGTCCTTCTTGGGCAAATCCTTGACGTGGCCCAGTGAGAACATAACCGAGTAGTTCTTTCCCAGGTACTTGTTGATCGTCTTCGCTTTTGCCGGCGACTCAACGATCACCAAAGATTGTGTTGTGGATGACTTCGCCATAATTCAGCAATCAGCTTTCAGCAGTCAGTTATCAGCCATCCGCCCAGACCGCGGGATTGCTGACGGCTGATGGCTGAGAGCTGACAGCTTCTCTCTTCTACCACACTCTCAAGAAGTTCCTTCCCGGCAACTGCCGGACCGACCCCGCCAGCTCCAGCTCGCACAAGGCGGCGATGATCTCCGAAGGGGAATGCTCTTGTTCCAGTTGCTGGATCAGCGCGTCGATGTGGGTGGACGCGTCGATCTGCAACATTTGCAACAACCGCCGTCCCAGCGGCGCTAGTGGGCTGGCGTCTTTGGCGGTCTCGCCACCAAACAAGGATGCTCGAACAGCGCCGGAGGGTTCAGCCCCGCCGTTAACTCCAACAGAAGAAAGTGTTTGTTCTTGCAACTTTTCCTGCTGCGCTTCAAAGATCATTCGTCGGACCGGAGTCGGCAGCGCCTCCACCACGTCTTTCCACTCCTGCACCAGCGTGGCCCCTTGCTTGATCAACAGGTTCGGCCCCCAGCTCAGCTTGGAGACGATGTTGCCCGGCACCGCGAACACCTCTCGTCCCTGATCGAGGGCCAGCCGTGCCGTGATCAGCGAGCCGCTATATTGCGCCCCCTCGACGACCATCACACCCGAGCTCATCCCGCTGATGATCCGGTTCCGGATCGGAAAGTTTTGCGGAAAGGCCACCGCTCCCATGGGAAACTCCGACAGGATTAATCCCCGGGCCGCAATCTCCGCCGCCAGCTTCCGATTCTCGGAAGGATAGACCACATCCACGCCGCACCCCAACACGGCGATAGTGTCGCCGCCGGCCCGCAAGGCGCCACGGTGGGCCGCGGTGTCGATGCCCCGGGCCATGCCGCTTACAATCACCAGCCCGGCCGCCGCCAGCTCCCCGCTCAGCCTTTCCGCCACCGCCGTTCCGTAAGGCGAAGGCCGGCGCGAGCCGACCACCGCGATCTGGAACGACCCGAGCAGATCAGTCCGCCCGCGAGCGTATACCAAGATCGGCGGATCGTAAATTTCCTTCAGGGGCTCCGGATAGCGCGGGTCGTGAAACGTCAAAACCTCGACCCCGGCGGCCCTCACTCTTTCCGCTTCCGCCGCCGCCTCTTCAAAGGAAACCCCGGATACGATGTTCTGCGCCACAGCCGCGCGCAGTCCGCAGCTTTCCAGCTCCGATACCGATGCGTGGAAAATGGCCTGTGGGGTTCCCAGCTTCCGAATCAGCTTGACTGCATTGCCGGTCCCAAGGCCAGGGACCAGATGCAGCGCCAGCCAGTGAAGCAACGCTTCCTGGCTGCCCGCCTGGTTTGCCATCGAGCAGCCCGACTTCCGACTCTAGCAGCGAAGGGCGGCGAAAGGCAAGTGGGCTTCGCCGGACTTCGCCCGGCGCAGCCGATCGTTGGATCGAGGACCGTGGGAAAACCGAGGCCCACTCTAGCCGCGTGGCCAACGCCCCAGCGGTCTACAATCAACGATCTGCTACAATCAAGTGTGATATAACTCGGAGCTTATGCCATCCAAGCCGCGCGTATGCGCCGTCAGTTATCTGAATACGGTGCCGCTGGTGTGGGGTTTCCTGCACGGCCAACAAAAGGATTTGGTGGATTTGAGCTTTCGGCTGCCCGCCGACTGCGCCGACCTGATGCGCTCGGGCCAGGCCGACGTGGGCCTCGCGCCCTCGATTGAGCTCGCGGCCCAGAATGAGCTGGTTGTGATTCCCGGCTGCTCCATCAGTTCCCGGGGCCCGGTGGGAAGCATTTTGCTCGTGGCCCACAAGCCGATTGAAGAGCTGGAGAGCATCGCCGCCGACACCAGCTCCCGCAGCTCCGTCGCCCTGGTGCAGATTGTTCTCGCGCGGAAGTATCATCGCTCGGTGAAGATCCGCCCCTATCCGCCGCGCGTCCACGAAATGCTCGATATTGCCGACGCGGCGCTGGTCATCGGCGATCCTGCTCTGCGCTTCGAAGCCGAGCACGCCCGCACCGAAGACAGCCGGCTGTGGACCTACGACCTGGGCGCGGAATGGGCCGCCTTGACCCGCCTGCCCATGGTTTATGCCGTGTGGGCGGTGCGGCGGCCGGTGGCCGATCTCGGCCTGGCCGCGATCTTCCAAGCCTCGGCGCAGTTCGGTCTGGCGCACATCGACCAGATCGCCGCCGCGACAGCCCCCGAGCGCGGCATTACCGTCGAGCGCGCCCGCCGCTACATGTCGCAGAACATCCGCTATGATTGGGGCGAGCCGGAAGCCCGCGGGCTGAGTCTGTTCCTGGAGTACGCCGCCGACATCGGCCTCGTGCCCCGCAAGACTTCCCTGGAGATGCTGGACGAGCCGGCGTTGACGTATGAAGCTGCCAGCCTTTAGCCGTCAGCCGACAGCTTTCAGCAACCCCGCGACCTGAATCCTTACCGCCATGACGCCTCGTGAAGCCATCGACCTGTTCGAGAGCGACGACCTGATCGGCATCGGCATGGCCGCCGACGCCGTCCGGAAGAAGCTCCACCCCGAGGGCGTCGTCACTTATATCATCGACCGCAACATCAACTACACGAACTTCTGCACCGAGTATTGCAGCTTCTGCGCGTTTTACCGCCCCCTGGGGCACCAGGAAGGCTACATCCTGCCGAAGGAAGTCATCTACCAGAAGATCCAGGAAACGATCGACCTGGGCGGCACCGGAGTGCTGATGCAGGGCGGCCTGCACCCCGACCTCAAGATCGAGTGGTACGAGGACCTGTTCCGCTCGATCAAAGCCCGCTACCCGATTCACCTGCACGCCCTCTCGGCTCCCGAAGTCACCAACATCGCCGAGGTCAGCGGCCTGAGCATGCGCGACACCATCGCCCGGCTGCGCGACGCCGGCCTCGATTCGATCCCCGGCGGCGGCGCCGAGATCCTCGACGACGAGGTCCGCCGCCGTATCAGCCGCCTGAAGTGCTCGGTAGCCGAATGGATCGACGTCCACCGCACCGCCCACCAGCTCGGTATGCGCACTACGGCGACCATGATGTTCGGCGTGAATGAGACCTACCAGCAACGGGTGAATCACCTGGAGATCGTTCGCCGCATCCAGGAGGAGACCGGCGGCTTCACGGCCTTCATCCCCTGGACCTTTCAGCGCGAGAACACCTCGCTCGGCCACTTCGTCAAGGAAGAGGCCACCGCAATCGAGTACCTCAAGACGCTGGCTATCTCGCGTCTCTACCTGGAAAACATTGAAAACGTACAATCCTCCTGGGTGACGCAGGGCCTGAAGATGGTGCAGCTCGGCCTGCGCTTCGGCGGCAACGACGTAGGCAGCGTGATGCTCGAAGAAAACGTCGTCAGCGCCGCTGGCGCCCACAACCACGCCACCGAAGAAGACCTCCGCCGCCTGATCCGCGACGCCGGCTTCATCCCCAAGCAGCGGGACACCCTCTACCGGACGATGTTCCTGAATTAGGAGGATCTATGCGGACCCTCCCGGCGGGAATGCCCAGGCCCCCCGGCCGCGTCAGGGGCCCTTGCGACGCGATCGCGCCCGGCGGCGTTCCGGAACTGGGACGCCCCTGGCATCGACGCGTATGACGCCTCATAAGCGAGGGGACGTCATCCTCGTCCGGTTCCCCTACTCCGACCCTAAGAGATACAAGAAACGGCCTGCCGTGCCTTCGCACGCCTGAAACTGACTATGAAAGCAACCCCCGAACAAATCCGCGAGCGCTTCGATCGCGACGTGGAGCGCTTCTCTCATCTCGACACCGGCCAGACCTCCACCATTGACGCGCCGCTCGCCCTCGAGTTGATTGCCCAGGCCGCTGCCGCCACCACCCCTCACGCCAAGGCCCTCCTCGATATCGGCTCCGGAGCGGGCAACTACAGCCTCAAGCTGCTCGAAAAACTTCCCGGCCTGCACGTGACGCTGGTCGATCTGAGCCGGCCCATGCTCGACCGGGCGCGGGACCGAGTCGGGAAGCAATCCCCCCATCCAATCACCACGCTCCAAGGCGATATCCGCGACATCGCTCTGGGCCGGTCGCAATTCGACATCATCGTGGCCGGCGGCGTCTTACACCACCTCCGCGAAGAGAACGAATGGAAGCTGGTCTTTGGAAAACTCCACGCGAGCCTGCGCCCCGGCGGCTCCCTCTGGATCGTCGATTTCATCAGCCATTCCACGCCCGCCGTCCA
>JBGOUJ010000058.1:0-20663 GCA_041477005.1 Terriglobia bacterium | reverse complement strand
GTGGGTCCGGAGGCCCTGGCCGGCGGCCCGATCGGGAAGGTGCGCGGGGGCGATCGGATCCGCATCGTGATCGACCGCAACCAGCTCGAAGGCAGCGTCGATCTGGTCGGCGCCGGCGGCCGCGAGTTCGGACCGGAAGAGGGCGCGCTCGTGCTGGCCGGGCGCCCGCCGCGTCCCGACCTGGCGCCCGATCCCGACCTGCCGCTGGACACGCGCCTCTGGGCTGCACTGCAACAAGCGAGCGGCGGCACCTGGGGCGGCTGTGTCTTCGACGTGGAGGCGATCGTCGAGACGCTGGATGCGGGCCGCCGCGCCCTGGGCCGGTAAGGCCTCGCGAGCGACGACCTGACTTCCGCTGCGGGCGACCTCACTGTAAGAACATGAACAAGAACAAGAGACGCAGAGAGGTTCCCAAATCCTCGATTATCTAATACTTAGGCCTGTACGATCGCCTCCACTAATCCCTCGGTTGTATGCTCGGCGGGCTCGACGCTCACTTCGATACCCAAACGGCGCGCGGTGGCGGATGTGACGGGACCGATCGAGGCGACACGGACGCCCTGCAAGACTCCGGCGCCGAACAGGGAGTGGAAGTTTTCGACCGTGGAGGAGCTAGTGAAGGCAATCCAGTCGGGGTGAAAATCCTGGTTCCAGTGCACGTTCTGCGGCCGGACGGTTCGGTAGGCTTCCACCACCGTCACCCGGGCGCCGCGCTTCTCGAGTTCTTTCGGGATCAGGTCGCGGGCGACGGCGGCGCGGGGCAGCAGGATGCGGGCGCCTTCGAGCGGGATCTTCTCGAACGCGGTGACCAAGCTTTCGGCAACGTATTCCTCCGGCATCAGGTCCACCTTCAGGTGCAGGGCGGCCAGGGCGGCGGCCGTCGCGGGTCCGATGGCGCAGATGCGGCCGCGGAGCGCGCGCAGGTCGCGCGGCGAAGCGTCCAGGCGCTGAGTGAAGAAGCGGACCCCGTTGGCGCTGGTGAAGATCACCCAGTCGAAGCTTTCCAGGCGCATCACGGCCGTGTCCAGAGGCTTCCAGTCCGCGGGCGGCTCGATCTCGATGGTCGGTATTCGTACGACGTTCGCGCCTGACTCCGCCAGCCGGGCCGCCAGCGCTCCGGCCTGGTCCGGGGCGCGGGTCACCACCACCGTCTTGCCGAACAGCGGCAGCCGCTCGAACCAGTTCAGCTTTTCGCGCAGGCGAACGACCTCCCCGACCAGGATCAGCGTCGGGGGCTTGAGGCCGGTCTGGGCGATCTTTTCGGCCAGGTCGGCGAGCGTTCCGGTCAGCACGCGCTGATCGGGTCGCGTGGCCCAGCGGATGGCCGCGGCGGGCGTGGCCGGCGCGCGGCCGGCGGCGATCAACCGGCGGGCGATCTCGCCGAAGCTCACCAGCCCCATAAACACCACGATGGTTTCCGCGGCCCCGGCGTGGGTCCAGTCGATCTTATCGACCTCGTGGCCGGTGACGAAGGTGACCGCGGACGTATGCTCGCGATGGGTGAGAGGAATGCCCGCATAGGCGGCCGCGCCCATAGCCGAGCTGACGCCGGGAACGACCTCGAAGGGAATGCCGGCGGCCGCCAGGGCTTCGGCCTCTTCGCCGCCCCGGCCAAACAGGAACGGATCGCCGCCCTTGAGCCGCACCACGCGGCGGCCGGCGCGGGCGTGCTCGATCAGAAGAGCGTTGATTTGGTCCTGGGTGAGGGCGTGCTCGGTGCGCTTCTTGCCGACGTAGGTGGTTTCGGCGTCCGGACGGGCCTGCGCGAGCAGCGCCGGAGCGGCCAGGTTGTCATAGAGGATCACGTCGGCGCGGCGGAGGCACTCCAGCCCGCGTACAGTGACCAGCCCGGGGTCGCCCGGCCCCGCGCCGATCAGCACTACCGGAAGGATCCCGCCGTGCTTCACGGGGCGTATACCTGCTCGAGAATGCGGTCGGCCCCGCGGGCCAGCAGGTCCTGCGCCGCGCGGCGGCCCAGCTCGGCTGGATCCGAGGCCGGACCCTCGAGCGACACTCGGATCAATTGGGCGCCGTCGGGAGAGGCCACGACGGCCGTGAGCCGGAGCCGGTCTCCCGGAAGCGGGTCGAGCTGCAGCGGGCCAAGCTGAAGCGGGCCAAGAATGACGCGGGCCGAGCCGCCGACGGGTACCTGGCAGCCTCCGCCCAGCTCGGCGAGCATCGCTCGCTCGGCGGTGGTCTCCGCTCGGGCGGTGGAGTTGTCGAGTGCGCTCAGAAGCCGCATCGTCGCTTCGTCGCCGGCGCGGGCTTGGATGGCGAGTGCTCCCTGGCCGATCGCGGGACACATAATTTCGGGGTCGAGCAGCTCGGCGATGCGGCCGTCGAGCGAAAGGCGGCGCAGGCCCGCCGCTGCGAGGACAATGGCGTGGTAGCGGCCCTCGTCCAGCTTGCGCAATCGAGTGTCGACGTTGCCGCGCAGGGCTTCCACTCGAAGATCGGGGCGCACATGGCGGAGTTGGGCGGCGCGGCGGATGGAGCCGGTTCCCACCACCGCCCCTGGCGGCAGCTCCGAGAGCCTGCCGCCGACCATGGCGTCACGCACGTCCTCGCGGGCGGGGATGGCGGCGATCGCCAGGCGAGGATCGGTCTCGACCGGCATGTCCTTCAAGCTGTGCACGGCCAGGTCGATGCGGCCATCGAGGAGCGCCTCTTCTATTTCCTTGACGAACAGAGCCTTCGTGCCCACGCTGGCCAGCGGCGCGTCGATGATCCTGTCGCCGGTGGTCTTGATGACCACGATCTCGGCGCCCGGCAACTGCGCCGCCACCCAGCGCGCCTGCCACAGCGCCAATTGCGAACCCCGCGAGCCGATGGTCATGTCACCACTTTAGAAACCACAGATGAACGCAGATAAACACAGATCTAAAGGCGTTGTTTTATCTGTGTTCATCTGTGTTCATCTGCGGTTTCATTCTTTCAAATTGAACACGCGCTTTACCACGTCGATGAAGTGCAAGCCGTCGGGGTGGCTGGCCAGGGTCTTCAGGTGGCTGATGGGCGTGTGGGCGATCTTGTTGATGATGCCGCGGGTGAGCGCGTCGAGCGCCTGCTCCTGCTCGGGCGTCAGCGGGCCCAGCTTCCCCCGGTGGCGCTCGAGCTCCGCGCGGCGGATGCGGTCCAGCTCGGCCTGCAGCGAGACGATGGTCGGGGCCACGTCGTGGGCCTTCAGCCGCTCCATCATCCGCTCGACCTCGGCCTCCACGATCGCCTCGGCGCGCTCGGCCTCGCGCTCCCGCTCGCGCTTGTTGGCGTCGGCGACCTGCTGCAGGTCGTCGATGTCGTAGAGATAGATGTTGTCGATCCTGTTGACCTCGGGATCGATGTCGCGCGGCACGGCGATATCGATCAGGAACATCGGCCGGTTCTTGCGGGAGGCGATGAGCGCCTGGGCGCGCTCGCGGGTGATGATGAAGCCCGGGGCGCCGGTCGAGCTGATGACGATATCGACCAGCGGCAGAAACTCGAACAAGTGATCGAATTCGACCGCGCGGCCCTCGAAGCGCGCCGCCATCTCCACCGCCTTCTCGTAGGTGCGGTTGGCGACGAAGACGGCCGGGGCGCCGGAGCGGCGCAGGTGGCGGGCGGCCAGCTCGCCCATCTTGCCCGAGCCTATGATCAGTACGGTGTGGCCGGCCAGCGAGCCGAAAATCTTGCGGGCCAGCTCCACGGCCACGTAGCTGATCGAGACGGCCATCTGGCCGATGCCGGTTTCGCTGCGCACGCGCTTGGCCACGTGAAAAGCCCGGTTCACGATTTCTTCGAGCGGGCCGCCCAAAGCGCCGGCGGCCTTGGCGGCGGCATAGGCGTCCTTGACCTGGCCCAGGATCTGCGGCTCGCCGACCACCATGGAGTCCAGGCTCGAGGCCACGCGAAACAGGTGGCGGATGGCGTCGCGCTGGCTATAGCGATAGAAGTAGCGCTCGAATCTTTCGGGCGCCCGGCGGCAGTGGTTGGCCAGGAACGAGTAAACCTCGGCCACGCCGTCGGCGCCCGGCTCGGCCCGGACGGTGAGCTCGACGCGGTTGCAGGTGGAGAAAATCAGGGCCTCGGCAATGCCGGGGCGAGCCGCCAGCGCGGCCAGAGCCCCGGCCATCTCCGCCTCGGACAGAGCGATCTGCTCGCGCACTTCGATGGGCGCCGTCTTGTGGCTCAGGCCGACAACGAGTAGATTCATCAGCGCTTCAAGAACGAATGTGCGCCGCTATTGACCATCCAGGTCAGCGCAGCGCAGCAAAAGCCGACGATGGCGAAGTAGGCCGCCTTGCGCCCGCGCCAGCCGATCGTCCAGCGGGTGAAGATCATCACCAGGTAGATGCCCCAGGTGACGAAGGCCAGGATGATCTTGGGGTCCACCACCCAGCGCGTGCCCCACTCGATGAACGCCCAGAACGAGCCGGCGATCAGGCCCAGGGTAATAAGAACAAATCCGACGGCCATTGTCTTATAGCCGAGTTCATCCAGGGCGCCCAGCGGGGGCAGGCGGTAGTAGAAGGCGCGGGGCTTTTTGGATTTCAGCTCGTGATCCTGGATCAGGTACATCACGGCGGCCACGCAGGTCAGAAAAAGCGCTGCGTAGCCGAGCAGGGCGAGCACCACGTGGATGAACAGCCACGAGCTGCGCAGCGCCTTGCTCGACCAGGGCTCGACCGGGTGGCCGAAGCTCGCCACCAGCGTGCAAATGAAAACGATCGGGAAGATGAAGACCGAGAGGCTCTCGTATTTATATACCCAATACACAATCAGGAACAGGATCGTGATCAGCAGTCCGATCAGGGAAAAATGCTGGTAGAGGTTGGTGATCGGAAAGCGGCCAATGGCGAGGCCCTCCTCGACGATCGAGACCAGGTGGAGAACGGCAGCCACGTAGAAGGAAACCAGGGCCGGGCGGAACAGCCGCTGGCGGCGCCGGATGACCGTCAGCAGCGCATGGAAGAGGCCGAGCGAATAGAGCGCGAGAGCCACCCGCAGCCAGAAGACGCTGGTTTCACCCATAGAGCCATTATATTTCACCGCTGGGGGCGCCGGGTGGAGCTAGCGAGAAGCGAGTAGGCCTTCATGCTTTGGCGCGCTTACGGGTCTTTGGTCGCCGCCCGACCTGTTGTTTGAGTTCAGCGAGCAGCTCCTCGGCCGGCCGAGTGCGGCCCGAAGTGTACTCTTGATGGCTCTCGGCGATGAATTCCTTGACCGTTGGGTCCTGGAGTTCCAGGTAGTCCTCGAGTTCATCGGCGTCCATGATGCCGATGACGGGGATGCCGTCTTTCTCCAGGATGAAGTACTCATTGTTGAGATGGGCGCGCTTGGCCAGTTGGCCGAGGTTGATGCGCGCTTTGGTGATGGGGATACGATTCACGATGGCGACGGAAGGCTTTCTCAAGAGAAGACTCCTTGTCAATTGATTAGCGTTGATTAAAGTATAGCACCTCGACGAAAAATGGGAGAACCTGCGGGCGGCCCTGGCGCTGCACTTCTCGCACTACAATTCCGCCGGGTGACGCCTGCGATGGAGGTGGGGGTTGCGGATGATGTGTGGGAGCTTGGGGAGCTAATCGGCGCGTGCTAAGGTTGGCTGTAGAAGGGCCCCGGCCATAGGGGAGCGCCATTTATGGTAGCCTGTAGTCGTGAGCACCGCCATCCAATCATCTAGCCCCTACGTCCTGTTGAATAAGCCAATTGTTTACAATATTTTGGCGACAGAAGGGGGGTGGCGGCTGGAGGCATATGTCGCCCCCCGGGTTTCGCCCGAGGACCGCATCACGGTTCTTGAATGGCTCAATTCTTACAAAGCGCAAGTGCGAAGGACTCACCCATCTTGGATAGTAAGCTTCAGGGCGGCCAATCCGTATGCGTACTCGCTAGACATCAGAAGAGTCGACCAGAAGCAAGAGCGGGCGGCGGAAACGGAGAAGTTGAAGCAGATGTGGCACCAACTAGCGTTCGACTATGCCTGACAGCGATAAACCGGGCGACCTGGAGCCCAAGGGCTCGGCCGAGGATCTGCCACCTGTCATTCCCCCGCCTACAAAAGCTGCCTTTCAATTCAATCAGCAGGTAAACATCCAGCCGATACCTCCCAGGGCCTGGGAGCGTCTCTCGCCCGAGCAGATCGTCGAGCTCTCCAAAGACACAATGGCCCAGCTCGACCGCATGGACCAGCGTCACTTTGACTGGGCCATGAATCAGGCCCGAACGTCTCAAACCGTTCAGGAAAAGGCGATGGTGATCGGAGGGGTTATTGCCGTTCTCGGCTTGGTAGCGGTCACGTACCTCGCGGCAACAGGTCACGAAATTGTAGCCGCGATCCTTGGCACTTTCCTTGCCACTATCTTGGCGGTCGTGGTCGGTAACCGTCTCTTCGGACAGCAATAGTCCCAGCGCCTGGAGCGCCTGGTGCATGGTTACTCTGCGCGCGATCCATGCGGAAAGGACTTTCTTGGAGACGTGAAGGCCATCTGCACGCTATGACTCCACTGCCCTGCGACGGCGAGCGGGCACATGGCCGCGAGTACGATTGTGATGGGGACGCCGGGCGGAGCTAGCGCGCCTGGCTGCGCGAGCGGCGCCCTCGGGTGTTGGGGAGTTGCCGGTCTCTCACAGCGGCGAGGCGCGCCTCGAGCCTCCGCGCGGCCCGCCGGTTCGGCGCAACCACCAGGACCGTGTCGTCGCCGGCGATCGTGCCGGCTACTTCGGGCCACGGGCAGCGGTCCAGGGCCACGGCCAGGGCGTTGGCGTTGCCGGGGTCGGTCTTCAGGACCAGCAGGTTTTGCGCCGGGCGCACGTCGCGAAGGAACTCGTCGATGGCGCGCTGGACGTCGGCCTCGGGATCCGGGGCTTCTTCGAGGGCTTCGATTTCCCGGTAGCCTTCCGGCGTCTTCACGATACTGAGTTCGTGAATGTCGCGGGAAAGGGTGACCTGGGTGGCGCGGATGCCCAGGGCTTTCAGGGCGTCGGCCAGCTCCTCCTGGGTATGGATATTGCGGCCGCGGATGATCTTTTGGATCTGGCCCTGGCGAAAGCTCTTGTTCATACAAACGCGGCGCGCAGCTCGCCGAGCCGGCGGCGGGCCTCTTCGAGCGCCTGCCGGACCATCGCCGGAGCCGTGCCGCCGGCCACCGCGTGGTTCTCGATCGCCCGGCGGGCCGAGAGCAGCTCGGCCATGGAAGCGTCCAGCTCGGGAGCAAACTCGGCAAGCTGCTGCGGCGTCCAGTCGCCGGGCTGGCGACCCAGCCGGATGCTTTCGAGCACCAGGCGGCCCACGATTTGATGCGCCTGGCGGAACGGAACGCCTTTGCGCGAGAGCGCGTCGGCCAGCTCGGTGGCCGTGGTCCAGCTCTGGTCGGCCGCGGCTACGGCCCGCGCGGCGTTCAGCCGCGCCCCGCGCACCACCGCGGCCGCCATTTCGAGGGAAGCTCCCAATTGGTCGGCGGCTTCGAACACCGGCTCTTTGTCTTCCTGCAGGTCTCGATTATAAGTCAGCGGCAGGCCCTTGACGGTCATCATCAGCGCCTGCAGGCAGCCGGTGACCCGCCCCGCCTTGCCCCGGATCAGCTCGAGCGAATCGGGGTTCTTCTTCTGCGGCATGATGCTCGAGCCGCTGGTCACCTCGTCGGCCAGCTCCAGCAAGCCGAACTCCTCGCTCGAATAGAGGATCCAGTCTTCGGCCAGGCGGCTCAGGTGGAGCATGGTCACCGCGGCGGCGTAAAGAAAATCAAGGGCGAAATCGCGGTCGCCGGCCGTGTCCATGCTGTTGGCCGTGATGCCCGAAAAGCCCAGATCGCTCGCCAGGCGCCCGCGGTCGAAGGGGAAGCCGCTGCCGGCGAGCGCGCCCGAGCCGAGCGGCAGCAGGTCGGCGCTGCGGTAGGCCTGCTCGAAGCGCTGCGCGTCGCGGGCGAACATCTCAAAATAGGCGAGCAGGTAGTGCGTCCACAGCACCGGCTGGGCGCGGCGCAGGTGAGTATAGCCGGGCAGCACGGCGTCACCCTGCTCGCGGGCCATATCGAGCAGCGTCTCCATCAGGCCGGCGAGGCGCTCTCGGAGCGCGGCGATCTCCTCGCGGATCCAAAGGCGGAAATCGAGCGAAACCTGGTCGTTGCGGCTGCGGCCGGTGTGGATCTTGTCGGCCGGCGCGCCTATTTTTTCCTGGAGCCTCCGGATTACCAGCGTGTGGACGTCCTCATCGGCTGCTCCGGCCTCCACACCCTCGCGGGCGATCTCATCCAACGCCGAGCAGATCTGCTCGCGCTCGGCCGCGGTGAGCACGCCCACCCGCTCTAATTCGCGGGCGAAGGCTTGCGAGCCTTTGATGTCGGCGGCGAAGAGGCGCCTGTCGTAGTGCAGCGAGCCGGAGAAGCGCTCGAAAACCTCGGAGGGCCCCTTTTCGAACCGCCCGCCCCACAGCTTCACGGCCGGTCCTTGGATGCCGCGGCGCCCATCACGGCCGCCCGCACCTTCAGGGGCAGGCCGATCAGGTTGATGAAGCCGAGCGCATCTTTCTGGTCGTAAGAGGCGCCCATGGTGAAGCTGGCGATGTCGAGCGAATACAGAGAATAGGGCGAGCGCCGGCTGAGGATATCGACGCTGCCCTTGTGCAGTCGCAGCGTCACGTCGCCGGTGACCGTCTCCTGGGTTTTCGCCACGAATGCGTCCAGGGCTTCGCGCAGCGGCGTGAACCAGAAGCCGTTGTAGACCATCTCGGCGTAGTCGAGCGCCAGGCGCTGCTTGTAGTGGAAGGTGTTGCGGTCGAGGGTCAGGGCCTCCAGTTCCCGGTGAGCCAGCACGATCAGCGTGCCGCCCGGCGTCTCGTAGCAGCCGCGCGATTTCATCCCCACGAAGCGGTTTTCGACCAGGTCGATGCGGCCGATGCCGTGCTCGGCCCCCAGGGTGTTCAGGCTCTGGACAATCTCCACGCCGGAGAGCTTCTTGCCGTCGACCGAAACCGGCGCGCCGCGCTCGAAGCCGATGGTCACCACGCCCGGCGGGTCGGGCGCCTGCCAGGGATGGCGCGTCAGCACCCAGACGTCATCGGGCGGGGCGTTGGCTGGGTCTTCGAGCGCGCCGCCCTCGTGAGAAATATGCCAGATGTTGCGATCGCGGCTGTAGATCTTCGTCGAGCTGGCATCGACCGGAATTTTGTGCTCGGCGGCGTAGCGGAGCGCGTCTTCGCGGGAGCGGATGGTCCACTCGCGCCACGGCGCGATCACCTGCAGGTGCGGGGCCAGCGCCTTATAAGTGAGCTCGAAGCGCACCTGGTCGTTGCCCTTGCCGGTGCAACCGTGAGACAGGGCGTCGCAGCCGGTGCGCAGCGCCACCTCGACCTGCCGCTTGGCCAGCAGCGGCCGCGCGATGGAGGTGCCGAGCAGATACTTGTGCTCGTAGACGGCGCCGGCGCGGACCATCCGCCACAGATACTCCGTGACGAACTCTTCGCGCATGTCCTCCACATGGATCTCGGCGGCGCCGCTGTTCTTGGCCTTTTCGACGATTCCGTCGAGCTCCTCTCCCTGGCCGATGTCGCCGCAGACGGCCACCACTTCGCAGCCGTAGTTCTCACGGAGCCACGGGATGATGACGGAAGTATCCAGGCCCCCCGAGTAGGCCAGAGCCACCTTCTTCGGTTTGTGCATGATGGATGACGGCGGGCGCCGCGGCCCGTCGCCTAGGATAGCATCATCAACAGCAGGGCTTTTTGCGCGTGCAGGCGGTTCTCGGCCTGATCGAACACGAGCGATGCCGGGGACTCGAAAACCTCTTCCACAACCTCTTCGCCGCGATGGGCCGGCAGGCAGTGCAGGAAGACCGCTTCGGGGCGCGCCGCCGACATCAGCCTCGCGGTCACCTGGTAGGAGGCGAATGCTTTGCGGCGCCGGCGGGCTTCGCCTTCCTGGCCCATGCTGGCCCAAACGTCGGTGTATACGGCGTGGGCGCCGTCGACCGCGTCGAACGGATCGGCGGTGAGCCGCAACGAGCAGCCCGAAGAGGCCGCCAGGTTTTCGGCCGTGGCGAAGATCTCGGCGTTCGGCTCGTAGCCTTCGGGCGTGGCGACAACCAGGTCCACGCCCAGGCGGGCCGCGTCGAGCAGCAGCGAGTGGGCTACGTTGTTTCCGTCGCCCACGAACGCCAGCTTCAAGCCCCGCAGCTCGCCGAATTTCTCCTGCAGGGTGAGGAAGTCGGCCAGCGCCTGGCAAGGATGGTACCGATTGCTGAGGGCGTTGATGACCGGAACGCCCGCCCACCGGGCGAGGTCCTCGATGGTCTTCTGCTCGCGGGTTCGGGCGACAATGCCGTGCGCCCAGCGCTCCAGGTTCCGCGCCACGTCCTTGATAGGCTCGCGGTCGCCGATCCCGCCCCCGTTGAATTCGGTAAAGACGGCGTCGCCGCCGAGCTGCTTGATGGCCAGCTCGAAAGTCACGCGGGTCCGCAGGGAGGGCTTTTCAAACAGCAGAGCCAGGTACCGGCCGGTCAGCTTGTGCGCGAACTGGCGCGGCGAGCGCTTCACGCGCGCGGCCAGGCGCAACAGCGCCGTGATCTCCCCGGTTGTCAGATCCAGGTCGGTCGTCAGGTGGCGCGCCGCAACCTTCAGAATCTCGCCGGCGATGGTCGTGGTGGCCATGAATGAATATTCACCTACATGAATAATTACACATCTGGGTCGGCCCCGTCAAGCGGAAAAAGCGATGCTATCATGCCGGTAGTCAACGAGATGACAAGTCAACCCCGTTCTGCGGCGATCCAGGCGCTCCGCCTTTGGGTCCTGGTCTTCGCCGGCAGCCTGCCGGCCGCCGATTATCCCCGGCAATGGTTCCTCAACGCGCATAACTGCTATCCGAAGCAGGGGCGGGGAAGCGACCGCCTGGAACGGGCCCGGCGTGCCGGATTGTCGGCCGTCGAGGTGGACCTGGCGTGGTCCGAAGCGCGCGGATGCACGGTGGTGAGCCACACAACGAAAGTGACCGGCTCGGAGCCGAGGCTCCAGGAGTATTTCTTTACCCCGATGCTGCCGGAGCTGCGAAGAATGTCGCTGGGCCGGCCGGGCGTTCTTCTTCTGCTGGATTTCAAGAGCCGCCATCCCGGGCCGGTCAAAGAGGTGTATGGCCTGTTGCGGGAGCATCGCGATCTGATGACGACGGCCGGCCGGCGCGGCGATCCGCCCGCCGCAGCGCCGGTCGATTGGGGACCTCTGACGGTGGTCTTGACGGGCGACAATAGTGCCATCGCCCAGTTCGAAAAGCTGACGCCGTCGAGCGAGCCTTATCTCGCCATGGGCAACCGCGAGCCGCCCGGGCGCAAGTTCCGCGAGGATGTCGCCGAGTACTTTCCCGAGCCGGCCACGGCCTTTTACCGGGTGTTCAATTTCCAGTGGAAGCACATCGAGCGCGATCCCAACTTCAAGGCCGGCGCCTTCACCGCCGCCGAGCGGTCCCGGCTCGATGCCCTGGTAAAGCTGGCCCACCAAAAAGGCTACTGGCTCCGGACCTGGACTCTAAACGCGACCGACCCCTTCTGGGGCACGGATGAAAACTTCGGCAGCCGCGAAGCGGTGCTGGAGCGCTGGCGCGCGGCGCTCGAAGCCGGCGTCGAGAATGTTGCCACCGACGAGTATGAAATGGCAGGCGAGTTCCTGCGTGGCATTCCATAAAGAGTGTGTCACGCCGGCGATCGGGAGCTCGTGTACCGTCAAGTTGCCACCAACGTCTCGGCCGGAGGCAGGATCGTAATCCCGTCGTACTGCTTATGGGCGGCCGCGGGAGGAACCCTGCTATCATTGATACATGGACCATACAATCGAAAATGTCGTCAGGTCCTTTGACGTGATCCTGGATGTCCTCAACAAAAACTACCACGGCGGGGACGCGGAAGCCCTCGAGTACTTGACGGCTGCCAAACGCAACTACATCCAGCGCGACATCGATCACTTGGCCACGAATCTCACCCTCTTTTTTCATCACTTGTTGGCGCATCCACCAGACCCGAAACTTTGGGACGAGGTGCGCGCCGCGCTCGGCGAGTTCGCCAACAGAATAGAGCAGGCCGGATCGAGGATGAGCAAGCTTGCCAGAGACTACGAAGCAGGCGGCGGAAAATTGCTGTCACGGGACGAGATTCTGCAGGAAGTAAGCGAAAGGCGCGGCGGCTCGCGTTGACCCCGCCGAATGATTCGGACCTTCCCCGGAGGAATTTATCACCCTTGAACGGCCTGGGAGCCCCATTTACCGAACGTCCCTTGTTCGGGTGATTTGCTTGGCGGCGAGTCCGTAGCCTCGCTTATGCCGACCGCAGCCGCCAGGCCTCGGAAATGGCGATCCACACGTTGACCACCCCAACCCCACTAATAGCGCCGCGCAGGTAGCTGCTGGAAAAGAGGCGCGCCCAGTGGGGGGCCAGGGTGAAAAAGTAATTGCGGTCCCACATCGACGACCAAGGGAACAGCATCAGCACCAGGCCCATCTCCAGGCAGAACAGTATGAAAATGACCGTTTGAATCCGTCGCCACAGCTTCACCCGGCGCGGCGGAGGCGATTGCGAGTCTTCGGTGAGCAGGCTATTCGGGCTGGTCATCGAACAGCTCCAGATTCTGGGGCGCCTGGTCGGAGGGAAATAGCGAGACGGCGGCGACGGGACAAAAGCTCCGGCGATGGAGCGGGGAGGGGCCCTGGCGCGCCAGGGCGTCGAGGTGGTCGGGTGTGGCGTAACCCTTGTGGCCGGCCAGGCCGTAGCCGGGAAACACCGGGTCCCAGGTTTCGATCCAGCCGTCGCGCTCGACCTTGGCGATGATCGACGCGGCGGCAATGGAGGCGCTGCGGCAGTCGCCCTTGATCAGGCATTTCTGCGGGAGGTCGAGATCCAGTTGCAGGGCGTCGATCAGCAGGAAGTCGGGCGCGGGCGCGAGCGCTTCTACGGCCCGGCGCATGGCCAGGCGGCTGGCCTGGTAGATGTTCATCTGGTCGATGCGGGCGGCGTCCACAGCGGCCACCCCGATCGCCAAGGCTTGCTCGCGAATGCATGCAGCCAGTTCCTCGCGGCGCGCCGGATCGAGCTGCTTGCTGTCGTTCAAGCCCGGAATCCGCCGCTGGGGATCGAGAATCACCGCCGCGGCGACCACCGGCCCGAACAGGGCGCCGCGCCCCACTTCATCGACGCCGGCCACCATCCGGTAGCCCCGCCGCCAGGCGCCGCTCTCGAATTGGCGCGTGCAACGCAGCCTTACTCCCGCTCTCGCAACCGGGCCGCTTTGCCCTTTCGTCCCCGCAGATAGTATAGCTTGGCGCGGCGGACGCGTCCGGTGCGAACCATGTCGATGTGATCGATGACGTTGGAATGAAGGGGAAAGATGCGCTCCACACCCTGGCCGAAGCTGACCTTCCGCACGGTGATGGTCTCGCCGAGTCCCTTGTTCTTGCGAGCGATGAGCGTGCCCTCGAACGCCTGCAAGCGCTCCTTGTCGCCTTCCTTGATCTTCACGAACACCCGGACCGTGTCGCCCGGGTTGATGTCGGGTATATCGGAACGCTTCTTGCGATCGAAAATGGTCTGTAGAGATCGGTCAATCATGGCACACCCCTTAGAGAATCAGCCGTCAGCAACCAGCCGACAGCCGACAGCCATCAGCTATCAGCCACCAGCCGTCAGCAACCAGCTATCAGTCCGCCAGCCATCGGCAACCAGCTATTAGCTTTCAGTCATCAGCATCGGCTACCATCCGCCCGGGCTTGCTGACGGCTGATAGCTGATCGCTGACAGCTAGTGGCTGATCGCTGATAGCTGGTGGCTGGCCGCTGGCCGCTTCCAAAAATTCCTTATCTTCCTCGCTTAGCCGCGCCCGTTCGAGTAGGTCGGGGCGATTGCGGCATGTCTTCTCGATAGCGGCTCGGCGACGCCAGCGCCGGATCTGCTCGTGGTTGCCGCCCAGAAAACTTTCGGGCGCCCGCCAGCCGCCGAACTCCGCCGGCCGCGTGTATTGCGGGCAATCGAGAATGCCGATCGCCTCTTCTTCTGTGGTCGCAAACGACTCGACCTGGGCGCTCGCCTCGTTTCCTAGCACGCCCGGAACCAGCCGTGCCGTCGCGTCCAGCACCATCGCCGCCGCCAGCTCGCCTCCGCTCAGGACGAAGCTGCCGATCGAAATCTCTTCGTCGGCCAGGTGCTCGGCCACGCGCTCATCCACGCCTTCATAGCGCCCGCAGATCAGCACCAGCTCTTCGCAGGCCGCCAGACGCCGGGCCGCCGGCTGGTCGAAGAGCCGCCCCTGCGCCGAAAGCAGAACCACACGCGGGCGGCCCGCCGCCCCGGCGCGGATCTTTTCGAGCGCCAGAAAGATCGGCTCGATCTTCAGCAGCATTCCCTCGCCGCCGCCGAACGGCCGGTCATCGACCGTCCGATGCCGATCCGAGGTGAACTCCCGCAGATCCCAGATCCGGACCGAGATCGTGCCGCTCTCGCGCGCCCGGGCCACCACTCCGTAGTCCAGCGGGCCGGTGAAGAAGCCGGGGAAGATGGTGACGAGGTGAAAAATCACAATTCCTCCAGCCCCTCGGGCAGCTCCACGCGGATCACCCGCTGCTCCGGATCCACTTCCACGCAGATCGACCAGGCAAACGGGATCAGGATCTCCCGATTCCCGGCCTTCACCTCCACCAGCGGCACAGCGCCGGTTTCCACCAGCCCGCTCACCTCGCCCAAGCGCCGGCCCGATCGCCGCTCCACAACCGCGCAGCCGATGAGGTCGTCCACATAAAAACGCCCGGCCGGCGCCGGGGGCCGCTGCTCTGCCGGGATCTGCACCTGCCAACCGGCCACGCGCCGGGCCTGGTCGATCGTATCGATACCGTCGAACTTGAGAATCAGCCGGTTTTTATGAGGCCAAGTGTTGCGGACGTGAACCGCTTCGCGCCGCGAGCCGCCATCCCAGAGCTGGACCTCGGGGAACAGCTTGAAGATGCCGGCGTCGTCGCTCTCCATCTCGGCCACCAGTTCTCCGCGGTTGCCCTGCGGCCGCACCAACCGGGCCACCGTGACGAAGCGGCCTTCGCTTGCGGGCTCCGGCACTATTCCAGTATTTCCAGCGTGAAGCGCTTTTTCAGCTTCATCCCGGCGGCGCCCAAGATGGTTCGTATCGACCGCGCTGTCCGCCCCTGCTTTCCAATGACCTTACCCAGATCTCCGGGGGCGACTCGGAGCTCCAGCACCGTCACCTGCTGCCCTTCCACCGCCTGAACCGAAACTTCCTCGGGGCTATCGACCAGAGCCTTGGCAATCTGCTCGATCAACTCTCTCATCTTGCGCCTCCGCTGCCGAGAGCACTTCCTTCCCTCGGCCTAGGTTTTTGCTGCCGTAACGTGCGCCCAGACGTGCCTCTCTAGCAGTACCCCCCAGCCCTCCTTTGAAGAGCGAAATCCAGCCCCTCATACAATTATATCCTAAGTGCGCCGGGCGGGTGGCGCCCGGGGGCCTCCGGCTCCAGCTACGCGGCGCCGGCGGCGGACTTGACCATCAGCCGCGTGACGGTCGACGAGGGTTGAGCGCCCTTGCCGATCCAGTACTGCACCCGCTCTTTGTTCAGGCTCAGATCGATGGGATCAGCGGTGGGGTTGTAGTGGCCGAGGATTTCCAGGAAGCGGCCGTTGCGAGCGCGCTCCTTCTCGATCACCACCACCCGGTAGCGGGGTTTTTTCTTGGCGCCGGTGCGGGCCAGGCGAATTGCCAGCATTCTCTCTCCTTGTTGAAAAGTGATCAGCGCATCATCATGCGCAGTTTCTTCTTCATGCCGCCGCCGGAAAACGATTTCATCATCCTTCGGACTTCGGCGTATTGCTTCAAAAGCTGGTTGACTTCCTGGACCGTCGTTCCCGAGCCGCGGGCGATGCGGCGGCGCCGGTTGCCGTTGATGATCTGATGGTTCAGCCGTTCCTTGAAGGTCATCGAATTGATGATGGCCTCGATGTGGCTGAGCTCCTTGGGGTCGACTTGGGCCCCCTTCAGCGCCTGGAACGGTCCCACCTGTGGCAGCATGCCGAGCAACGATTCGAGCGGCCCCAGCTTGCGCAACTGCCGCAACTGGTCTCGAAAGTCCTGCAGCGTGAAATCGTTGTCGAGGATCCGCTCCTGCAGCTCGAGAGCCTTCTTATGATCGATCGTCTGCTCGACCTTCTCGATCAGCGAAAGCACGTCGCCCATGCCCAGGATCCGCGAGGCGATGCGGTCGGGATAAAACGGCTCGAGCGCCTCGGCCTTCTCCCCTACGCCCACAAACTTCAGCGGCTGGCCGGTGACGTGGCGGATGGAAAGCGCCGCGCCGCCGCGGGCGTCGCCGTCCATCTTGGTCAGGATCACGCCGGTGATGCCGAGCCGCTTGTGAAATTCATCGGCCGAGCGGACGGCGTCCTGGCCGGTCATGGCGTCGGCCACGTAGAGGATCTCGATGGGGTTCAGGGCGCCGCGCAGCTCCTCCAGCTCCTTCATTAGCTCGTCGTCGATATGCAGCCGCCCGGCGGTATCCACCAGCACCACGTCCCGGCCGGTCTGAAGCGCTTCGCGGCGGGCGCCCGTGGCCAGCTCGAGCGGCGAGTTGCTCTCCGGCGCGCCTTCCGCTTTCCCTTCAAAGATCGGCAGCTTGATGCTCTGGGCGATCACGCTCAATTGCCGGCGCGCCGCCGGGCGATAGACGTCCACCGAAACCATCAGTGGCCGGTGCCCGTTGCGCGAAAGCCACAGCGCCAGCTTGCCCGTGGAAGTGGTCTTGCCCGAGCCTTGCAAGCCGGTGAGCAGAAATACGCTCGGCGGCTCGTTCGAGAAGCGCAGTTTCGACTCGTGGCTGCCCAGGACCCGGATCAGCTCGTCGCGGACGATCTGCACCACCTGCTCGGTGGGCGAAAAGGCCGTCACCACCTCCTGGCCGAGCGATTTTTCCTTGATCCCCTCGATCAACTGTTTGACGACCTTGAAGTTGACGTCGGCCTCGAGCAGCGCCAGGCGGATCTCCCGCAAGGCGTCCTGGATGTTGGCCTCGGTCAGCTTGCCTTCGCCGCGCAGGTTCTTGAAGACGCGCTGGAGCTTTTCGCTGAGATTCTCGAACATGAGGGCCGAAACGCAAAGGCTTCAGGGACGTGGGTCAGCAGCGAGACACGCGCCTCCTGAAGCCGAATAGATATTGTATCAGACCCGTAATCGAAACCGCCGATGAATGCCGATGAAGACCTGGTCTTATCTGCGTTCCTCTGCATTTATCTGCGGTTCCAGACTCTAGAATTCAAACCGCAGCCCAAACTGCATCTCGCGGCCCAGGCCGGCGGCGGTCACTTGGCCGAAGGTGCCGGTGCCGAGGACATTTCCCGGCGGGTTGAAGGGCGGAGTGTTGGTCGAGTTATACATCTCCCACCGGAACTGCACGCGCTTGGCCTCGGTGACGCGGAAGTTCTTGAACAGCGAAAAATCGAGGCTCGTCAGGCCCGGCGCGACCAGGATGTTCCGGCCGGCGTTGCCGTAGTGGTTTACAGCCAGGGCGAACGCCGTAGTGTCGAACCAGCGACCGAGGCTGCGCTGATCTGACGACAGCTTCCCGTCGGCGATGCGGTCGGGTCGGCGGGTGCAGCGGGGGCAGCCGTCGCCGACCGGCGCCTGGCTCTGGGTGACATAGAACGGCAACCCGGTCTCCAAGGTCAAAACTCCGTTGGTCTGCCAGCCGCCCAGAACGTGGCCGACCAGCCCGTGCTGCCCGCGGAAGAACGGCAACTCGTAGAGAAACGATGCCGTCACGCGATGCCGCTGGTCGGTTTCGGCGAGCCCTCTTTCCAAATGCTGGTTGAAGGGGTTGTTCAGCCGGTCGGCGCCGTTGCCGGCAAACGAGTCGAACATGGTCTTCGACCAGGTGTAGGTGCCCAGGAACGTCAGCCCCTGCGAGAAACGCTTCTCGATCTTGGTAATCAGGGCATGATAGTTGCCGGAGGCGTCGGTGTCGATGAACTCGATATCGCCCCACTGCGGCAAGGCGCGCGTGGTTTGACCGGCCAGCGCGTTGATGAGGTTGTATTCGGCGGGCCGGTCGAAATGGGTGGACTTCGATCCCACGTAGCCGATCTCGAAGAACATGTTGCGCGGCAGGGAGCGCTGGATATTGAAGGTCCACTGCTGGGCGTTGCCCAAACCGTAGTCGGCCGGCACGCCCAGCACCTCCGGCGTCGCCGTGCCGGAGACGTTGGTCGCCTGGTTGGCGTTCGACATGCGGACGAGCACCTGCCCGGCGTTGTTCAACTGGTTGATACTGACGTTGAACGGCGGGTTGATCGTCATCACCGTCAGGTTGTTCCACATGTTCACGTTGTAGAAGACGCCGTAGGAAGCGCGGACGACCGTCGTGCTGCCTCCGAAAGGCCGCCAGGCCAAGCCGAAGCGGGGCGCAAAGTCGTGATGGTCCCAGTGATAGAGATTGCCCGAACTGCCCGCCGGCGGATAAATTTGACCCGTGGTGAAGTCGAAGTTGGGCGTCAGGCCGCGAATGTCCCGGATCGGCGCGTTTAACTCCCACCGCAAGCCGATATTCAGCGTCAGGTTCGGCAACACCTTCCAGTCGTCGGTGAAGAAGCTCTGCAGGCGCCAGGCGAACATTCGGGTGAATTGCTCGCCGGGACGGATGCCCGGCAGCGCTGTGACGGCCTCGCGCACCTGGTCCGGCTCGTCCAGCAGAAAGTCAGCCCAGGACAGGGTGGGGCGGTCCGCCGTGCTCAGTCCCTGGCCCGAGTGGATGCCGTTGAAATCGAAGGCCCCCGTCACCAGAGTGAACGTCTGCCGGCGCAGCAGGACGTGCTGGAAGTCCGCCCCCACCTTCATGGAGTGCGCGCCGTGGCTGAACGAGAAGGTGTCGGCCACCCGGCGATTCTCATCCCAGATGGTATTGGGCGCCGCGTTGCCAAAGCCGCTGACTCCGGTGATGCTGATGGAGGGCACGCCGGTGGTGAACGGGTCGTTGGCCAGGCCGGGGATCAGCAGGTCCCGCGCGATGTTAAAGTTCGAGCCGCTGATGGAATCGAGCGTCCCGAACAGGTCGCGATTGTAGGAGACGCTGAGCTCGTTCAACTTCGTGGGAGAGACGATCCGGATGTAGGTCAGGATCAGGTTCTGCTGGCGCTTGGGTTGCTGCTGGCCGAAGAATGGATTCGGGTTGACAGGGGCGGCAAACCCGGCGATGTTCTCGATGCCATATCGTCCGAAAAGGCGGTCTTGCGTGCTGAGGTTGTAGTCGATGCGCGCAAAGCCCTGGTGATCGTCGGTATTGGTCCGCGATGTACCGGTGAAGTTGTTCGTGCCGTCGAATTGCGCCGGGCCGAAGTTGGGCGCAGGGAAGAACTGCATCAGCTTCTGGGACTGGGGCGCGATCCGGCTGGCCGGAATCTGGTTGTTGGGGAACGGCTTGCCGCTGGACAGATCCAGGATGGGCGTGAGCGCGGCACTGGCGTTCTTGCCGGTGTGGAAGAACGGCTCGGTCAGATCGCCCGCCAGCATGCGCTGTGTGGGGTAGACCGCGAAAGCCTGGCTGGCGCGCCGCTCGATGAAGCCCTCGTAGTTGGTGGTGAAGAACAGCTTGTCGGGAATGATGCGGCCGCTGATCACGGCGCCGAAATTGTTCCGTCGCAGAGGCTTTTTCGGTGACAGCGGGTTTTCGAAAAAGTTCCGCGCGTCGATCTTCTCGTTGCGAAGGAACTCGAACACGGTTCCGTGAAACTGGTTCGATCCCGGGCGAATGGCGGAGATAATCTGGGCGCCGCTCTCCGTGCCGAATTCGGCCGAGTAGAATCCGGACTCGACCTTGAACTCCTGGAGCGCCTCGACTGACGGCCGCATGCGCACCACCCCGTGGATGGCCGTTCGCAGCGGCGCGCCATCCAGTGTGATCCAGTTGTTGTGGACCTTCTGGCCCATGGCGGCGACACCGAAGCCGGCGCCGAAGCCGGAAGTGGTTACCGAGGAGGCCGGCCCGCGGCTCATCCCACCGCTCAGCAGCGCCAGGCGGAACATGTTGCGGTTGGCGGGAATGGGCAGCTCGGTGATCTTGCGCTCGTCGATGAGCTGGCCGACCGTCGCGTCATCGGTTTGCACCAGCGTCGCCACCGCCTGCACGGTTAGCTCTTGCGTCACCGCGCCGATCTGCAGCCGGACGTCAATGCGGGCCCGCTGGTTCACCACCAGGACGATCCCGGAGACGACTTCTTTCTGGAAGCCCGGCTGCTCGACCCACACTTCGTAGGCGCCGATGTTCAGCGCCTGCACCTCGTAGTCGCCGCGATCACCGCTCTTGGCGACCCGTTTCTCCTGGGTGCCCGCGTTGATCACCGTGACGGTCGCGCCCGGAACCACCGAGCCGGAGTTATCGGTGATGGTTCCCAAAATCGTCGCCCGCTCGACCTGAGCGGCCAGGGGAAGCACCGTGGCCAGCAAGGCCATCGGCAAGTAGACTCGTCTCCCACCAGAGCAAAGCATTTGCAGACCTCCCTTCGCGTGTTGATTTGGTGATACGCCAAAAGCGGCCTAAATGTCAAGCTTGGCGTCGGTTTACCCAGGAACTTCGCACAAGGCACTCCGAGACTCCATTAGGTGCGTAGAAATGAAGAGGTTGGCGTCTGGCTCTTGCCGGAGGAGATTCGCGGGGCTGCTTGGGGACT
>JBGOUJ010000057.1:0-20795 GCA_041477005.1 Terriglobia bacterium | reverse complement strand
GGGTGAGAGTCCGGAATTGGAAGACGAGGACGTGGAGGTGGAGGAGGAGCTCGCCCGCCCGCGCTACCGGGTCCTGCGGCCGGAAGACGAGGCGGAAGTCGAGCGCTTGTATAACCGCTTGAAGTCGGTCGGCCGGCTCGACCATCAGACCCACGAAAAGATCGACGATTGATGGCGATTGGCGATTGAATCCCGCAATCGTCCGTTCCCCACATGAAGATCACCAACGTTGAAGCCATCTACCTGCGCCTGCCGCAGGTCAAAGAGCAGTGTGACAGCGGGCAAGACGCCCTGATCGTGAAGGTCTCGACCGACGCCGGGATCACCGGCATCGGCGAGGTCGACTCGGCGCCGCTCGCGGTCAAAGGCATCATCGAAGGACCCTTCTCCCATACCACCGCTTGCGGGCTGCGCGAGCTGCTGGTCGGCGAGGACCCTTTCGAAACCGAATACCTCTGGCACAAGATGTACCGGGGGAACATTTACGGCGGCCGGCGCGGCGTGGGCCTGCACGCCATGAGCGGCATCGACCTGGCGCTGTGGGACATCAAGGGCAAGGCGCTCGGCCAGCCCATCTGGAAGCTGCTGGGCGGCGGCTTCCACAAAAAGATCCGGGCTTACGCCAGCTCCCTTTTCGGGCGCACTCCGGAAGAGACCGGGGAGCGTGCCCGCCGCTTCCGCGATCGCGGCTTCGACGCCGTGAAATTCGGCTGGGACCCCATGGGCCAGGACGAGAAGACCGATATCGCCCTGGTGCGGGAGGCGCGCCGCGGCCTCGGGGCCGACGCCGACCTGATGATCGACGCCGGCCTGGTTTGGGACGCCAAGACCGCCATCCAGCGCGCTCGCGCCTTTTCCGAGTACAACATTTTCTGGCTCGAAGAGCCGCTGGCGCCGGATGATTACGACGGCTACCGGAAGCTTTCCGAAGCCACGGAAGTCCGGATCGCCGCCGGCGAGGAAGAGAGCAGCCGGCGGTCGTTCCTGGAGCTGATGGACCGCGGCCGCATCGACGTGGTGCAGGTGGACCTGACGCGTGTGGGCGGCTTCACCGAAGCGATGAAGATCGCGAGCCTGGCGGTCGATCGCGGGCTGCCGGTGGTGAACCACGGCTTCACGACCTACATCAACGTGGCCGCGGCGCTGCACTTTCTGAATTCCATTCCCAACTCGTTCATCCTGGAGTTCGTAGTGGAGGAGGAGACCACGCTGCGCGACTACATCACCAAGCAGAAGTTCGTGGCCAAGGACGGCCTTCTAGACATCCCAGACGCTCCCGGGCTGGGCGTGGACCTGGACGAGGCGTCCATGATGCCCTATCGGGTGGGGTAGCGCCATGCAACGCCCCACGCGCCGCGGGTTCTTCGCCTCGGGCGCCGCCACAACGGCGGGCCTGCTCGCCCCCTTGCGCGCCATCGCTGATTCCGCCAAGCCGGTTCGCATCCGCAACATCGACCTCTTCCACATCGAGATCCCGACCCCCAAGCAAGAGGTGGCCGCCGGCGTGATGAATCGTTACCCGGTGGCCAAGGTAGAGACCGATTCCGGCGTTCGCGGCTACTCGTTCACCGGGCCATCGCCGCAGTTGCTCCAGCCGATCCGCGCCGCTCTGGTCGGCAAGGACCTGTTTGCCATCGAGCAGCACCTGCAGGCCGGTCTGCTCGATTGGGGCGGCCTGGAGCACGCTCTGTGGGACGCCATCGGCAAGATCGCCGGCCAGCCGGTCTCTCGCCTGCTCGGCGGCGCCAAATCGAGCTTGAAGGTCTACGTGACCTGTGTGTGGCGGGGACCCGACGACCAGTCCCACGTCCCCTACAAAGACCAGGCCGACATGGCGGTACGGATCAAGAAAGCCGGCTTCCACGGCATGAAGATTCGGGCGTGGCGGCCGAATCCCCTGGCGGACGCCGACGCCTGCGGCGAGATTCGCGCCGCCGTCGGTCCGGACTTCTCCATCATGTTCGACCGCACGGCGCACCTGCCCGGCAAGGTCTGGGACTATTCGACCGCCCTGGCCGTGGCCCGGGCGCTCGAGAAGCACGGCGCGCTGTGGCTCGAAGAACCGTTCTCACGCGACGACTTCGAAGGCCCGGCGCGGCTGGCCCGCGAGGTCGATATCCTGATCACCGGCGGCGAAGGCTACCGCGGCCTCGATGCCTATCGCGAGTGCCTGACCCATGACACCTACGACATCCTGCAGCCCGACGGGGTCAACGCCGGGGGCCTTTTGACCATCCGCAAGGTTGCCGCCCTGACCGAGGCTTTCCACAAGCCCTGCATCCTGCACGGGGCCATGGGGCTTCGGCTGGCCGGGTGGCTGCAAATCAGCGCGGCGTTCGGGGCGCCCTGGCAGGAGCTGGCGCTTATCACGCCGCCTTTGCTGCCGGAGGAGCAGTGGGCGCCGGCGCTCAAGGTGCTGAACTCGAAGAGTGTGTTTTCGTTCCAGAATGGCTCGATCGAGGTCCCGCAAGGGCCGGGGCTGGGGCTCGATGTCAATGAAGAGGCGCTTGAGAGGTATCGCGTCGCTTAGTAGTCCGTTTCGCGAATACAAAGGTCAAAAAGTCGGATGGGGCGCGTCGCACACAAGGGTACCAAGTAGTATTAGGATAATCGGGGATTTGGGAACCTCTCCGCGTCTCTGCGGTTGATTGTGGGCCCCGCAGAATGGCTCTATTCATCCAATCCCAGTTGCGCCTCGTGCACTGGAACCAAGCGGTCGACGACCTTGACCTCTACCACGACAACGTCCTTCCTCGGGGTTTCAGCCGTTAATTGTAGACCCGAATTCACCGCGGAGACGCAGAGACCTATTGTTCTTGTTCTTGTTGCTACAGTAAGGTCGCCCGCAGCGCCCGCGAAAAGAGCCAAGGCAAAAGGCAAAAATCAAAAGGCAAAAATCAAGGAAGGGGGCATTTCTTGGTCTCAACTGCAGCCGCAGGTCGTGGAAACACGCCGAGGCTCCGCCAAGCGCAGCAGCGTACAGTTTGTCTCCGCTCGACCGCCGCCATTGATTAGCGCCACCGCTAGCACCACACGCTGAGAACCGCCACGCCCGCCCCCAGCAGCCACAAACCCGCCACGAACCCCGGCGCCGTATATCGGACTACTACTCCCGCGCCCCCGGCGGCAGCGCCAACCCCAGCAATGTCCCATTCACGCGGTGCACGCGGGCGGGCCTCCCGTCCACCAGCGCCCCCCACCCAGGATCCCAGGTCGTCGAAATGACGAGAAATCCCCCCGCCGGCGCCTGCACCCGAGCCCGAATCACCCGATTGCCCCAGTCCAGTTCCTGCACCTCGCCCGTGCTTGCCTCGCCCGGCGAAGGCCAATCCTCGACGTAGGCCGTCGCCGGCGGCGCCTGGTTCCCAACGAGCCCCCGCTTGAGACCCTCTTCCGAATAGACGCGCGTCTCGCCGGCGAAATAGGCCCTGGGCAGCGCCTGCCGATCCTCATACACCCACGTCTCGCCCAGCTCTCGCAACGGCCGGTACGCTGGATGGCCGCTTACCATCGCCCGGCTCTCTGGATCGTGTTTTCCCACGATCACGTACCGCACATTGAAGCTCCGCAGCAGGTGACTCCCCACCAGCGCGCGGTTCGACGGCGGCAGCGGCACGCCACGCTCGTTGACGTGTAGCCAACGAGAGCGCCACGTCGACTGGCGGGCGCTTCCGGAAACGCCACCGTGCATGAAATTGGGTAGCTGCCAGTATACCCCCGGGGCTCGCCGGATCAAGGCTTTGGCGCCGCCGATCACTTTTATGTCGTGCCGAGCGTAGAGCACACTGGTTAAGAAATGCCTCCTTCCTTGATTTTTGCCTTTTGCCTTCTCCGCCCTCGGGTAAACCCTCGATGCTCCTAAGAGGGTCACCTGAGGCGGGCAACCTTACGGCCTATGGTATTCGGGCGCCCGATGGCCGTAACAATAGGACATGACTACCTGTACCATCCGCGTCCTGCTCCTGAGCTTGGTGGGTTTAGCCGCGGTTCGAGCGGCGGACATTGAGGGCAGTATCGTCGTCAAACATAGGCTAACGAAGCCCAAAGTTACTGCGCAGGCAAGTTCCTACCAGCGCGGCGTGGCGGTGGAGCTGCGTTCCGACCGGGGAGATGATCCTCTGGCCCTCGAACGCACTCGCGTGGTGATTTATCTGGAAGGCGAGCTTCCGTCGAAGCCTCTCACGGCGACGCTGGAGCAGAAGGACCGGCGGTTCTTCCCGGATACCCTGGTGGTTCCGGTCGGCTCCACGGTCTCATTCCCCAATCTCGACCCGATCTTTCACAATGTCTTCTCGCTGTCGCAAGCCAAGGCATTCGACCTGGGCAACTATGCGAAGGATCACACGCGCACCGTAACCTTTCCCAAACCGGGCATTGTCTTCGTGAACTGCCGTCTGCATCCGAATATGGCGGCCGTGATCGTGGTTACTCCCAATCAATGGAGCACCAAAGCGGACGGCACGGGCCGATTCGTGCTCCCCGAAGTGCCTCCGGGCGCCTACACGATCGTGGCCTGGCACAGGGCTGCCGGGTTCTTCCGCCAAACTGTAAAGGTGTCGCAGAATCGCGCCGGCGCGGTGCAGTTTGTCATTCCGCTCGACGAGAGCGGGGCCTTGTCGCAAATGGCGCAGAGGTAAGACATGCGATTCGCCACCCGCACCTTTCTGTGGTCCTTCGTTCCCTTCGCCTTCCTCTTGCTGGGAAGCTTCTGGGCCATCCAGAAACTGGTGGAGTTCACCGTACGCGACGGCCTGCGTTCCTCCCTGCGTCAGACTCACGTGTCGATTGCCCGCGTGCGGTCGAAGAGCGAGCTGCAGAACAGCCGCTTCTTGAAGATCCTCGGTGAGAACGCTTCCCTCAAGGCGGGCTTGCAGTTGCTGCTGGCGGACCCGAAACACGTCGCTGCCAGGCTCACCGTCGAGGACCAGTTGCGCGAGATCTGCAACCTGCTCGGCGTTGACTTTCTTCTGGTTTCCGGCACGGACGGCGCCGCGCTGGCTGGAGTGATGCGGATCGGCGAGCAGTTGGTGACCATGGACATTGGGCGAATCCGGCCGCCGCAGCGGGGCTTCCTGACGTTAGACGGGCGGGCCTACCAGGTCGTTTCCACCCCCATCGATCAAGGGGACGAGAACATCGGAACCTTGTCGGTTGGCGAGCAGTTCGATTTCTCCGAGTTCAGCACCCCGGCCGTGCTGGCTCGCAACGGGAAGGTCCTGAAGTCCAGCATCCCGGGGATTCCGCTCGAGGAAGTCGAGGCGGCCCTCAAAGGCTGCAAAGAGGGGGCCGAATGCGAAGTGCGGCTGCGCGGTGAGACGTACATCTCGCTGCCGATGCAAAGTATCTACTTTGGGGAGGGCTACCTGCTCCGCAGTCTGCAGAATGTGGACTCCGCCAGCGGCCCGGTACAAGCGATGCTCCGAAGCGTTTTCGTGATCGCCGGCATCGGCGCGGTGCTGGCGGCGATGATCCTGAGCGTACTGTCATCGCGGTCCATTGTGAGGCCCATCGCCGGAGTCGTGACTCACCTTCGGGAAAGCGAGAAGACCGGCCTGTTGCCGGAGTTCCATCCGAAGCTGGCGCCGGTTCAGGAGATCCGCGAGCTGACCGAAAGCTTCAATCGCGCGGCGGCGGCCATTCGAGAGGCCCGGGAGAGTCTGCACCGGGCCCATGTGGAGTTCGTCGGATCGCTCGCCGGGGCGCTCGATGCGCGGGACCGCTACACCGCCGGCCATAGCCGTCGCGTCAGCGAGTTCTCCTGCGCGATCGCGCAGGTCCTGAACCTCACGGGGGAGCAGTTGGACGAAGTCCGCATCGGCGCGCTGTTGCACGATATCGGCAAAATCGGCATCGCCGACAGTGTTTTGCAGAAGCCCGGCAAGCTGACCAAAGACGAGATGGCGCTGATCCAGCAGCATCCGACGATCGGCCGGAGGATTCTCGAGGGAGTTCACAGTTTCCAGGCCTATCTGCCCACCGTGGAGCTGCATCATGAGAACTGGAATGGCAGCGGTTATCCCTGGGGCCTGCCCGGCGATTCCGTACCGCTGGCCGCGCGCATCGTCCATGTGGCTGACGCCTACGACGCGATGACTTCGGACCGGCCGTACCGTCGCGGGATGAGCCATGAGGAAGCAATCCGCGTGCTGCGGGAGAACGCCGGGACGCAGTTCGACCCCGCAATCGTCGCAGTATTTACGGAACTCGCGGAAGCGGCCCACGAAGCCCGGCTGGCGGCCGGCGCCAGTGGGCCAGAGGTCCGCTCCATTCACAACCTGGCGGAGGCGGTTGCGAGCAACGAGGCGCCATCTCTTCCACAGTACGTATCGGTGGGGGCGAAAGACGTATGACGCACATTCTCTTTATCTTCATCCTGTGTTGCTTGCAGAGCGGCCTGTGGGCGCAGGAGGCAAGTTCCGGATTTGAGCTCCGAGGCACCGTCAGCGCAGCCGCGACCTACGCGCACGCTCTCGAAGAAGAACCGCGGTCGGGCGCGCCGATCGCCGGCGGATTCCGGGCGGTGTTGTATCCCACCTGGAAATTGAGCGAGCACTGGGCTGTGTCCGGCGCGATCCAGACGCACTCCAGGCCGTATTTTCCCGAGGAGTTTTCCACCCAAGGCTACGGCGTAAAGGCGGACATTCTGCAGGCAAACCTGAGTTACTCCCGATTCTGGAAAGACAACTCCGTGGTCGTTCGCGTGGGGGAGATGTCCTCGGCTTTCGGCTCGTTTCTGTTGCGGTATGACGACGCCGACAATGCCCTCATTGGCATGCCGATGGCCTACGGCTATTACTACAAGGGAGTTTCGAGCCTGGGTCTGACCGGAGCGCAGGTGGATGTGACGCACCACAAGTTGGACATGCGCGCGCAGTTTGTGAACTCCTCTCCCGCGAACCGCCGCAGCATCTTCGATCGGGACCAATACGGCAACTGGGCCGGGGGCGTGGGCTACACCATTCGGCAAGGCTTTCGGGTGGGAGTTTCCGCCTATCGCGGCCCCTACCTGGATCGCCATTACCGGTTCTTCTTTCCGGGCGAGGCAAAGCCGCGCGATCTGCCCGCAACCGCCTTTGGCGTCGATGTGCAATGGGGTCGCGGTCCCTGGAATGTGTACGGAGAGTGGCAGCGGTTTCAGATGGACTATCGCTTGATTCCCACGTTCCGCCAGGACATCGGTTACGCGGAGGCCCGCCGGGTGCTTCACCCTCGCTGGTACATCGCTGGGCGAGCCGGATACCTCCGAGCCGGTGCATTCCCCGGCCGGGAAGCCTACGAATTCGTCGGAGGGTTCCGGCCCAACCGGCATCAACTGCTGAAGATCGGCTATCAGAGGCAGCACGGCGCGCAAATCTACGGCTCGGAGGCCAATACCTACTCAGCACAGCTTGTCACCTCGTTCCGGGCGATTTCCGTGGCGCGAGACTGACGCACCCCACGCGAGAGAGAACGGTGAAGGCAAAAGGCAAGAATCAAGGAAGAAGACGTTGTTTTAGTGGCCCTGCGGGCCATATGCCGGGTGGAGCAGCCGCTCGGCCTCTTGCCTCATCCATCGCATGGACACCAGTCCGCTCCTCTCTCTGGCGCGCCGGATTCCGCCGTACACGCCAGCTACGTTCCCGCCAGCCGCGTCTGGCGGTCCTGCGCTTTGAATGCTACCAGCCTGGGACCGCCTCGGTCCGCTCGCTTCCGTCGCTTCCGGAACCGGGTACTTCTTTGATGGTCTGGTGAGTTAGAATCATTCGAGGTGCTTGCGACCAATACACTCGAAGGCCAGATGTTCATCGGCACACCCGCGATCCTGCACGGCGAGATCTACCTGCACGGACAGAATACGCTCTTCTGCGTGCGGTAGGGGAGCCTGATGGGTGTCGGCAAGGAATCGCATCGCGCATTCCAATCGATTCTCTGCAGCCCGTGGCCATACAGCCGTGGTAAGGTTTCGTCATGGCCAGCCGCCGCGAGTTTCTAGTCGGGTCGGTCGCCGCCGCTCTGGGGCCCTGGCCCCTGAAAGCCGCCGGGGGAAAGCTCCGTGCCGGAGCCGCGATCGCCAACATAACCCCGTTGCTCGGCTGCTCGCTGGCCGGCGGCATGACCGACCGCATCGGAACCGAAGTCCACGACGAGCTGCATGTTCGCAGCCTCGTGCTGGACAACGGCAACACACGGCTGGCTTTCGCCGTCGTCGATTCCTGCGCTGTTCCCCGCGCCATCATCGATCGCTCCAAGGAACTCATCCAATCGCACATTGGAATACCCCCTGTTAATATCCTTATCTCGGCGACCCACACCCACAGCGCCCCGCCGGCGGCCCACCTGTTCCAGAGCCCGCCCGACCCGAAGTACACGGAATGGCTCACGACCCGGATCGCCGATGCCGTGCGGCTGGCCGCCGGACGCCTGGAACCCGCCCGCATCGGCTGGGCCGTGGGCCGGGAAGAACGGCTCGTCTTCAACCGCCGCTACTTCATGAAGTCGGGAACCATCCCGCCGGACCCCTTCGGCCGGACGACGGATCGCGTTCAGATGAATCCGCCCGTGGGCAGTCCGAATATCGTGAAGGCTGCCGGGCCGACGGATCCGGATGTCGGGGTGGTGGCGGTCGAGTCGCTCGACGGGCGTCCGATCTGCGTACTGGGCAACTACGCGCTGCATTACGTCGGCGGCACCGGGGCGGGCCACATCTCGGCCGATTATTTCGCGGTGTGGGCGCGGTCGATCCAGCGGCTGGCGGGGCGCGACTTCGTGCCCATCCTGACCAACGGGTGTTCGGGGAACATCAACGGGGTCAACTTTCTCGGACAACCCGTTCGGCGCGCACCCTACGAGCAGATGCAGCAATACGCGGACATCCTGGCCGCCGAGTGTTACCGGACCTGGCGGGCCATCGAGTATCAAGAATCGGTCGACCTGGCCGCTTCGGTTGAGGAATTGGAACTCGAGGTCCGTTTGCCCGAGGCCGAAGATGTGACGGCAGCGCGCAAGACTCTGGCGGCGGCACCGTCCGGCGGGCAGCATAAGGAGCGCCCGGAGATCTACGAGAGAGAGACGGTGCTCCTGAGCGAGGGCTATCCGAAGACCGTAAAGGCCCCGATCCAGGCCCTGCGCATCGGATCGCTCGGAATCGCCACCTACCCCGGCGAGGCCTTCGTCGAGATGGGTTTGGAGGCGAAAACGAAAAGCCCGTTCCGGCCCACCCTGCTCATCGAGCTGGCCAACGACTATCGGGGCTACATCCCCACCGTCGAGGGCCACGAACTGGGCGGTTACGAGACCTGGAGGGCCAAATCGAGTTATCTCGAAAAGCAAGCAGCGCCCCGGATGGTGGGGGCCGCCTTGCGCCAGCTTTCCCGGCTGGCGTGAGAAGCCGGCTTGATTCACCGCGGAGACGCCGAGCGCGCTGAGGAAACCCTTCGTTTTCGCCTCTGCGTGCTCCGCGTCTCGGCGGTGAGATGGTTTTTCTCACAGAGCGGCTGGCTCAGTAGTTCTTCAGGAATTCAGCGAGACTCGCCCCCAGCGCCTGCCGGCGCGCAATGCACACATCAATGCGCTCGAGCCTATGGGCCAGGTTCCGTGGGCCGCCCGTGTACTGCTCCACGCTAGGTTTGAAGAACGCTTCGAGATCCGCGCGGTCCGACGCGCTGCAGAAGCGTCCGCCCACTTCGGGCAGACTTGCGGCAAAATCACCACCTACTTCCCGGGGGAGCTTCTTCAGGAGCGGATCGAGGTTCCGCTGCACGAATTCAAACGGCAAGCGGCGGGTTTCCGGTGAAGACGAGAACAGAAACGCCCAGAACACCTCGCGAAGATCGAACTCATCGGTAAGCAGGATTCCCATGCGCTGCTTTACGATGCCAGGGTCCTCGAAAGCGGCCATGGCGCCAATCAGCATCTGGCGCTCGCGGCGATCATCCGTCCGGTGGGCGGCGGCGTGGATGCGGTCGAAGAGTGCCTGATCCCCGTGGATCGCGGCGATATTGAGGACGGCGCCCGCCACGTCTGCATCGACGGCGCTATAGTCGTCGAGCCAGCGAACCGCCAGCGACCGGGCTTCCTCGGTGAGTTCTTCGTCCTCGCCCGCACCCGCAACCAGGCTGACCAACTCCCTGCGCAACGACCACGTTTCATCGCTGTCGCCCGGCTTGGGGTTCCAGCCAAGCTGGTGAGCGCGCTCACCGTACACCTTTCTGAGGAAGCGTGCGGCATTGTGCCGCAGCGCGTCGGGCGCCGTCGGACTGCGCAGCATCCCGGCGATGCTGATGGTCTGCGAGACGATGCGCCAATCGGGATCCTGGCTGAACTGCTCCACCAGCGAGAGCGCTTGAGCCGGCGGCAGATCGCCTGAATCGACCAACCCGCTCACATCGGCGAGCAGGCCTACACGCTCGGCAAGGCTCAGACGGCTGCCGTGATCGGCCAGAAGCCGATCGAGCAGGTCGCCACGGTACAGAACGCGGTAGTAGCCGTTTTCGCCATCGTTGGCAAGCACCCAAGCCGGGCAGTTCGCAGCGTGCGCCAGCTTCATTTCGGAAGACGGGTCGCTGAAAACCGCGCACTCACGCTGGACCGAGCCGCCGGCGAAATACTTGGCGCAAACCGGGATCATCCAATTCTGCCTGGTATCGCCGTGGGATCCAATCTCCAGAAAGCGGCGCTGCGTGAGAGCCAAGCGCGGCGCGCCGTTGTCGCAACGAAGCTCGGCGGTGACCAGGGGGACGCCGGCTTGATCGAGGAACGTGTTGAATGCAGGCGTGACGTCACGGCCGGCGGCCTTGCTGATGGCGTCCAGGAAGTCGCCGGTGGTGGCGTTCTTGTCGGCGTAAAGCCTCATGTAGAGCCGGACCCCGTTCTGGAAGGGTGTCTCACCGATCCATTTCTCGAACATGCCGATGACGGCAGGGCCCTTCCGGTACGTGATGCCATCGACAACGTTGGCGATGTCGCTCTTACCCTCGATGGGCTGCCGGATGCGCCGGGTGGAGGCCAGGCTGTCGAGTCCCATTACCTCGCGACTCTCCTGCACCATGCTAACCGGCGCCTTCCACTCGGGCTTCCACTGGTCGACAATCTTGTTTGCCATCCAGGAGGCGAAGGCTTCGTTGAGCCAGATGTCGTCCCACCAGGAAGTGGTCACCAGGTCGCCGAACCACTGGTGGGCCATCTCATGAGCAGAAGTCCCCGCGCACCCGCGCTGCCAGCCGCTGGTGGCTAGCGAGGGCCTTGAGAGCAGCATTCCCTGGCCGTAAGTGATGAGCCCCGCATTCTCCATGGCGAAGTTGCTGATGGGCATCACCACGCTGTCGAGCTTGTCGTAAGGATAGGGAGAATCGAAATAGCTTTCGAGCAGCTTCAGCAGCTCGGGAATCGCGGCACGGGCATATTCTGTTTCGCCGCGGCGCCCCTGGGTCACCAGGATGCGGAGCGGCGTGTTCTTGCGGCCGGCCTTGCCGGCATCGACAGCTTCGAACGGCCCGACGGCGAAGGCGACCAGATAGCTGGGCAGCGGACGTGTGGGCGCGAACTTCACGCGCTTCATTCCGCCCCCTTCGGGTTTCTCCGAAACGATCGGCGTATTGGAGGCGGCAGGTCGCTCTTTTTTACGTGGAGAGTGAGTTGCCAGGGCGTCTTGAATTGCGGTTCGTCAAAACAGGGGAACGCGCGGCGGGCGTCGGTGGGCTCGAACTGTGTGTAGACATACCAGGGCGGGCTGGCGCCGTCGCGCAACTGAAACACGCCTGTGCTGCTGGCGCGTTGGATCTTACCCGAATAGGCAACATGGAGCGTGCCGTTACCGGGCGGGACGGGCTGGTCGAACGCGAAGCCCACGAAGTCGCTGCCACCCGCGACCACCCTCGCGGTGCGGCCGGCGCCGCTGGTCCGGAGGCTGGCCGCCTCGATCCTCAGGTCCGTTGCGCTCAGCCAGAGCACAGGGGTGCTGTGGCTTACGGTGAGTTCAATATCGGCCACGCCGTGGAACGTATCCTCGCCCGGCACGATGGTGAGTTCGATTGCGTAGCGGACGGGCCTGGCAGTATCGGGAAGGCGGAATTTCGGCGGCTCAGCCCCGGTGTCAGCATAAGCGGAAAAGGCCAAGAGCGCCAACAGAGAGGCAGCGAGGCGCGTCTGCATAACGCTTGAGTTCAGCGGTTATCCTTTTGGGTCGTGGCCGATTTGACGGCTCCGCGCCCTCAGGAACCATTATCGCGTGAATATAGTGCTCCGGCGGATGGGGGGCGGTACCTCGAGCAGAGCATACTGGAAGCTTACGCCGACGCCGTCGGGTCCGCCGCTGACGACTAGCGGGGCTACATCCCGACCGTCGAGGGCCACGAACTGGGCGGTTACGAGACGTGGAGGGCCAAATCGAGTTATCTCGAAGAGCAAGCAGCGCCTCCGATGGTGGGGACCGCCCTGCGCCAGCTTTCCCGGCTGCCTTGAGAAACGAACTTGATTCACCGCGGAGACGCCGAGCGCGCTGAGGAAACCCTTCGCTTCCGGCTCTGCGTGCTCCGCGTCTCCGCGGTGAGACGGTTTTCCGGGGCTTCTTCAGCGCCCTCGAGTTGCCGAGGCAGCGGGCGTCAAACGAACAGCTCAATGGTTACGTGAAGGAACTCCGCCAACCGCTTGGCTTGGGCCTTGCTGATGGAACGCCGCCCGCCCAGGATTTCCGTGGCCGCTCCCTTGTTGCCCAGAATAGGCCAGATGTCCTTGTGCTTGAGCCCACGCTCCTCCATGAGGGCATTGAGCGATTCGTTGGGCGACACGCGGGGCAGTGGATCGCGCTTATCTTCGTAATCTTCGATGAGCAGGGTCAGCACTTCTGCCAGGGCCTCCTCTTCCGGCGAAAGGTCCGAGCGCTCGTCTAGCTCCAGCAGCATCCCGGTGAGCCGCGCGTGTTCGTCGTCGGTGCGAATGGGGCGTGGGCGAGATTTCGCCAGCAGTTTGGCGTAGGCCGAATCGTTGATCTCGGTTGTCGTACTCATCGCTTCCAGTCTCCCTTGCTGTACTCGACGTGAGTAAGGATGTGCAGAATGAACACGCGCTTGGTCCGGTAGTTCACCCGGGCGATCAACCTGTAGTGGTTGCCACGGATATTGAACACAGTCCTTCGACCTACGATATCCGCATGAGCAAAGTCGTTCCTCACCTCGGCCAGAGATCCCCAGTTCGCTGTCTTGGTGATCCGGTACCAGTTCATCAGCGGAACCAGCGCGTCCGGGCGCTTTTCGGCGAACTTGAGGATTGCCGGCTTGCTGATCACCCGCACCAATAGAGTAAACCTCCCGGTCAACTATGCCTTTGAGGTCGCACGGGCCGTTGTCCGGTGATGATTAACGAGCCTGCCGGAACGCACATCCGTTGGTGTCACGCATCCATCCCTCCTGGCTATACTGTTTGTCATGAAGCCACTTCCGCTGGCGCCGCCGGTCAAAGACCTTTACGATCAGGACTTCGTCGAGTGGACGGTACGGAATGCGGAGTTGCTCCGGGCGGGGCGGCTCGATGAGATCGACATCGAGCACCTCGCCGAGGAGATTGAGGACATGGGGAAGAGTCAGCAGCGGGAGCTGGAGAGCCGGCTGGTGGTCTTGCTGGCGCATCTGCTGAAGTGGCGTACTCAACCGGAGGGCCGCGGCAGTAGCTGGAGATCGACCGTGAATACGCAACGCCGGGAGATCCGGCGAATGCTCGGAAAGATGCCCAGCCTGGGGCGGCACCTCGAGCAGAGCATGCCGGAAGCTTACGCCGACGCCGTCGGGTCGGCCGCTGACGAAACGAGCCTGCCAAAAACTGCTTTCCCCAAGAGCTGCCCTTTCACCCGAGACCAGATCATGGACGAGGAGTTCTTCCCCAGGTAGTTTCCATGCCGTGTGGGATCCTGCCGAAGCGGACTCGATTCAGCGCGGAGACGCCGAGCGCGCTGAGGACACCCTTCGTTTTCGGCTCTGCGTGCTCCGCGTCTCTGCGGTGAGATGGTTTTCCGGGGCTTGTTTCTAGCAGCCGACCCAGCGGGCGTCAGACGAACAGCTCAATGGGTACGTGAAAGAACTCCGCCAACCGCTTGGCTTGTGCCGTGCTGATGGAACGCCGCCCGCTCAGGACTTCCGTGGCCGCTCCCTTGTTGCCCAGAATAGGCCAGATGTCCTTGTGCTTGAGCCCACGCTCCTCCATGAGGGCCTTGAGCGATTCGTTGGGCGACACGCGGAACAGTGGATCGCGCTTCTCTTCGTAATCTTCGATGAGCAGGGTCGCCACTTCTGCCAGGGCCTCCTCTTCCCGCGAAGGATCCTCGCGCTCGTCCAGCTCCAGCAGCATCCGGGTGAGCCGCGCGTGTTCGTCGTCGGTGCGAATGGGGCGTGGGCGAGATTTCGCCAGCAGTTTGGCGTAGGCCGAATCGTTGATCTCGGTTGTCATTGTCTGTCAACCGCCCTCATACCTCGGCATTCACCGCCTGAATCAGCGCCTTGATATAGCCATAACCGAAAGCATACGACTGTAAGCTGCCCGGGTCGTCAGGATGATGCGGCATATGGTCAGGGCACATCGCGCCGGCAAATTGCACGTCCCTCAAGATTCGCATGATCCTCTGAAAATCCATATCTCCTTCATCGGGGAACACTTCTGCGAAGTTGTGAAGTCCGCCGCGGATGTTGCGCATATGGATTTGGTAAATTTTGCCACGTTCACCGAGGTATTGGACAATGGGGAGGACTTCTTTGTTCGGGTTCTTCAACCCCTCGCCAGTTGTCCCAAGACACAACTGGAACCCATTGTAAGGGCTGTTGACAATCGCCTCGTATCGCTTGATTGCTTCAAAGACGGATGGCGAATCCCAGTTCTCCGCGCCCTGATAGCCGAATGGAAGCCCCGGTGGGTCATAGGGATGGCAGGCCATTCTCACATCGTATTGTTTGGCTACCGGTATTACTTTGTCGAGGAAATAACCGATGCGTTCCCAGTAATCGTCGGAAGTAACCCTACCTGACTCTCCCACGGGCAGATCCTTCCAATTGTCCTCCAGTTTGAAAGCCGCGTAGGTGACTCCTCCCCGCCCCGGTGTTTGCACGTTTCGTCGGATTGGTATCACGGTCCAGTGATAAGTGATTAGCTTTACGCCTACTTGAGCGGCCTTTCTGATATTGCCAATGATGTTGTCAAGCTCGCGGTCGCGCTCCGGGCCTTTTCTCAGCGTAATGTAATTGGGATCCATTCTTATGGCTTCGAGATTGACGCCATATTTGTCGCAATTCTCTTTCATCATCTTCAGCTCATCCAGATCCCAGCCGCCGTCCGGGGAACGTTTTGCCATCTGTACGGTGAGATGCTTGACGCCATAGCGCAAATTGTACTCCAGGTTTGCCTTTGCCGTGATACCGGCCCCTCGGCCGCCTGCGACACTGTGGTAGTCGCCCCCGACATGCATCAGGGCATTTTTCTTAGGGGCACGCGCCGCCTGTGCGGAGGCAGTTCCGGGGGTTGCCGAGCCGGCGACACCGGCGCCGATAACGCCGCTAACAAGCCTCTCACCGAACTCTCTTCGTTTCATCATATGGATGCTCCTTCGTTTATTATAAGAGACGTGCGTCCAGCTCTCCTTTTGGGTGGAGCATATACTACTCGGGGCGCGGAAGCAATCCGGTTTGGACCGGGTCTTGTTGGGCCGCTATTGCGGGATCAGCTCGTAGCTGCGCAGCTTCGGCTGGGCCGCGGCGCGCTGCGAGTTGATCAGCTCGGTTTCCAAGGCATCGAGAGCGCCCAGCGCCGCGTGCTTCTGGGGAACGCTGTCGGCGTCGAGAGGAAGCTGGATCTGCCGCCACCGCGTGAAGTGTACGGCATTGTGCTTCAGGGTCAGGGCGTGAACGGCGGCGGCTTGCGCGGCCATGGGCGTCGGCAGCACGGCGAGGTTCACGCCTTCGGCCAGCTCGCCCTTGGCGAACGCTCCGACCGGCTCTCCGTCGATTTTCAGCGTATAGCGAGGCGCCTTCAGGCCGGTGACTTGCAGCGGCTGCCGATCGAGCGCCTGTACGAAATCAGAGGAACGCACGGCCAGCGCGAGCACCGGGTCTTTCCAATCGATGGGCATGGGCAGCGCTTTGTCGGTTTGCTCCCAGGAAAGGGAGTCACCCGCGCGGAGTGCGGTCACGGTGGTGTTCTCGGAATCCTCCACGCGACCGAGCGCGGCATCGATGCGGACGGAAGTGACCCGCTGCGGCGCGTGCCAGGATTGCAGCAGCGCCTCGGCCATCAGCAGGTGGCCGCCGGCGGCGGGGTGCACGCGATCGGGCACGATTCTCTGGGCCATCTGGGGGTCGGCGGCTTTGGCTTTCTCGAGCGCGGCTGCCACGGAGCTGTTTAAGTCGGCGACCGCCAGGCCGTTACGCTGGGCCAGTTCTTTGACGAACTGCCCGTAGCGGACCAGAACGGTGTTATAGCCGCCCGGGAACGTCGGCGGCCGGGTGACGTCGTCATAGGGCGAGGGTTGGATCAAGGTGAGGCGGAGGCTGGGAAGCGCCGCCTTCAAGGCCTGGACGATGCGCTCGTAGCCGCCGGCGTAGGTATTGAAGATGTCGGCATCGAAGGCGCGGTAGCGGCCGTCGTTCATGCCGAGCATGATCGTGACTACGGTAGGCCGGTAGGCGATCACGTCACGCTGCAGCCGCAGGCCGATCGGCCCGCCTCCGCCGCCGTCGACGCGGTCGCCGCCCCAGCCGGAGTGGACAAAATCAATCTTCCGCTGCGGGAAGCGTGTGACTATATAGGTCTCGGCGAAGGTGGTGTAGAGGCGCTGATCGGTGATGCTGTCGCCGTAAAACACCACGCGGTCGCCGTCCTTCAGCTCGAAAGAGTCTTGCGCGCGGCCGGCGAGCAGGGCGGCGAGAAACAGCAAGGCAAGTCGGTAGAGAAAGGTCATCGCAGTTCTCAGCGGACAGGGCAGCGCTTACGGCCCTCGCTGTCCTGGTAATCTTCCGTGACGAGAAGAAGCATACACGAGCCGGCCGTCGGGAGCAACTTGATTAGGAGGTAAAGGGAGGCGCCGGGCCGCGTCCGGTCCGGAGAGAATATCAACATGACGCAGAAGCAGTCCGGCGGGATCCCGGATCCCGCCACGATAGGGGCGCATCCGATCGCGAACCTGTTTCCACTGATAGAGGGCCCGGAGTTTGACGAACTGGTGGAGGACATCCGCCGGAACGGCCTGCGGACGCCGATCCTGCTTCATTCCGATGGGCGCATTCTGGACGGCCGCAATCGCCTGCGCGCCTGCCTCACGGCCGGCGTGGAGCCGCGGTTCGAATCCTGGGACGGGAAGGGCTCGGCGCTCGAGCTGGTGATTTCGCTGAACCTGCGCCGGCGGCCCCTGAACGAGAGCCAGCGCGCGATGCTGGCCGCGCGGCTAAAGGAGAAGCTGGCGGAAGAAGCGGGTAAGGCAGCGAAATCAAAGGGGATATCGAGCGCAAATTTGCGCTCGGGCAAGTCGGATGACAACGCGGCCCGCTGCTCAACGTCTCACCACGCTCGGTCGAGCACGCGGCGAAGCTCCTCAAACTCGGCGATCGCCGGCTGATCGTGCTGGTCGAGTCGGGCAAACTGGCCGTCTCGGCTGCGGCCGAGAAGGCTGAGGGCGACCAGCCGAAAGCGCGGCGCCCCCGCCGGAGGATTTCGCAGCCCTCTACGGGCGAGGTGCTGCTGGCGATGTGGGCGCCGCCGGGCCGGATGGAGGAGGCGAGGAAGCTGGTGGAGCAGTGCGGATTCGAGCAGCGGGCGTCGGAACGGATGCCCGTCGCGGGCAGCGCTCGACAGGAATCCCAACCCACGCTGCTGCTCGCGTCCCGGCGGAACCCACTGGAGGCGGGCGGTTGCCATTGTCTGGTCGGGTAGGTCGAGAAGAGGTGTAATCGGGGAGGCTTGAGCGCGTACGTTTTCCGGGAAGGCCCGGGTGCGCTGCCGCGCCCGCGGGGAGGACGAGGAAGCCGGGAACGTCCATGTCAACGCAGAGACGCGGAGCACGCAGAGATCGAAAACAGGGGTTTCCTCTGCGCTCTCCGCGTCTCTGCGTTAAAATTGGGTTTCTCACCATTCTGCTACGATGTAGTTTCGGCAGGCGAGTGCATAGCTCACGCTATCGAGTTCAAGCAAGGGCGGGCAACGCAATCATCCGTCCGAAGTCGGGCGCCGGCGAATCAAGGGCTGGCCGAACAGGGCGCTGCGACCGACGAGCGGCGATCGGCCGGGCAGCGCAGATTCGAGGCGTTATCCGGCGCCGCTCGCGGTTGAGCGACTGAGCCGCGCCGGGGAGGCACGGCGCGCGGTAGAATGGGTGCGTGCTGGAACTCAGCCGGTTCTTCGGAATCATCGTTCGTATGTTTGCTGAGGCAGGCTCACCACATCACGTTGCGCATTTTCACGCGTGTATTACCCGGAAGAAGTCGGGATCTTCAGTATTGATCCTGTCGAGATGATCGCGGGTTCATTACCGAGGAGGCAGATCCGGCTAGTGGAAGCATGGGCCAGAGTTGCATTAGGCTGAGTTGAGAGTCGATTGGCAACGGTTGCAAGAAGGGCGGAAGCCCACGCCGATCGAGCCATTGCGATAGGTGGTTGTATGAAACATCCGATTTATCGAGTTCGTTCGTTTGAAATCGTTTCTCCTTACACGCTCCGCGTTCGCTTCGACGACGAGACCGAGCGGACCATCGATTTTCGACCAATTCTTGCGGGCGAAATGTATGGTCCACTGCGCGACCAGCGGTTGTTCAACCAAGTTCGGATCGATCCCGAAGTCCACACGCTGGTCTGGCCCAATGGAGCGGACTTTGACCCGGCAACTCTGCATGACTGGCCCTTGCATAAGCAAGCCTTTCGACAACTCGCCCGAAATTGGGAGGCAGTACAGGCCTGAGCCGGTGAGCCAGAATGGCCTAAGCAGGGCATGCACCCGACCGCCCAAAGGGCGGGCGGCGGGTGATGCCGAGTCCGTTCGGCGGCTAATCATTTCCCTCGATAAAGAGGAGAGGTCTGTTATGCGGGTCGCTGCTCTCTATGACATTCATGGGAACCTTCCCGCACTTGAGGCTGTGCTCCAAGATATTCGTCAAGCAGCGGTAGACCATGTAGTGGTCGGCGGCGATGTGCTTCCGGGCCCGATGCAACGTGAAACACTCACGTGTTTGCTGGACCTCAATGTTCCAGTCCGGTTTATCCAAGGTAATTGCGAGGTTGCGGTGCTTGCGCAGATAGCAGGCACCGACCCAGGCGCCCTCCCGGAACAGGCTCGAGAGGCCGTGCGCTGGTCGGCGCAGCAGCTTCCTCCTGAACACGAGCGGTTGTTAGCTAGCTGGCCCAAAACGCTCCGTGTCGAGATTCGCGGGTTGGGCGAGGTGCTCTTTTGCCATGCTACACCGCGAAGCGAAACTGAGGTATTTACCCGTCTCACGCCGGAAGACCGCCTCTTGCCGGTCTTCGAAGGACTCAACGTACCTGTGGTCGTCTGCGGTCACACGCACATGCAGTTTGACCGAACGATCGGAAGGGTTCGAGTTGTGAATGCTGGCAGTGTGGGAATGCCGTTTGGGGAACCAGGCGCCTATTGGCTCTTACTTGGACCCAACGTTCAGCTTCGGCACACGCCCTACGATCTCACGAAAGCCGCTGAGCGCATTCGAGAAACGAATTACCCACAAGCTCAAGATTTTGCGGCGCGTTACGTCCTGCAACCCCCATCCGAGGGAGAAATGCTTCAGGTATTCACCCGCGGCGAATTGAGGTAAAAGCGAATGGAGACCACTCCCTCCGCGGCGAACAAAACCGAGATGATTGCATCTCACAACCATCGAAGCAGCCGCCGCCGAACAACCGGTTGCAGCCGGCGTTGGGCGTTGCGCTCCGCAACGCGGCTGAACCGGGCCGTTCGGCAATAACCAAATGATTGTTCGGCACAGGAGATCCACATGACTTCAGACCAGCGGCTCGTCTCCGAGCGCTTTCCCCGCTCTTCGCGATACCACCCGGATTGGGTTCTGGCCAACGCCAGCGGGGGGGCCAATGTGCTGTGGGTGACCGAGTGGCTCACGACTGCACTGGACCTGCGGCCCGGCATGAGGGTGTTGGACCTCGGCTGCGGGCGGGCATCGTCGTCAATCTTTCTGCGGCGAGAATTCGGGGTGCAGGTTTGGGCTACCGACCTCTGGTTCAGCGCCTCGGAGAACATGCAGCGCATCCGGGATGCGGGCGTCGAGGATGGCGTGTTTCCGCTTCATGCCGATGCGCGGTCGCTCCCCTTCGCCCCGGACTTCTTCGACGCCATTGTCTGTGTCGACTCCTTCTATTACTTCGGGACGGACGACCTGTACCTGAACTACCTCGCTCGGTTTGTGAAGCCGGGCGGACCGGTTGGAATTGCCGGTGCTGGGCTGGTGCGGGAAATCGAAGGTTCCCTTCCTGATCATCTTCGCGAGTGGTGGACCCAGGATCTCTGGTGCCTGCATTCGGCGGCCTGGTGGCGCAGGCATTGGGAACGGACGGGCATCATGGACATTGCCGTGGCCGACACACTGCCCGATGGCTGGCAACTGTGGCTGGACTGGCACCGGACGATCGCGCCTGACAATACAGCCGAGATCAAGGCGCTCGAGGCCGATCGGGGCAGCTACCGGGGCTATGTTCGGGTCGTAGGTCGCCGTCAGGGGCAGGTGGCGTTGGCAGAGCCTATTGTGTCCGTGCCCGCGCAGTACGCGAACAAGCCGTTGCTGCGGAACGAAGAGGAATGACTCTGTGGAGTAACGGGGAACCTACTG
>JBGOUJ010000056.1:0-20948 GCA_041477005.1 Terriglobia bacterium | reverse complement strand
TCGGTGACGGTGACGCTGTGCCGGGGCCGCACGGTCAGTTCCTTGGCGGAGAAGGTATCCGTGCTGTAGACCACCCAGTTCTCGCGATAGCCCGCGGCGCCCATTGCCGCCGGATCGCGGACCGGCGTCGGCTCGAAATAATGGTGGGACATAAAGTGCGGATCGACGTTGGCCTCCCAGTCGAGCATGCCGATAATGTAATCGAGGTCGTGATGGTGCTCGGGCGGTACATCTTTCACCAGCAAGTCCCAGGGCACGGCGCGGCCCTCGACCATCGATTGGAACATCCCGAAAACGTCGGAGTTGACCTGCGGCTCGTAGGTCACAAGCGACCCCGGGGCGTGCAGGATGCCCGCCGGGATGTGCCAGCCCGAGCCGGGCTTAAGCCGGTAGGCTTTCGAGTGGTAGAGGATCCCGTTGTCGCCCTCGTTCCAGCGCTCCAGGCAGCGGCGCACGTCCTCCTTGGTTGTGCCCGGCTCCAGGCCCATGAAGGTGTAGGGGAAATTGTTGTCTTTGAAGTTGTATTGCGGCGGAAAATAATAGGCCTCGGGCTTGCCTTTGCGGCCGACGCGGCGGGCGTGCTCCTCCATCTGGTGCATGTGGTGGGGGATGGGGCCGAGGTTGTCGAAGAACTTCGTCAGCACGTTCCAGCCCCCGTAGCGGGCCATCACCTCGGCGCCCAGGAACAGGTCCCCAAGCGTCTCGATCGCCTCCTTGAGCAGGACCTTCTTCGGCCCAGCCTTGGGCTCCGCCCCGTCCTCGATTACGATATAGCTGAGGCCCTCGTCGGGCGCCGTGCCGGGGCCGTTGTCGGCGTTGGTGGTCGAGGAGAACCAGCGCTCGTCGATGCCGCCGCGGTGGGCGCCCAGGGCGTAGAGGTCCTGCGGGGCCAGCTTCAGCCGGCCTCCGGGCATCAGAAACGACCGGGGAACCCAGCAGGGGGCCAGACGGACGATGCCCTCGCCGGCTTCGAGCGCGCTGCGAAGAAGTTGCGTGTTTTGAGACATGGATGGCCACCGAGGAAGTTACCGCAACGGCGCCGGAACTGTCAAACGCCGAACGTTCGGTCACGCCTCGGACATGTTAGATATGGCAATATTTATCAACGAGTTACGGCTGTGCAGCTCCGGGCGCTGCCACCCTAGGGGGTAACATAGAAGGTGGGCCGGTCCGGAAGGCGGGCAGGTCCGGCCGGCCTGCTGCAAGAAGGAGGCTAAGATTGTTTTTTGCACGAACGAAACCAAACTCCGACGCGTGCTACCCGTCCGCTGTACGCCTCGGTCAAGGCCGATATTGCTTTTTTGCACGAACGAAACCAATTCGCGCTGCCCGGCCCCTCCCCTACGTGCCCGCTACCTCAGGACGGCTCGCACAAGGATGGCTCGCACAAGCAAAATCTGCACGAACGAAACCAATCACTACAGCCGGTTGGGTCGCTCTGGAAGGATGGAAAAGGGGCCCAGGCGGGGTCTGGGCTGCTGATTTGAGAAGATTGCACTAATATTTTATGATGGAACTATTCGTATAGGTCCCCCCCTATGATTCGTTTCGATAAACTCACCGAGAAAGCCCAGGAAGCCGTCCAGCAGATGCAGGTGGTGGCCACCGAGCAGGGCCACCAGCAAATCTTTCCGCTGCACCTGCTCATCGCGCTCGTCGAGCAGCACGAAGGTGTGGTTCAAAACGTTTTGGCCAAGTGCGACGTGCAGCCGGCCGCCGTGCTGCATGAGGCCCGGCGGATGCTGGGCTCCGTTCCCAAGGTCACCAGCTCGCAGGCCGGCATCTATCTGGCGCCGTCTCTCAACGAGCTGCTGCAGCAGGCGTTTCAGGAAGCCGAGCGTTTCAAGGACGAGTACGTCTCGACCGAGCACCTGCTGCTGGCCCTCAGCTCGCTCAAGAATGACCCGGCCGGCAACCTGCTGAACCGCGCCGGGGCCACGCACGAGGCCATTCTGCGGGGGCTGGTGAGCATCCGCGGCACCCAGCGCGTGACCGATCCGAACCCCGAGGCCAAGTACCAGGCCCTGGAGCGTTACGGGCGCGACCTGACCGAGGCGGCGCGGCACAGCAAGCTCGATCCGGTGATCGGCCGGGACGAGGAGATCCGCCGGGTGATCCAGGTGCTGTCGCGGCGCACCAAGAACAATCCCGTCCTGATCGGGGAGCCGGGGGTGGGCAAGACCGCGATCGTGGAAGGCCTGGCCCAGCGGATTGTCGCCGGCGATGTGCCGGAGCCGTTGAAGACGAAGCGGCTGGTGGCGCTCGACCTGGGTTCGATGGTGGCCGGCACCAAGTTTCGCGGCGAGTTCGAGGACCGCCTGCGTGCGGTGCTCAAGGAGATCCAGGAGTCGAGCGGCGAGATCATCTGCTTCATCGACGAGCTGCACACGCTGGTGGGCGCCGGGGCCGCCGAGGGCGCCATCGATGCCGCCCACATGCTGAAGCCCGCTCTGGCGCGCGGTGAGCTGCGCTGCGTGGGCGCCACCACGCTCAACGAATACCGCAAGTATGTCGAGAAGGACGCGGCGCTCGAGCGCCGGTTCCAGCCGGTCATGGTCGCCGAGCCGTCGGTCGAAGACACCATCGCGATTCTGCGCGGTCTGAAGGAGCTCTACGAGATTCACCACAGCGTGCGGATCAAGGACGTGGCCCTGGTGGCGGCGGCCACGCTCTCGTACCGTTACATCAGCGACCGCTTCCTACCCGACAAGGCCATCGACCTGATCGACGAGGCCGGCTCGGCCCTGCGCATGCAGATCGACTCCGTGCCGGTCGAGATCGACCGCCAGAATCGCCGCATGGTCCAACTGGAGATCGAGCGGCAGGCGTTGAAGAAGGAGAACGACCCCGCTTCGCACGCGCGGCTGCGGGTGATCGAGAGCGATCTGGAGAAGCTGCGCGCCGAAACGGCGGTCCTCAAGGACCGCTGGGAGAAGGAAAAGGGCCTGATCCGGCGCGTGCGAGAATTGAAAGAGGATCTGGAGAACCTGCGCCAGGAGGAGGAAAAAGCCACGCGGGAAGGCGACCTGGGCAAGGCCGCCGAGCTGCACTATGGGCGGCTGGTCGAGGTCGAAAAGGAGCTGCGGGAGGCGACCGAGCATCTGGAAGCCGAGCAGAAGGGCACGCCGCTCCTGCGGGGCGAGATCGACGAGGAGGATATCGCCCGCGTCGTGGCCAAATGGACCGGGATTCCGGTGACCCGCATGCTCGAAGGCGAGCGGGCCAAGCTCGTTCATATGGAAGACCGCCTGCGGCAGCGGGTGATCGGCCAGGAAGAAGCGCTGGCGCGCCTGTCGAACGCCCTCCGCCGCAACCGCGCCGGGTTGAGCGATCCCAAGCGCCCGATCGGCAGCTTTATCTTTCTCGGCCCGACCGGCGTGGGGAAGACCGAGCTGGGTCGGGCGCTCGCCGAGTTCCTGTTCGACGACGAGCGCGCGGCCGTGCGCATCGATATGACCGAATACATGGAGAAGCACTCGGTCTCCCGCATGATCGGCGCGCCGCCGGGCTACGTGGGTTATGAGGAGGGCGGACAACTGACCGAGCACGTCCGCCGGCGGCCCTATTCCGTCGTGCTGTTCGACGAGATCGAGAAGGCGCACCCGGAGGTGTTCAACGCTCTGCTGCAGATCCTCGACGACGGCCGGATGACCGACGGCAAGGGCCGCACCGTCGATTTCCGCAACACGGTCATCATCATGACCTCCAACGTGGGATCGGAGACCATCCAGCAGATGGGGCCGATCGGTTTTTCGCTGACCCACGACACGCAGAAGAAGAATGAACAGACACGCCACCGGCTGCTGGATGCGCTGCAGAAGGCCTTCCGGCCCGAATTTCTGAACCGCATCGACGACATCATCATCTTCAACAAGCTCGGCAAGCCGGAGATCTCCCAGATCACCGAGATGCAGCTCCGCACACTGCGAGCGCAGTTGGCCGAGCAGCAGATCACCCTGGAGCTGACCGACGCGGCGCGCGACGTGCTGATGGCCGAGGGTTACGACCCCAACTACGGCGCGCGGCCCATGAAGCGAACCATTCAGCGGCTCCTCGGCGACCCGCTGGCCTTGCGCCTTCTGAACGGCGATTTCCAGGCCGGCGACACGGTGGTGGCCGACATCGCAGACGGGCGGCCGGAGCTGCGGTTCGAGAAGAAGGTGGCGGAGAAGGTGGCCGTGGAAGTCTGATTTACCTGAGGTTCGGCGCGGGCGACATCGAGATCTCGGGCGCGTAGCGGGCGATCATCTCGCGGGCTATTTCGGCGCGGCGGACTCGCTCGCGGGACATGGCGATGACCGTGTTCTCGAGGTGGGCTCCGCTGGGGTAGACGTCCGGTGAGTTGCGCAAGCCGAGCTTCACGTAGACCGGCGCGGCGACGCGGATCAGCTCCGGCAGCTCGTAGTAGCGGATGAAGCCGCCGATGTTGTCCGGCGCCTCGATGTAGAAATCGATCGGCGCGGTGATGGCGGCGCGGATGGCGGCGACCTGGGGCATCGTCAGGTCCGAAGGCACGTTGATGGTTGTGGCGCCGAGGTCTTCGAGCAGGCGCGCGGCGGCAGGGTTGGCCGGGGCCATCATGACCGAGGTCTTGAGGATCAGCCCCGGCGGCAGCTCGCCTGCCTTTTTCATCCGACCCATCACCGCCAGCAGGCCGAGGTCGGAGACGAGAATGCTCTCGATCCCCAGCCGCACGGCGCGCTTCGCGTCTTCCAGGGCGTAGACCAACTGATCCGCCCCGCGCAGGGAAAGCCCCAGCGTCTTGCCCGCGGCCGCGTAGGCCTGCGCGCCGATGTCGAACGTGGCCCGCGGCCCGATGAACAGGTTCACCTCGATGGCCGCTCGCCGGCCGAGCGCGGCCATTTCGGCGATCTCCTCGTCGGTCATCAGCAGGATGCCGCCCCCCTGGCTGACGCGGTGAACGGGAACCCGGCGCTTGGCGGCTTCGTCGAGGACGGCCGCCAGCACCCGGGGACCTTCGGTCGAGGGGATCTCGATGCGGTATTGCCCGCCGTCGGCAAAACGCTTTGACGAGTCCGGCGCCGGAGCCGGGTCGCCGCCGGGGAGGCCCTGGCGCTCGAGAGATGCGCGCGATTCTTTCATCACGTGATCTTGTATCCCTCCGGCTCGACGTGCGCCAGCAGGACCTCGGCGGCCAGGCCACGGCGATGGAAAATCTGCTGCACCAGCTCGGCCGAGCCTTCCGCTCCCTTCTCGAAGAGCACCAGCACCGAGGGTCCGGCGCCGCTCAGGGCGCAGCCCAGCAGGCCTGGGGCGCGCAGGGCCAGGATCTCCTCGAGGCCCGGCACTACGCCGGATCGATAGGGCTGATGGATGCGGTCTTCGAGGGCCGCCGGGAAGGCGCGGCGGTCGCCGGTGGAAAGCGCCGCCACCAGCAGCGCCGCCCGCTGCAGGTTGAAGATGGCGTCGGCGCTCGAATAGCACTCGGGCAGTACGGCCCGCATCTTTACAGTAGGCAGTTGGTAGTCGGGCACGACGGCGGCGACGCGGAAGCCGTTGGGCATTTCGAGGCGCACGGCGCGGGTGGTTCCGTCGGCTTCCGGCGCGCTCACCGTCACCGCGCCGAGCACGCAAGCGGCGACATTGTCGGGATGGCCCTCGAGCCGGGCCGCCTCGTCGAGGATGCGCTCGCGCGCCCAGCCGAGTCCCAGCACGCGATCGGCGATCGCCAGCGCGGCCACCAGCGCCGCGGCGCTCGAGCCGAGGCCTTTGCCCACCGGAATGTCGTTGTGGATTTCGATCTCGAGCGGCGGCATCGCCGCGCCCGCCTTCCGCGCAGCGTCGGCCGCCGTGCGCCAGATCAGGTTGGTCTCATCGGTTGGAATCAGCTCGGCGTCGCGGCCGGCCACGCGAATCTGCAAGCGGTCCGAGCGGCGGAAGCGGCATTCCAGGTGCAGGTCGAGCGCCAGCGCCAGCGCGTCAAATCCCGGCCCGAGGTTGGCACTCGAGGCGGGAACCCGGACCGTTTCCATAAGCCGCTAGTATAGCCGAGCCCATGGCAACCGAGCGGCGATGGTCAGAAGCCGTGAGCCGACCGGAAGAGGTCGCGCAAAGAGAACAAGAAAGGTTTCTTCTTGGCGTGCCTGGCGTCTTGACCCGCCTTCAAGCGAGAGGCTTCTCGAGGGACCGGAACCGCTCCCTTAGAATTGTAGAGGAATGGATGGCCGCGAATGAACGCGACTGCACGCGAATAGGACCACTGTTTTCATTCGCGTTTATTCGCGTTCATTCGCGGCTGAAGCCGATTCTTTTGCAGCTTCCTACTTTACGGTCGCGGGTCGGAAAGCGCCAGTCCCGGATAGGTGACGAGCGTGCCCTCGACGCGGGCGAACGGGGTGAGCTTGTGGGGCTGGCGATGGGTGGGGGTCATGATGTGCTCGACCGGGATGCCCCGCGCCGTGAGAGCGTCGGCGATCAGCGAGCGGTGGCAGCGCCAGGGCACGGCCTCGGCGCACATGATCGCGATTGGCTCTTTCTGCGGGAAATCGATCAGCTTCGAAAGGGCCGCCTCGAATTCCGGCGTCTGCATATAGTCGGCAAAGCCGCGAAAGCCGGCGTTGCGCCACGCCGTGTTCACCGAATCGCGCCGGGGATGGCGCAGGCCGCCGAGGGCGGCCATATGGGTGTAGCGGATCTTGGCTTTGGCGAGCGACTGAGGCAAAGCGTCGCGGTTGAACTGCGGGTTGTGGCGCGATCGCGGGACGGTCCGGACGTCTACGAGGCGCTTCACGCCGTGGGATTCGAGCAAGTCGAGGAACTCTTCGATCATCCGCGTGGAGTGCCCGATCGTCAAGACCATGGCTGTCAGCTCCAGCATACCCCCCGAGGAAGCGCGGGATAATGGGACCGGATGCCTGATGGCTCAAGATGCTCGACTCGACAGCGGTGAAGCGTCTCGCGCGGAGCTGCGGATTCGACCTCGCCGGCATCGCTAGCGCCGAACCGCCGGCCGAGGCGGCGTTCTTCGCGAAGTGGCTGGCGCGAGGTTACGCAGGCGAAATGAGCTATCTCTACGGGCGGCGAGCCGAGATGCGCGCCGATGTAAGGACGCTGCTTCCCTCGGCCCGCTCGATCCTCGCCCTCGGCCTGCTTTACAACACGACACTGCCCTACTCGACCCAGTGGAGCGATGGCGAGCTGGCCTGGATCTCGCGCTACGCCTGGGGCGACGACTACCACGAGGTGCTGCGCGCCAGGATGCGGGATCTGGTCGAGCGGCTGCGCGCGCTCGCGGCGTTTCAGTGGAAGATCTGCGTGGACACTTCGCCCGTCCTCGAGCGAGCCTACGCCCAGCGGGCCGGCCTGGGTTGGATCGGCCACAACACCTGTTTGATTAACCAGAAGATTGGCTCGTGGGTCTTTCTGGGGGAGATCCTCACCTCGCTCGATCTCGAGCCGGAACAGCCGGCGCCGTTCCGCTGCGGGTCTTGCCGGAAGTGCATTGAGGCTTGTCCGACGGAGGCCCTGGTCCCGACCGGCCTCGCGGAGGGCCCGGCCTATGCTCTCGACTCCCGGCTCTGCATCTCTTACTGGACGATAGAGCTGCCTGGCCCGATTCCCGAAGAGCGCCGGCGGCAGGCGGGTGAAAACGTCTTTGGCTGTGACATCTGCCAGGACGTTTGCCCCTGGAACCGCCGCGCGCCTTCGACCGGCGATCCGGCCTTTGTGTCGCGCTGGGGCGATCGACCGCCGCCGCTCGAGAAGCTCGCCTCGATCCGCGAATCCGAGTTCAACGAACTGTTTCGCGCGAGCCCCATCCGGCGGGCCCGCTACGCCGGCTTCCTGCGCAACGTCGCCGTGGCCATGGGCAACACCGGCAACCCGAAGCTCCGTCCGGCCCTCGAAAAGCTGGCCGGCCACGCGGACGAGCTGGTCCGGGAGCACGCCCAGTGGGCGATCGAGAAAATCATGGAACCGCAGATGAACGCAGATGAACGCGGATAAAACCGCTTCCGATCTGTGTTCATCTGTGTTCATCTGTGGTTTCTCTCTTTGTGGTAACTTGGATTTGTTCCGTCATTTTTTCACACCCGGAGAGGATCGCAATGCCGATTGCCGTGGGGCAGGCTGCCCCGGATTTCACGCTCAAGGATCAGGACCAGAAAGAGGTCAAATTGAGCAGCCTTCGAGGCAAGAACGTCGTCCTCGCTTTCTATCCGCTCGATTGGAGCCCGGTGTGCACCAAAGAGCACGCCTGCTTCGTCGACGATCTGGCAAGCTTCGACGGCCTGCATGCGCAGGTGCTGGGGATCAGCGTGGACAGCGCGTGGTCCCACAAGGCGTTCGCCGAGAAGATGGGGCTTCACTATCCGCTGCTGGCCGATTTCCAGCCCCGCGGGGCCGTCGCCTCGCAGTATGGCCTCTACCTGGCCGACAAAGGCATCACCAACCGGGCCACTGTGATCGTGGACAAGCAGGGCGTGGTTCGGTACGTCCAGGTCTACGAGATCCCGTCGCAGCGCAACAACCAGGATCTGGTGGCCGAGATCAAGAAGCTGAACTAGTGATGTGGGGTAAGCGTCCGGCTTGTCGGCACAAGCGAGGGCGCTTATCTCACTTCGCGGGAATCCTCCTGCTGGCAGCCCTGGCCCTTCCACCGGCCGCGGGCAGCACGCTCCTCGATCAAGGCTGGGACCACTTCTACAACCTGGAGTATAGCCAGGCCATTCAGGACTTCGAGAAAGCCATCGCAGAGGCGCCGCAGGCCCCTGAGAACTACATCTGCCTGGCCCAGGCCATCCTTTACCAGCAGCTCTACCGGCTCGGCGTGCTCGAAAGCGAGCTGCTGACCGGCAACAACTACTTCATTCGCACCGAGAAGCTGCAGCCGGCTCCGGCCGCCGATGCGAGGTTCGAATCGGCCCTCTCAAAAGTAATCGAGATCGCGCGGAAACGCCTGGCGGCCAAGCCGGACGACGAAGAGGCGCTTTACGCGTTGGGGTCGGCCTACGCCCTGCGGACCAACTATCATTTCGCAGTGGAAAAGGCCTGGCGCGCGGCGGTGAGCGACGCTTCGCTCGCTAAGAAATACCACGGCCGGGTGCTGGAGCTCGATCCCCGGAATTACGACGCCATGCTGATCCAAGGCGTGTACGACTACGCCATGGGCAGTCTGCCCTGGCACGCGCGGCTCCTCAGTTTCCTGATCGGGAAGTCGGGCGACAAGCAGCGGGGTATTCGCACCATCGAACGGGTGGCCCAGAAGGGCAAGTCAAACCGCGTCGATGCCGAGATGATGCTGGCCATCATCTACCGGCGCGAAAAGCAGCCGGCCGAAGCCATTCGGGTGCTGGACCCGTTGATCCACGCCTTCCCGCGCAACTACCTGCTCCGCCTGGAAAAGGCCCACATGTACAGCGACCTCGGCAAAAAGGACGAGGCCTTGGCGATTCTGCGGGAAGTGGAGGCGATGGCCCTGAGCGCCAAGCCGGAGTACGCCGGAATCCCGCTGGAGAAGGTCTATTACGCGGTCGGCGACGTGCAGTTCTGGTATGACGATTTGCCGCAGGCTCTCGAAAACATGCGGCGCGTGACCGCCTCCGGAAATCTCGATTTGCATACCGGCGTGCTGGCCTGGATGCGGCAGGGGCAGGTCCTGGACCTGCTTGGCCGCCGGGCCGAGGCGATGGAAGCTTACCGGCGGGCGATTCGCTTCGCGCCGCAAACAGCGGCGGCGCAGGAATCCAAACACTACCTGGCGTCGCCTTATACGCGCAAGGGCTGAAGGGAGCCGCTACTCGACGGTGCACTTGACGGGCTGCTCGATGTACTTCGGCACCTTCTCGGCCGTCAGGACCATCAGACTGTAACGCCCCGGCTTGGCTTTGGCCGGGATCTTGAGCTTGATGGTATCAGCGGTCTGCTGCGTGACCTCCACCTCGATGTCGTTCTTGCCGTCGGTCAGATAGACCTTCTTGACGAACTTGGAATCCAGATTTTCCCCGCTGATGGTGAGTTCATCCCCCACCTTTCCATTGCCCGGCTCGATGCCCTTCATGCGGGGCGACTCCTGGGCGAGCACCCAGGGAGCCAGGGTAACGACGAATATCAATAGCCGTAACCACTTTCCCATCGCCGGCCTCCTTATCGCGGATTGACTACCGCCATACTATTCCTGGGCAAGGGGAAATGCAAGTGTGGTAAACTCGCTGGCTCAATTCGTGGCAGAGGCCTTCCTGCCCGCGCGGCGGAACGGGCCACGCCCGGAGGGCGCCTCCTGTCGCCCTAAGAGATGCGACCTAACCGCACCAAGCAGCTTCTCAACGACGGCCAGGTGGCCCTGGGCTCGGGGCTGGGCCAGTTCCGCTCGCCCGAAATCCCCAAGCTCTACGCCGCCGCCGGCCTGGATTGGACCTTCATCGATACCGAGCACGGCGGCTTCGACCTGGAGACCGTGCAGGACCTGGTCCGCACCTCGCTGCTCACGCCGCTCACCCCGATCGTGCGCGTGGCGGACTTGCAATATTCCCTCATCGCCCGCGCGCTCGACATGGGGGCCGAGGGGATCATCTTCCCGCGAGTCGAGTCGCCGGAGCTGCTGGCGCGAGCGATCAGTTGGACGAAGTTTCCCGGCCAGGGCGTGCGGGGCTTCGGTCTCGGGGCGCCGCAGGTCGGCTATAAAAATCACAGTTTTCAGGAAATCATCGACCACTTGAACGCCAACGTTCTGGTGGTGCTGCAGATCGAAACGCAGACGGCGCTCGACCGCTGCGATGAGTTGCTCGCGGTGCCCGGCGTGGACATCGTTATGGTCGGCCCGGCCGATTTGAGCATCTCGCTGGGCGTGCCGGGGCAGTTCGATCACCCCCAGATGATTGAGGCCGTCAGCGGCGTGATCGAGTGCTGCCGGCGGCACAGCATTCACCCCGGCATCCAATGCCGGACGCTCCCCATGGCCAAGGCCTGGCAGCGGCGCGGCATGAAGTTCATCGGCTGCGGCAGCGACATCTCCTTTCTCTGGGAAAAGGTGCGGGACACCTTCGAGCAGCTCCGGGCATGAAACCACAGATGCACACAGATAAACACAGATGGAAAACTCCGCTTCTGATCGGTGTTTATCTGTGTTTATCTGTGGTTCCAGCTTTGTTCGGGGCCAACGCCGACATCATCCTTTACAACGGGAAGGTCGTCACCGTCGACGCGAAGTTCTCGCTGGTCGAGGCGGTGGCGATCAAGAACGGCAAGATCACCAAGGTGGGGACGACCAAACAGGTCTTCTCGACCGAGCGCGGGCCGCGAACGCAGCGCATCGACCTGAAGGGCCGCACCGTGCTGCCGGGGCTGGTGGACAGCCACGTCCATCCGCTGGGCGCCGGGCTGAGCGAGTTCCGCCGTCCGCTGGCGCCGCTCGATTCCTTCGAGGCGGTCCAGAACTTCATCCGGGCGCAGATGAAGACCACGCCGCCGGGCCGCTGGATTGTGGTGCCGCGGACGTTTCCCACCCGGCTCAAAGAGCTGCGGATGCCGACGCGCGAGGTGCTCGACGTGGCCACAGAGCACCCGGTGATGTTCGACGCGAGCTACACGGTGGTGGTGAATTCCCACGCGCTGAAGATGTGCGGCATCACCCGCGATACGCCCAATCCGCCAAACGGCGAGATCGTCAAAGACGCCAAGGGCGAGCCGAACGGCATCCTCCGGAACGGTCAGTCGCTGCTCCGGGACCTCGACCGCAGCGGCGGCGCGACCGAGGATGAGAAGCTCGAAGCGCTCGAAGGCATGCTGAAGAGGTACGTCGCGGCCGGCTTGACGGCCATCAGCGACCGCGCCCTCACGCCCGCCGAATTTCCGCTCTACGACAAGCTCAAGGCCCAGGGGCGGCTGCCGATCCGCACGGTGATGACCTGGCGCATCGACGCCTCGCGGCCCACCGAGGAGCTGCTCCGCCAGATCCGTATGGCGCCTTATTCGACCGGAAAGGGCGATTCGTGGCTCAAGTTCGGCGCCCTCAAGGTGACGCTCGACGGCGGCATGACCATCGGGACGGCCTACCAGCGCCTCCCCTACGGTCCCTTCGGCCGGCAGCTCTACGGTCACACCAACCCCGACGATCGCGGCCAGCTCTTCATCGCTCGCGACAAGCTGATCGCCATCGAGCGCGCCGGCCACGCCCGCGGCTGGCAGCTCACGGCGCACGACCAGGGCGGCGGCGCGATCGACGTTATGCTCGACGCCCTGGAAGCGGCCGACAAGGACCGGCCCATCGCCCACAGCCGCTCCCACCTGATGCACGCCAGCTTTCAAAGCCCCGAAGCCATCGCGCGCTGCAAGAAGATGGGCATCCTGATCGACGCCCAGGCGGACTGGCTCTACCGCGATGGGCCGGCCCTCGAGAAGGTCTTCGGCGACGACGGCATGCGCCTGTTCTACCCGATGCGGGCTTACCTCGACGCCGGCCTGATCGTCGCCGGCGGCAGCGACCACATGATCGGCTACGACAAGAACAACGCCGTCAACCCTTATAATCCCTTCCTGCAAATGTGGATCGCCGTCACCCGCCAGACCGACCGCGGCGAGGTCCTCCATCCCGAGCAGAAAATCACCCGCGAGGAGGCGCTCAAGACCCACACCATTTGGGCCGCCTACATGCAGTTTGCGGAGAATGAACGCGGCTCGATCGAGCCCGGCAAGCTCGCCGACCTGGTTGTGATCGACCGCGACTACCTGACCTGCCCGGAAGACGAGATCAATGCGATCGAGCCGCAGATGGTCATCGTTGACGGGAAGATTGCGATTCAGAAGTAGTATCAGGGGCGCCCGCCAACTAGCGGCTACGGCTCTCGGCGCCGGCCCGACGGCCCTTGGGGCCGCGGCCTGGGGGGGCCGGTCTGGAAGCCCGTGTTCCCGAGCTGCCGGTGTTCATGATGGCTAGCGGCTGCGGCTCTCGGCGCTGGCCCGGCGGCCCGTGGGCGGGGCTTCGAGTGCGTGTCGCTGGCCGGCGCTGAGGCGCTGGAAGGCAGCGTCGAGGGTCTGCTTGCTCACCTTGCCCTGGCTTCCCGCCGCCTGCTTGAACATGCTGAGCAGCGCCTGGCCGAATTCGGTTTCCATGGAAAAGCTGGGCACTTCGCCGAAGGCGAAGACCTTGACGGCGTCGGTGAGCCGCTCCGCCCATTGGCCGGCCAGGTGCATGGCGTCGTTGTCGCCGGCCAGGGTGACATCGCCTTCGGTAACCGTGGCCAGCTCCTTCTTGTCGCCGCTCGCCTGACTGATTACCAGGATCACGGGGCGCCGGTCGTCCACGGCGAACCGGATCCCGCCGGCGTTGGGGTCGGCCTTGAGCGGCCGCATGGTCTCATCCAAAGACGCGATGATTTTCTTGGCGCGCGCGGCGCCTCCCCCGTCCATCGGATCGTCAATCATGAACACCGTCGCCTGGTTGATCTTGATGGCGACCGGGACGCCCTTCGTCTCGCCCTTGTTCGGGAGCAGCGTGTAGGTCATCGTCGGCAGCGGCAGATCCCCGCCGCTCGTACGGAAGTTTAGATACCAGACGAAGAAGGCGATCGCCGTCACGCCGCAGGCCACGAAGATGGTCATCGGCCGGAGCGCGATTTCCTTCCAGCTCGGCTTGGCGACCTGGTCGGCGAAAGTGAACGCGGTGGGCTTGGGGGCGTAGGCCGACGGCGCCGACACAGCGGCCGCCGGCGCCATGGCCGCAGGCGCCAGTGAGGGCGGCGCGGCCGGCGCCGAAACGACTGGATGTGGCGCGGCTGGTGGTACGATCGGCGGTGCAGTCACTACCGGAGGTGCGGCGGGATACGACGCAGAGGGTGCAGCGGCATACGGCGATGCAACGGGCGTCGCGGTGGCCGGCGGGGGCGAGGGCGGCGCGATCGGCTCGACCTGGGGCGCTTCGGCCGCCGACCCCAACCTCAAAGGCGCCAGAGCCGCCGAGTCCAGCGGGCAGAACCGGAAGGAGTTGTCCCAGAGCTGGCCGCAGGTGGGGCACTTCTTGGCCAGCGGACTGGCATCAAACGGACAAAACTGGTAGGAATCGTCGAACTGCCTGCCGCAAACGGCGCACTGTCGCTTCGTATCCATGGATGGCCTGTTAGATTTATTCTACCGCACCGCATCTCGACCGGTCTGTTAACAAGGACCGGGGCCGCCCCTCTGGAGGGGGAGCTGTTTCAGGAATTAGTAGGGTAAAGGTAGTGGGTCATTTTGGTCCCCTGCCCGGTCCCATTTCGGTGCGCGAGTTCGTAGTCCGCTATAATTCTGGCGATGGGCTTGTTCGCCGGCACTCGCTTGGGTCCCTACGAAATCGTCTCGCCCCTCGGCGCCGGCGGCATGGGCGAAGTCTATCGCGCCCGCGACACCCGCCTCGACCGCATTGTCGCCATCAAAGTCCTACCACCGCACCTGTCCGCCACGCCCGAGTCCCGCGAACGCTTCCAGCGCGAGGTTCGCATCATCTCCTCGCTTTCCCACCCCCATATCTGCGCCCTCTATGACGTCGGCTCCCAGGACGGCATCGACTACGCGGTCATGGAGTATCTGGAAGGCCAGACCCTGGCCCAGCGCCTCGACCAGGGGCCTATGCCGCTCGATCCCCTGCTCACTTGCGCCACACAGATTGCCGGAGCCCTCGGGAAGGCGCATCGCGAGGGTGTCGCTCATCGGGACCTCAAGCCCGGCAACATCATGCTCACCAAGAGCGGCGCCAAGCTGCTCGACTTCGGACTGGCCAAGGTCGTCGCGCCGGTGTCGGGTTTGACCACCGCCGCCACCATGACGGCGCCCATCACCGCCGTCGGCGCCATCGTCGGTACCTACCAGTACATGTCGCCCGAGCAGATCCAAGGCGCTGACGCCGACGCCCGTAGCGATATCTTCGCTTTCGGCGCGGTGCTTTACGAAATGGCTACCGGCAAGAAAGCCTTTGACGGCCAGACCCCGATCAGCATCCTCTCCGCCATCCTGGAGAAGCAGCCCGAGCCCGTCCGAACGCTCCGCCCGGTGACACCGCCCGAGCTCGAGCGGCTCATCCAGACTTGTCTCGCCAAGGACCCCGACAGCCGCTGGCAGAGCGCGGTGGATCTCAAGCTCCAGCTCGAAACTATCCGTGACAACCCCCGGGACAGCCCCAGCCCCGAAGTTGCACCGGTCCGCACTACCCGGCGTGGCCTGGCCGCTTGGGCTGCGGCCCTCCTGTTTCTGCTCAGCACGCTGGGACTCTGGCTCTTCCGGCCCGCCCGGGCGCCCGAGTCTCTTTCCGCCTCTCGCAGCTCGCTGCCGCCCCCGCCCGGCATGTCTTTTGCTTCTTACAACTTTGCCGTCTCGCCGGACGGCAAGCGCCTGGCCTTCGTCACCATCGCCCCCGACGGTCGTAACACGCTCTGGGTGCGCTCGCTCGATTCCCGCGGCGCCCAGCAGATCAACGACACCGATGACGCCGCTTTCCCCTTCTGGGCCCCGGACAGCCGCCGCGTCGGTTTCTTTGCCGCCGGCAAGCTCAAGATCGCGGACACCGCCAACGGCGCCATCCAGACTCTTAGCGAGGCGCCCTCCGGCCGCGGCGGAGCCTGGAACCGCGAGGGCACGATCCTGTTTGCTCCGAATAACGACGGACCGATCTTCCGCGTATCCGAGCGCGGCGGCCAGGCACAGCAGGCCACCCCGCTCGATCCCCAGAGCGGCAAGGCGCACCGCTGGCCGTGGTTCCTGCCCGACGACAAGCATTTCCTTTTCTTCCAGGACTGGGGCCTCGCCTCCGATCCCCGTCCCAAGGGCGTCTACGCCGGCTCCCTCGAGGGCGGCGAACCCAAGCTCATCTCCGCCGATCTCTCCGGCAGCGTAGCCTTCGCCTCCGGCCACCTCCTCTACATCCAGGACAACAGCCTGATGGCGCAGCCCTTTGACCCCCAACGGCTCAGCCTTACCGGGACTCCCATCCCCGTCTTGGACCAGGAAATCCTGCCGGACGCCGGTTGGGGTCTCAGCAACCTTTCTGTCTCGAACAATGGTGTGATGGTCTTTCAGTCCCTCGCCGATGCCGCTAACGAGCTGATCTGGCATACCGCTGCCGGCAAGCCGCTCGACGGCATTCCCGAATCCGCCCCGCAGAACCCCCAACTTTCCCCCGACGGCCGGTTCCTCGCCGTCTCCGCCGATGAAGCCCGCAACGGCAAGCGTTATATCCGCGTTCACGACCTCCAGCGCGGCGTAGCCACGCGGTTGACCGATGGCGGCCGCGAGGAGCTTCCGGTCTGGTCGCCCGATGGCAAGACCATTGCCTATCGGTCCAGCCAGGGCCGCACCAACTACCTCTACGAGATCCAGGCCAACGGCTTGGGCAAGCCCGAGCTGTTGGTCCAGGGCCCGCAAATGATTCCCAACCACTACTCGCCCGATGGGCGTCACCTCCTCTACATGACCTTTGAGAAAGGACAACCCTTCCTGGCCCTCTATGACCGGGTGGAGCGCAAGGTCTCGATCTGGGGCCGCGGCGGCGATGCCCAGTTTTCTCCCGACGGGAAGTGGCTTGCCTATACCGTTCGGAACATATTTGTCGAGTCTGTCTCCGGAGGCGGCGCGCGCCTTCCCATCTCCGACCAGGGAGGCTACCAGCCGCGCTGGAGCCGCGACGGCAGACGACTCTTCTTCTTCGCTCCGGACCGAAGGCTTATGGAAGTCTCCATCGAGATTCGTGGCGGCGAGCTGCTCCCCGGCCCCCCGCGCCCGCTATTCCAGACCCACGTCACCGCGCCACGGTTCGCTTCCCACCAGTACGACGTCACCGGCGACGCCTCCCGCTTTCTCATCAACTCGCTCAAGCCCGAGGCCCCGCTCACCATGATCTCCGGCTGGCCCGCCGCCCTCCGCCGGTAGTCTTAGAATAGGAATTTCAATCCGAACTGCACCAGGCGCGGCGGGGCGGCGTCCAGGATTCGTCCGAAACTCGGCGACGCAAGATCCGTCACCGGCAGTCCGAAGTTGGCGTGATTCGCCAGATTGAAGCACTCGGCCCGGAACTGCAGCCGGCGCGACTCGCCGAACACGAAGCTCTTCAGCAGCGACAGGTCGACATTGACGATGCCGGCGGCCCGCGCGATGTTCCGTCCGGCGTTGCCGAAGTTACCTGCCTCCGTCGCCGGATTCAGCCGCCGGAACGCGGACCGCGAAATCCACTGCTCCACCGTGTGAGGCCCATCGTTGGGATCGGAAATCACATCCGGCCGGCTCCCTGCGAATCCTGAGATCGGCGGATGGGGCGCTTGCCCGGCCACGTTCGCGCTGTCGAATACCGTAAAAGGAGTTGCGCTTGATGCCGTCGCGATCCCGTTCAACTGCCAGCCTGCCAGCAATACGCGTCCGGCTCCGCGCAACGACTTCGCCGCCGGAATCTCCCAGCTTCCGCTCAGCACAAAGCGGTGTCTCGCGTCGAACAGCGACGGGCCGTGCTCCGCGGCCAGGTTGAAAGGATTCTGCGCGATGTCCACCTCGCCCGACAGCGGCCGCGCCGCCCCACCCGTCAGATTCATCGCCGACAGGTAGTCCAACGTCTTCGAGAACCAATACGACGCGCTGAAGCCAAGGCCGCTGCTGAACCGCCGCGAGAGCGAAAGCTGCGCGCCGTGATACGTCGAGTTTGTGATGTTCGACAAGAGCGCCACGTGGACAAGCTGGCACGCCGATCCATCCGCCGGACAGTTCGCGTAGATGCGCCTGCGGTCGGCATTCGGCGCCGTCGCGCCTGGTCCCCACACGGCCGGATTGGCTTCGATGTTCCGCGGCAGACGTGTCCCCTTCGTTCCCACGTAGCGGCCCTCGACCACATAGTTCTTTCCGAGCGACCGCTGCAGCGAGAAGTTCCAGTTCTGCGCGTACGGCGGACGCGCGTCCTTAGACGTCCCCACCACCGCCGCCGGGCGAAGGAACGTGTTCGACAGCGGCTTCGGCTGACCGCCATACGGATTCACGTACGTCGTCCCCGGTCCGCTGAACCCCACCAGTTGCGTCCAGGGCAGCGAACTCACCGCCGCCTGGGCCGACGTGCCTAGCCCGTTCGACATCGTGTCATAGAAGATTCCGTAGCTCGCCCGGATTGCGAATGTGCCCTTGCCGTCCGGGTTCCACGCGAACCCGATCCGCGGCATGAATGCCGTCCACTGTATCGCCGCGAGCCCCTTCGCCACGCCCTGATCTCCCGGAAACAGCACCCCCAGCGGGGCGCTCGGATACACGGTCGATTGCTGGCTCGGCACGAACGTATTCAGCCGGTCCCTTACTTCGGTGAACGGGGGATCGACTTCCCAGCGTACGCCGTAATTGATCGTGAGACGGCTCGTGGCGCGCCATTCATCCTGCGCGAACAGTCCGGTGCTCCGGTTGCGCAGCCCGCGCGACATATCGCCGAGCCCTTGAGTAAACACCAGCGGCCGTCCCATCAGGAAATTCGCGAATCCGTCGTTCGATGGGAACGATGGCGTGAACACAAAGAACGCATTCGGCGCGATTGTCAGGAACGCCGTGATTCGCGTGTTTCGAGCATCTCCGCCGATCTTGATGGCGTGCTTACCGCGGATCAGCGACAGCGAATCGTACAGTTCATAATCGTTCTGCGTCGAGGTGCGCGGCCCAACGATCGCACCGCCGACCGGCGAGTACCCGTTGATGTTGAAGAATGGCACACTCTGTCCCGCGCTGGAAGCCGAGTCGTAGTTGAACCCCAGTTCGCGTGGTGACGTCTTGTTCAGCCGCTGGTCGACAAAGAAATTGTGGCGGAAGTAGGACGCGCGGAACGAGTTCACTACCGCCGGAGAGAACAGATGGGTCTCGGAGAGCGTCAGCGCGTGCGTCGCCAGATCATCCTGGACCGGGAAGCCGGGCAGATCCGAGCCTCGAGTCGAGATCGGATTCACGTTCGCCCCCTGCGAATACGAGTAGCGAAAGGCAAGCTGGTTGCTGTCGCTGAAGCGGTGGTCGATTCGTCCGCCGCCCTGGTCGTAGTCGTTGCGCGTCACCACTGTCGTCCTATACACCGACGGGCTCGCGTTGCCGAGCGGAATGTACCGGGTCATCACGCCCAGCGACACCGGATTCAGCAGCGCCGCCGGAATCATCCCACCCGGAAATGGTGCGCCGCCCGCCGAAATGTCAATGAGCGGCGGCGTCTTCCCCGAGAAGTCACCCTTCCGTTGCGCCTCCGTGCCGACTACGGCGGACCGCGTCACGCCCTGACGATTCCGGAATCCCTCGTAGTAGCCGAAGAAGAACGTGCGGTCGCGCCGGAGGGGTCCCCCGGCCGTCGCGCCGAATTGGTTCTGCTTCAAAGGTTCCACATCGGCCGAGAAGAAGTTGCGGGCGTCGAAGATGTCGTTGCGAACGAACTCGTAGAGCGAGCCGTGCAGGCCGTTGGTCCCTGACCGTGTGACCACGCTGGTGGTCGATCCGCTCGTCCCGCCATACTCCGGCGGCGCGGTATGGGTCAGGATGCGAAACTCGGCGATCGCGTCCACCGGAATGCGCAGGGCGAAGCCTCCGTCCATCCGGTTCACGTTGGCCGCGCCATCGACGCGATACGCGTTCGACTCCGGACGCTGCCCATTGACGGCGTAGCCTTGCCCGCCACGTGAGCTCCCCCCGGACTGTTGAATTCCCGCCGTCAACGGCGCGACCCCCGCCTGAAGCAAGCCGAGTTGGGTGAAGTTCCGCCCGTTTAGCGGCAGGTCGAGCACTTCCTTCGTCGTCACAACTTTCCCGAGCGTGTTCGTCGCCGTGTCGACCAGAGCCGCGTCGCTCTCCACGGTGACGGATTCCTGCTGCGACGCCAGCGCCAACTCGACGTCAAGCCGCACCGTCTGGCTCACATTGAGTTGAACCGGTTGCTGCTGGAACCGCGCAAACTGGCTTCGCTCGACGGAAAGCTGATAGCGCCCTACCGGCACCAGCAAGAGCTTGTAGAAGCCCTCGGCCGATGTAGCCTGGCTCTGCTTGTAACCGGTATCGAGATTCCTGATCGTAACGGCCGCGCGCGCGACCGCGCCGCCCGAGCCATCGCGAACCTCACCTTCCAACGAGGCGACCGGGTCCTGCGCGACACCAGACAGGCAGAACAAGAGCGGCGCGAGCAAAAATCGACTCTTCATCTAATATCCCTGGTCGGTCGTCGTGTTGTAGGTGTCCTGAGTACCTGTGTTGACCACGGTGATGGTGGCGTTGGGAATGACCTTTCCCGAGGCATCGGTGACGGCGCCGACCAGCGACGTGGTGGTGGCAATCTGCCCGAAGGCGTGCACGCCCAGGACCGACACGAGAGCGGCGGCTGACAAAAAGTGTTTCATGCTCGGGGCTCTGAACTTGGTCACCAGAATACCGTCCTTTGTATCGGTACAGGCGTCAAGACTGGCATTTCTTTGCCAAGCCGGTCCGCTATAATCTTGGGGATGGCCCTCCTCTCCGGCGCCCGCCTGGGTCCCTACGAAATCGTCTCACCCCTCGGCGCCGGCGGGATGGGGGAAGTGTATCGCGCTCGCGACACCCGCCTCGACCGCACCGTCGCCATCAAGATCCTGACCCAGCACCTCTCCGCCACCCCCGAGTCGCGCGAACGCTTCCAGCGCGAGGCTCGTATCATCTCCTCGCTTTCCCACCCCCACATCTGCGCTCTCTATGATGTCAGGAGCCAGGACGGGATCGACTACGCGGTCATGGAATACCTGGAAGGAGAGAGCTTGGCCCAGCGCCTCGCGCGCGGGCCGCTGCCGCTCGATCCACTGCTCGCGTGCGCCATGGAAATCGCCGGCGCCCTCGCCAAGGCGCATCGCGAGGGGGTCACGCATCGCGACCTCAAGCCCGGCAACATCATGCTCACCAAGAACGGCTCGAAGCTGCTCGATTTCGGCCTGGCCAAGCTAAAACAAGACGCCGCTCCTCCCGCAGCATCCCTTTCTCAGTTGCCTACCATGAGCCAGAACCCAACCGTG
>JBGOUJ010000055.1:0-20964 GCA_041477005.1 Terriglobia bacterium | reverse complement strand
GCCGTTGTAGCCGCCCTGCATCACGATGACGTGGTCCCGATCCGTCACCGCGCGGCTCAGCCGGATCGCGGCTGCGGTGGCCTCGCTGCCCGTATTCAGGATGACCAGGCTTTCGAGGGTGGCGATGTTGGTACACAGCAGTTCGGCCAGACGGCCTTCCAGGATGGTCGTGCCGGTGCCGGAAAGGGTAGCGCAACTGTGGAGGACCTCTTCCACGGCTGCTGTAACGCGGGGATGATGGTGCCCCAGAAAGTGCGGACCGAAAGCGGCGTGGTAGTCAATGTAACGCTTGCCATCGGCGTCCCACATGTAGGCGCCTTCGGCTCTCACAAACACAATCGGAGGCTCCACCATGCGGTTAATGGAACAGACTCCGCCCGGCATGAACTTCTTGTTATGGTTCAGAATGTCCAACGATTTTGAAGTAGATGTAGTTGTCATTGGTTCAAGAAATTCCGAGTGTCTTCAGTGGGTCACGAGCCAGAATCTCTTCAACGGTCGAAAGAGCCACCTTGGGCCGGGTGGTCCCGTCCACCACATGGTTAACGTTGCGAATCCCCTGTGCGGTCTCCTCGGGCGTGGCAATCGGCCAGTCGGAGCCGAACAGCAGCTGGTGCTCCGCGTTGTACTCCTCGGCCAACATCATGGAGTTGTAGAACTGCCAGGGTCGGTAAAAGAGGCCGCTGACGTCGACATGGAAGAAGCGCATGGCCAGAGCGACGGCGCGCTCGACCGACTGCAGCGCCGCCCAGTGCCGCTCGGGAACAGCATCCATCGAGATCGCAGTATCCTTCCCCATCAGCGCCGCCTCCTGGACAGACTCGTCGCTTATGCAGCCATGCGGGAACGAGTGTGGATATCGATCATGACTTTACTGGAATGCCAGAAACTTGTTCGGATTCAACACCAACATCCTCTCGATATCGGCGGCCGGCACCCCCCGGCTCTCGAGCCGCGGCACAATGTTGCGCAGGATGTGCGCGTAGCCGTGCCCTCCGTAACAGAAGAGGTCGCTGCGGTAGCACACGTCCTGCGAGAGCATAATCTGTTTGGCGTAGCCCTGGCGCGCCAGCTCGGCGATCATCTCGATCCTCTGATCGTCTTGTGGGTGCTGCCGGCCGAGAGCGGCAAAATACTGCTCGCGGCCGAAGGTGTCGAAAGCGAGATTGCACCCCGTGTCCGCAAGCGCCTTGTAATCGTCCAGGCCGCCGCGATAGCGGGCCTCGATATGGCTCATGAGCACGCGGTGCAGATCGACTCCCTCCTCTCGCAGAATAGCGATGATGCGCTGCGGCGCCTCGCGCGAGGTGCCGGGATGGATCGACATCGGCGCCCCAGTTTGCTTCTGGGCCTGCGCGGCCCCACGGAGTACCTTCTCTTCACCCGGCTGCAGCGGCCATGAGGTTCCGATTTCGCCGATGATCCCGGCGCGAACGCCGGTCTGGTCGATGCCCTGGGTAGTATCTCGGACGATTTGCTCGGTCAGTTGATCGCGGGTGCTCGTCGCAACCTTCGGCGGATGTGAGACCGCAATGTAATACCCGCTCCCGGCTATGATACGAAGCCCGGTCTTTTGAGCGATATTGCGCAGCCCCTCGGGGTTTCGGCCGATGCCGACAGGCGTCTGGTCCACGACAGCGCCTCCACCGGCCCCGCCGAACCTCCTTAGCTCGGCGATGGCGATCCGGGCGTCATCCAGGTGCAGGTTGCTCCGACTGCTCATCGAGTTCTGCCGCACCCACCCGAGATTCCTGAGCCGGAGAGGCTGTGTCCCCAGCCGTTTCCCTTCCGGGTCGCTGGGCGGCCTGTAGTAGCAGGAGATGTCGATGAAGATGTGCTCGTGAATCAAGGTGATGCCCAGTGTGCCGGGGTCAACCGGGCCCGCAACCGTCACAACCTTGCCGCGACTCTCTGCTGGTGCGGAACTCATTCTCCCTCCGTCGCTCTCTGGCGGTACACTTGCTGCGCTCTGCGGAACAGAGTGAGGGCCTCCTCCTTCTGGCCCTGCTTCGCGAAATGGCCCCTCCTGTTCACCTCCTGAATCAGGCCGTCAATCTGTCCCACGAAGAAGAGCGCGTCTGACCGGGACCGAATCGCCTTGCCCTGCCGGTAGCAGTAGACGGGGCTAGTATGGGCGAACAGCTCCTTATCATTGGGAACGAGCCGGTGCCCGGTACCCCGCACCCGGGCCGCAATCCAGGAGCTTCCTGTGAGAGTTATGGATTCTTTCATTTCAATGCGCCGTGCATCACCGGTGGCCTTCTTGGCCGCAACCGTCCGCCCATTGACGACAATTTCCATTTGCTGCATCGGCACGTGCGACAGGGCCATTGCCTCTACCCGTACCCTCTGCAGGTTTGCGCCGAGCTGGATCTCTTCGCCGGGGCCTTTGCCATTGACGGTGAAAGTCAGGAGCGGGGCGTTGGTGGCGAAACTTCTCCCCTGAGCGTACGCCTCGATCCAGCGGTCGTACGTGAGCTGCGGTCCCGCCTGTACAAACACGCGGCCCGCGCCGGGGATCAGGTGATACGGGATGTTGAGATAGGCGTCGGTGCCGGCTGAAATCGGGCACTTGAACCCGCAATTCAGCAAACGATACCAGTCCGCCGTTAGCTTCTCTTCGTCCCCTTGGCACATCGCGTCGATAGTGTCGGCCACGCCCAGCGCGATATCTACCGGATATTCGCTGGGCAATCCGGGATGAACGTAGGTAACACTCGCTCCTTGCTTCTTGGCCTTTTCCGCCTGCATGTAGTTGGGTGGATAATCATAGGGCTCCGGGGTACCAGGCCAGCCGACGAAAAGCGGCTCCACGAGTGTTTTCAGCTTCAGAAACCCCATATGGCCGTAAAGCCGCAGGTTCCGCATTTCCTCGTTCCAGTAGAGGATGTAACGGTCCCCGGACAGCCGATGCGGCGCGCCCTGAAAACGGTCCAGGTCATTGACCCGCGCGCTCTCGTCGTTACAGATCAGCAGATTCGAAACGTTCAGATCCTCTGCCTTGGCCATCAGCAGGACGTCCGGGGGGCTGATCAGGCGGTCGCCAAACAGGTTCGGGTGAATGTGAACATCGCCGGAATACCAGCCCTTGGCAGCCATATCAAAGGGGTGCTCGAGGCTGATCACCACCGACGCATCGGCGGTCGTCAGGTCCGCCGTGCGCCGCACCGGCGTGTATTCAAAACCCTTGATCACTTCGATCTCCGCCGGGCCGGCCGGCAGCACGGCCTCGAAATCTCCAGCGGTGTGAAAGTAATATTCGCCGCCGAAGGGCTGGTGGTAGTCGCCGTTGGTGATGCGGTGGATCACGCCAGGCGGCGCGTAAGGCCGGCCGTCAGCGCCGGTGAGATAAATCCGTGCTGGGGTCTGCTGCCCACGCTCGTCGCGCACCTGGACCCGCAGCCGACGGGATCCCCACACCCGTGCCGGTAGCTCGATTTCCTGGTGAGCCGAACCGGCTTCGATGCGCAACTGCACCGGGCCAGCCTGTTTCGAGTTGGCCGTGAAGGTCAGTCTGAGTCCCAGCGTCTGCCTGGCGCGTAGTTGCGGCTGAACCGGCTCGACCGACACGCCGGTTCCCACCGCCTTGACAGCGATGCGAACCGGCTGCGTCCCGGCATTGCGGAACAGGAATGGCACCGGGATGCCGGTGCCCTCCACCAACTCCAGCTGAGCCGGCTTCTGCTCGACAGAGATGGAGTCCGCCACCAGAACCCGGACCAGCCGCGGGCTCCGGAGGCTCGCGTAACCCTCGCTTGTCAAATTGACGACTTGTTCCAGGGTACCCGGCGTGTAATCGAGGTTCGCTCCCCATTCCTGTGCATAGGTCTCATCTTTTACCTTGCGCTGCACCCCCAATACGGACTGCCGGTCCGTGTCATTCCACTCGAGCAGGCGGATGGAGAATTCGGCGAGGTCCGCCAGAAGCGATGCGATCTGTTTGTTCTTGACAAATTTCACCAGGTGCGGAATCTGCGTGACCGCGATCTTGTTCTCAGCGGCGCACAAGCCGCCGGCCAGGACCAGCGCGCTCCACAGCCCGACGACTCGCTTCACAGAAACTCCTCGAATTCTCGCAGCAGATTCTCTACGAGCGGCATCTTATCGGCCGGCATCGGCGAAAACGGGCTCGAGACCTGGCCGCCGCAGATCCCAAGAACTTGAAGGCCGGCCTTCAAGCCGGCAAAAAATGCGCCATCGGTAGGCTGCCCCTTCAGCTCAAACAACTTGCCCAGGGCCATGGCCCGCCTTTGCAGTGCAGCAGTCTCCTGCGCTTTACAGGCGGCAGAAGCCTCATAAAGCCTGACGAATAGACGGGGCGCCACGCTGGCCAAGGCAGCAACTGTGCCGTCGGCGCCCAAGAGGACGCTCGCACCGACGAGCCGCTCATCGCCCTGCAGGACCCTCCAAGGCGTGTTCGCCCGTAGCGCGGCAAGCAGCGCCTGGAAGCGCACGAAGTCGCTGCTGCTGTCCTTGAGCGCGATGATGTTCGGGCAGTCGACAAGCTCGAGATAGGTCCCGGCCTCGAGCTTCGTTTTCGTCGAGAAGGGATTGTCGTAAATAACGACCGGCAACGGGCTGGCCTCGGCAATCCGCCGGAAGAAAGCGATCGCTTCACGGGGATCGGCGACGAAGTAGAATGGCAGCAGCGCAAAACAAGCGTCCGCGCCGGCGCGGTGCGCTTGCTCGGCGCTGCGAATGATTTCCCTGACGTCGTTGCTTCCCAGCCCCACAAGAACCGGCACACGCCGTTGTGTCGCCCCGACAATCACGTCCACGACCTGCTTGCGCTCCTCCGGGGACAGCGCCGTGAACTCACCGCTCGATCCGAGCACCCACAGTCCGTGCACGCCCCCATCGAGCACGTGCGCAACGAGTTTCTCGAGTCCTCGCGCATCCACCTTGCCGTCATCGGTAAACGGCGTCGGCAGCGCCGGCAACACCCCACGGATTCGTTGAGCCGTCAGATTCGCTTGCATTTCGTCCCTTTCTTCAGGAGGCTTGTGCCGCCACCCGTTCTCCAGCGCCTCGCAGCAGCAGGTGAGCGGGCACTTCTTTCTGCCGGCGGTAAAGCAGGCTTACCAGGTAACCCGTCGCCATGGTTGTGGCGCAGCCGATGATGCCATACCAGAACAGGCTCACCCGCGTGCCGAAGGCGGCGTAACTGACAACAGCAATCCCTACTGCGCTACCCGCCAGCGCGCCGACCGCACTCGGCCGGCGGAACACCATTCCCAGCAAGAAAACGCCCAGCATAACCCCACCCACATACCCTTGGACCTTGCTGAACGCCAGAGCCAAAGCGCCGAGACGCCCGGCATACACAGCGCCGATCGTGGTCAACACGCCCCACAGAACCGTGGCCGTCCGGCCGGCTTTCACGTAACGCTGATCGGAGGCGTCCTTGACGACCAAGCGGCGGTAGAAATCAATCACCGTGCAGGTAGAGAGCGAGTTGATGCCCGCGCTCATCACCCCCATTGAAGCGGCGAATACCGAGCCGACCAACAGCGTCGCCATGAGCCTGGGCAGCTCGTGCATCGCGAAGAACCCGAGGACTGCGTCGGGAGAAGTGAGGCCCGTCGCACGCGCGGGGTTCTGATGATAGAAGACGAAAAGGCAACTGCCGATCAACAGCAGCAGCGTATTGTACGGAACCAGCAACACGGAAAAAGCCTTCAGAGACCGGCTACATTCCTCCTCCGACTTCGCCGTGAAATAACGCTGCAGCACAGCCTGATCGGTTCCGATAGTGCCCAGGGCCAGTACCGTTCCTCCCACGAACGTCCCCCAAAAGGAGGCATCGGAAGTCAAATTCCACGAAAAATCGAAAAGACGCCACTTGCCGAAATCCGATCCAATCTGCCAGATCGCCGGCAATCCCCCCACTACACGATGGGCCGTGAACGAAAACGTGCACACGATCGACGTCACGACGATGGAAAACTGGAGCACGTCCGTCCAGATGACCGCGCGAATACCTCCCATAGCGGTGTAGATCGTAGTGACCAGCCCCATCAGCAGGATCGACCAGTACAGGGGCATGCCGCTGACCAGGGTTAGGATCGTGGCCGGGGCATACATTGCGATCGAAACGTGGGCCCCCCGGATGAACAAGAACAGTAGACTGGTGATCGACCGCACGCGTACATCGAACCGCTGCTCCAGATATTCATACGCTGTATACATCTTGAGCCGGCAGTAAAATGGCAAAAATAATATGATTACGAGCCAGGCGGCCACGCTATAGCTGAGGATATAAGGAAGCAGTCGCAGGTCTTTCTCGTATGTGTACCCAGGATTGCCCAGGAGCGTAATGGCGCTGGTATCGGAGGCGATTACCGAAATGGCCACGGGCAGCCAGGCCATCGCCCGGCCGCCCACAAAGAACTGCGAAGAGCTGGAACTGATGCGGTAGAACTTCGCCCCGATCGCGGTCAGCGCCAGGAAATAGAGACAAAGAATGCCGTAATCTAGGGCGGTAAACATCTTAAGAAAAGAGGCGGCCTCGCCCCGCCAGCTTCGGTTCGATACCCATCAGCCTCAGTGCATGCCAGGAGGTCACCTGGTTGGCGGTGAGCACCGGCTTGCCGAGCTTAGCTTCCATCTCGCTGATGTACTCCGCCAGCTTTTGGCCCGTGCAGCCCACAAATACCGCATCGGCGCCCTCCACGTCTGCCGACTCCGCCAGCCGGCGGATGTTTTCGGGAGGCACGATGGAGTGCCCCCGCTTCAGGCACAGAGACAAACTCTTCAGCACTTCGACGCCGTGCGCCTCAATGAAGCGGATGAATTGTTGCTCGACGTCCGGCATGTAGGGGCTCGCCAGGCAAACTCGGGAGATCCCGAGCGCCCGGAAAGCCTCGATCATCGACGTGCTCGTGGTGGTGGCCTGCTTCCCGGTCCGGTCGCTGATGCGGCGCGCAAGGTCCAGATCACCACCAGGCCCCCGGGCAAAGCTGATGGTGGTGCAATAGTAGGCGTAGCACGAAGGGTTGTAGCGCAAAAGCCGGCAGGCCGCCTCTTCGATATCGCCGTTGGTTGCCAGCTTCGTCGCGGGTTCCAGCCTGGCCTCGCCCGCCGGGATGGGTGTCGCCACCGAGATCAGCTCGACACCGGCAGGCATGAAACGTTTAAACTCGGCGACTAAGGCTTGGGCCTCGACATCCACCCAGGCATCATCCGGATAAATGGCGCCAATCCTCATGGCTACTGGACCCGGAACGAGTACAACCGGGCGTTGCTCAGGACAAACTTGAAGCGGACAGTGCGGCCCTCCAGGCCCGCAAGATTCTTGCCCTCTTTCCAGTCGATCTTTTGGGCGAGCGCGGAAGCGGTCATTGGCTCCGAGCGCGACGCTTCGTATCCCGGGATCGGCTGGCCCTTTTCGTCCTGCACTTCGACGCGAAGCCAACCGGCGCCCTCGGGCGCCCCGCTGAAAAGGCCTCGCCAGACCGCGTTGGGTCCTTCACCGTCAGCCTGGAGCCGCCGGATTTCGGCGTTGACCGTCAGGGTCGATCCGCGGAACTTCAGCGGGCGCGTCTGCACGGACCCCTCGCTCGTCGCATCCAGCGAGCAGAACCCATCGAGCCGCAGTTTCGCGAGCCCCAGCTCGCCCGTGTGATCCAGCGCCGGCGCGCTGTGGAGATTTCTGAACCCCGAGTAGTAAATAAACAGCTCGCCGTCTTTCTCCACGGGGGCACTCGCCGGGTAGATCATGTCGCTGTCGAAGCTGCTGCCGCCGTACTCGAGCTTCATATAGCCGAGCGGAATAAACAGCCGACGGTTCCGCACCCTGTGCCAGCGCAATCCGTCGAGGCTGGACGTCAGTTGTACGTCGAGTCGCTGCAAATACTGGTGAAATACCCAGAGCATCCCGAGATACTGGCCGCCGTACGGAAATGCCGAGAGACCGTAGAATTCCGTATCGGGCTGGTCGTATTGATCCGGTTCGAGCACGTGCCGGTCGTCCCGCCAATGAATGAAGTCCTCGCTCCACATCCGCGAAACTTTCCGCAGCGCCCCGATCCCGGTCTTGTGGTAAAGAAAGTAGCGCCTGGTACCGGGATCCTGCATGACGCTGAACGTATCGCCGGTGGCCGAGCACGGCACCACCGGGTTAGCTTCGAAATTGGTCCAGCGGATTCCATCGGGTGAGAAGGCAACCCACACGCCGCAGCGCTTCCTGTTCTCGGTCTGCCAGTACGCCATCTTGTAGCGCCGCTGCTCGTCGCGCTCGCCAGGGTCCTTCACAAGGCTATGCGTCCAGTTCGACCACTTCAGGACGATGTTGTTCGTCTTGGAGCCGTGAAACTCCACCAGGTTCAGGTCCGACTTTTCCCAGCGGATCCCGTCGCGGGATGTGGCGTAGCACAAATACTGGTCGACTGACGGCTTTTCCCGAGTGGGCAGTGCGTTGTACCACATCTTGAACAATTGGTCTTGCTCGTCAAAGATCGCCGTGCCCGGCTGGAGCACCAGATACCCCTCCCAGGGGCGGTCCGGGACCATGATGGGATTCTGGGGCACCCTCACAGGATTGTTGAGGGTCCGAAACAGCCCCTGCATTCGCCCGATGAGGTGATCGTCAACAAAGAGCTGGGTATCCTTGGTAAGCTCGATGATGGGCGCTGCCTCTGCCTCCAGCATCGTCACGGCTAGCAGAGCAGTCCCCAGTATTTTAGGCCGAATCATGCGTTTCCCGTTGCCTCAGACAATCAGTATCAACGGCCCGCCGCCGCCTGTCAATTCCTGTCGAGCGCCCGGCAGCGAGGCGGTCCAACCTGTGGAACACCTCTTTTGGACGTGTTATTTCTGGACAAACCGTCCGATGAACGTCCACTGCGACCTGCGGTGAGGTCCCTCCAGCTTATTTTCGCCACCGGCGCCAATCAGCAAGTCGACAGGGGCTTCCTCTGGCAAAGGACTTAATGCGCTGTATTTCAATGTGTCTAAATCGAGCTGCCACACTTTTTTGGAAAAGCTGATTAGAACAACGCGGGATTCTGTAAGCACTGACGACAGAGCCAGGCTCCATGGATCGGCGGTGCTGCTAGACCGACGAAGTGAGGCAGCGGAAGCCAGCACGCATCCGATGCTCCAAAGAAGAATCGTCCGCCTCAAGGTCCTCACGGCAACTCGTAGATGGCCGCCTCGATGTACTGCCGGCCTTCGTCATCGAAAAGGTGGTATACGGAAAGAATCTCGCCGCTTTCGAGTTGTACGGACGTCGGATAGCCGATATGGGTGGGGAAGCCCTTCCCGCGGACGCGCGGATTTTCGGGCGGCCGGTATTCGCGGATGACAAACTCATTGGCCGCATCCCAAGAGAGGCCATCTTGGGACACCGCAATACGAATGCCCATCGGCTCGCGCCGCCGGCCATAAGTACACAAAACGCGCCCGTCGGCGAGCTGGATCAGGTCGGCCGGGTATCCCCAGAGCGGCGTTTTTCTCGGGTTGCTCCAGCTTGCGCCCCCATCCTCAGAGACGGACAGGAAGAGATATCCGCTGGTACCGGTGCTGAAGTCGTCCGGCCACGGATGGCACCTCACCATTCCCACCAGCCGGCCGTCGCGCAGCCGCAGCATCCCTGGTTCCCAGTAGGACCGGATGTTCAGCGGATCGTGGCCCATGGTTCCCCAGTAGTGCCATTGACGGCCGTGATCGGTCGAGCCGACCAGAAAAGCGGTCCAGGATTCGGTGCCTCCGAGCTCCGGCTGCCCGTGGCGAGAGCGCAGGCCAGAGAGCGGCATCAGCAGGGTCCCATCGGGCATTTCGACGATACCGTCGCGCACCGCGGCCAGGCGCATGGGTGCGATACGCACCTTCTGCCGCTCGCTCCACGTGCGCCCTCCATCCTGAGACCAGGCCAAATAGACGCCGGCAAAATCAGAGCTGCCCTTTACAAAATCTGCCGAACCGTCGTCCTGGAGAAACTCGTACCCGTAGGAATTCACTACCAGGCGCCCGTCGGATAGCCTGGTCAAGCCGGCCAGCGCGTAACCATAATCATCGCCCTGTCGCAGGACCGTTACCGGCCTGGAGCGATCCCAAGTACGACCGTGATCGCGCGAGCGGACCAGTAGAATGCTGCCTGTGTCGGTGTGATTCAAGCCGCGGTTGCGGGCAAATACAGCCACCAATTCGCCGCCGCCCAGGTTTTCGACGGCCGTCTCGGCGCAGAAGTTATCCGGATCGCGAAAGACCGTAACATGTCGCAGCTTCCGGACGACCGTCGCGCTCTTGGGACGAAGTGGGACTTGCTGTCCCCAACCTCCGCGCGCCAAACCGATTCCACCGATTGTCGCCACGCTTGCGTTGATGAAGTTCCGGCGAGAATAGCTGCTACGCCACATGACTCGTCACCTCGCTGCTCGTTCCACAGCTCGCATCAGCCGCAGGGTGTTTCATCCATAGATCTTTCGAATCTCAGAGGGCGAATAGCCTCCTTCCAGCAGGACGCGGGTCAGGTTCGGAAATTTCGAAACGTCTTCCAAACCCGCCGGAACATATTCGATGCCGTCGAAATCGCTGCCAATCCCCACCGCGTCAACTCCGGCAATTTTGACTACATGATCGATATGCGCCACTACGTCCTCCAGCGTGGCCTGAGGAATCCGGCTCTTCTGTTGAGCGTAGTATTTTTCGAGCTCGGCCCGCCGCACCTTTGGGTTGTCTCTACATTGCTCCGTGATCCGGATCTCGCCTGTGTAAAAATCGAGACTTTCGATGGCATCCGCGCATTTTTGGGAAAGAAAATCGCATCCCACATTGATCTGAATCACTCCTCCCTTTTTCGCCATGGCGCGGATCATCTCGTCAGACATATTGCGGCTGATATTGCTCAGCGCGCGGCATGACGAGTGCGAGGCGAAAAGAGGCGCCCTGCTCACAGCCAGAGTATCCCAGAATGTCTTGTCGGAGACGTGCGAGATATCCACTATCATGCCAAGACGATTCATCTCGCGAACCACGTCTTTGCCGAATTCCGTCAGCCCGTTGTGACGGGGCGCCGCGGGGTGGCCAACATAACCACCCGAGTCTGCCCAATTGGTGTGGAAGTCGTGGGTTAGCGTCATGTAGCGGACGCCCAGCAACAAAAAAGCTCGCAAGAGGCGGAGACTGTCCTCGATTGCATGTCCTCCCTCCAGACCGATGAGCGCCGCAACCTTTCCCTGATCTCGCGCCAACTCCACATCCGTCGCCGTCCGCGCCAGCAAAAAATCGTCCGGGTGGCGTCCAATGATCTCATACCGTACGGGATCAATCATCTGTAGCGCGCGGTGGGCCGAAGCCGTTCCGGATGCGACAAAGAATACAGCGCCGAAGCCTCCCTCTCGCAAGCGGGGCAGGTCGGTGTGTCCGTCCGAGGCCCTTTCTCCGATCTCGAATCCGTTTACCGTCCGGCCGGTTACGTCGTTGTGAGTGTCGATGAGAAGCGCCGAACGGTGCACCTCGCGGACCTGCGCATCCGTCACTTTGCGCATGGCGGCAAGGCAAGCGAAGTGCGGCAAAATGGCAGATATCCCCAAATATAGAAACCACCTCATCTGCTTGCCTTCCATTCGCCCGTTGCCCTTCTTGCAGACGGACAAAAGTTGCACCCGGCATTCGAGCAGAGCAAAATGTCTCCACGCCGGCAGAGCAGTTCCACAGTGGTGTTGGTCACATCGGCAACTTTCATCAACTGGCACTTTGTTTGCCCGATCTTGAAGTCCCGGATGCACCCTTTCTCTCGCAGCGGAAGCTCAACCACCCCGAAAGCCGTGCTGCATCCCGGCTCCCCATGGAGGTCCACCATAATGAGCTCTCCGGAAGCCAGCCGCAGGCGCGCCGCGCGCGGCCACGCCGGGTTGTAGGGTACGTCCCGGTACGGGACCCCGGCGTATGCTTCCCCTAGATGAATGGACGAGTTCGCGTCATGCTTCACACCTAGCAGCAAGGTGCAGCCTCCGGCGCGAGCGAGGCGGTCTAAAGGGGACCCGAAGCCGACGGGTTCGGCCCTCCAGTGGTTCTGGGCGATCTCCTCGGCATCCCTCCCCAGCGCGGCGAACGAGTAGGTGGGATGCAAGCTCCGTATAGCGCCGGGCCTCTTTCGCAGCACCTCCGTCACAACCCCAGTCTGTGACGGCATCGTATCCGGATCGAAAACCTGGTCGGTTTGCACCACGTAATTGAAGGTCGGAACGATCAGGGTTCCCTCCCGGCCCAATACTTGTAGAATGGCATCAATTACGGCATCCGCTCCGCCGTCTACGTAGCCAAGGCTGGACAACGAGCTGTGTACAAGTAGATGGCCAATCCTGTCGATCCCGGCTTGCTGGAACGCCAGGACTAAGTCATCCTTGCGGAGTTGTGCTTTCATCGCCGCCAGCCTGCCTGCGGACCTTTGCAGAAAGCCTCTGGATTTGCTCCGCTGCCTCTTCTTCGGCCCTCCGGTAACCCTCGGGCGTGGCGTCCGGCCGCTCCAGATAGTCGATGACGATTTTTTCTATGGCTAGGTAGTCTTCGCACGCTGCCGCCACTTCTTCGGCTTTTTCGTTCGGGATTGATAGAACGCCGTTGACATCCGCGTGTAGGAGATCGCCAGGACGCACTGTCAATCCGTGGATATGCACCGGCACATGGATCTCCTCGAACCGGCAATGGCCATGGGACACGAGAATCGAGGAGGCAAAAACCGCGAAATTCAAGGGACGGACCTGAAGAATATCGCGGGCTGCTCCGCTGGTGACGAAGCCGCAGCAGCCGAATCGTCGATAGAGCCGGCACATCACCTCGCCGAGCGTGGCCGCCGCCGGCGGATCGTCCAGATCCTGCACCACCACAATCCTCGGCTCCGGCAGCTCCTCCATCCGTTTGATGTGCTCGGGGACCCGCAGGTAGACACTTTCGTCAGAAGACGGGTAGGCAGACCGGAACGTCGCGGTGGTGGCATAGCCGACCACCGGCGCGAGGTCCGGATAAACAGCCCGGATCGCGCCACTCATGTAACCAGCGGTGCTGGGACGAATTCCGAAGAGCTCGATCACATTGCAGATGGTGGCCGAGTCGTATTTCCTCAGGGTCTCCAGAGCCAAGGCTGAAACCTGTTTGAAGCGCATCGTTGCCTATTTCTTCCGCACCTCCACAAAGGTGCCATAAATCGTGTTCTTTGATTTCTTATCGGAGTAGGGAATCTGATGCCATCCGTAAGGGACGCTGTCATAGACAACCAGCAGCTTGCCGGGCTCGATTTCCATCAGATCCGTGTATCGCGTGCTCATATCGGGAAAAAGTTCAGTGACTTGGGACCACTTCTCTCCGGTGCCGTCAACGCTGAACATGACTGTAACGGGGCCGGGACGACCGTAGGTGCAAGCCAGCGCACCGTTGCTCAGCCGCCTGATCCGAGGCGCCACTCCTTTGAAACGGGTTGATACAGGAGGAGTCCACGTCTTGCCGTCATCCGACGACCACGCGTGCGCCATCAACCCGTCGCCACCGGTTCGAAAGATAATGTACAGCCGGCCGTCGGCCAACCGGACCATTCCTGCTTCCGTCGCCCCCTCTCGGCCCATGCCCGGCCATGGGTTTCCGTTGGGCTCGGCTATGGTCGAGTATTCGTTCCAGGTTCGGGCGTCGTCAGTGGAATGAAAGAGCGTCAGTCGGTAATACTTGTCCCGCTCCAGCTTGCAGTAAACCGTCGTAAGCAGATCGCCGTTCAAGGCCGGTAAGATTGCTCCGAAGACCCACACATCGGGAATCTTTTCCAGCTTGGACGCATCCTTGATGCCCAGGTCGAAAAGCTTCGCGGGAGCCATCGCCGCCGGTTCAGCAAAGCGCAGACGCGCATCCCGGATCTGGTGGATCTCCAGGCCTTCTCGCAGGTATCGGGTCAGCGTGGTACGGAATTGTTTCGCCTGCCCCTCGGGGTCGGCTTCCACCCAGTCCCACAAATGCAAAACGGTTCCGTCTTTGCGCGGGTAGCGGGTATAGGCGCCGTCGACGTTGGCGCCCGCCCCCATCGTGTATCGCTGGCTCCAGGTAAGGCCGCCATCCTTCGAAAGGCAGTAGGCCGAGAAATCTCCTTCCGGGTGCCATTCATCCGGACTCATGCGGATCCCAACCATGAGTTGTCCGGACGGGAATTTATGCACCGTGGGATACCAGCAGTATCGATACGAACTGCTGATCTCCACAGTTTTTTCCACTCGCACCTCGAGATCGCCGGCCTGCTTCTGTGGCGGGAACAACAGAAAAGTCAGGGCGAGAACTGTCAGCACCATGGGTTCCCCTCCTCAATACCCGCGCGAGGTGTCGATCTGTAAAGCCAGCGGCTCCCCGTGGGGGCAATCCAGCCCATCAGGATGTCCGCCTCGAGCAGCAGCCGCCTCAGCGACGGCTTGTCACACTCGAAATATTGCAGATCCGGACGCCGGTCGCTCACATGCGGGTCGCAACTCGGCAGCCGCGACCGAACCTTCTCGATATCAGCTTCCGTCACGTGCCAACCCACCAATAAATTCTGACGCTCCATATCGATTTCCGCGAATCGGTTCCGCTACTGTACCCGGAATGAATAAAGCTCGGCGCTGCTCGCCACAAACTTGAATCGCAGGCTGCGTTCTTTCAACGTGGCCAGCGCTTCGCCTCGTTCGTCCCGCGCCTCCCGCGGCAGCCCCTCAGAACGGCAAGCGAGGACAAAATCCGAGAGCTGATCCTCGTGGAGGCAACCGTGCTCGTACTCGACGGGCACGAAATCGCAGCCGGCCGATTTGTAGAGCTTCGCCAGCCACGGCCGCGTGACGTACTGGACGCTCGAGCCAACCGCCGGTGACGATCTCGGAAAATACTTTTCAAACAGTCTGGCCATAGCGTGCTCTCTAGGGGTTGAGAATGCTGCTCAGAAATTCCCGGGTGCGCGGCTGCGTGGGATTCGAGAAGATCACGTCCGGAGTGTTGTCCTCGAGGATTCCCCCTTTCTCGAGAAACAGCACACGATTCGCGATCTCTTGGGCAAAACGCATCTGATGGGTCACGATCAGCATCGTCATTTCCCCTTCGTGAGCCAGGCGCCTCAGCACACCAAGCACCTCGCCGACCAACTCCGGGTCGAGTGCCGAGGTCACTTCATCGAAGAGCATGATTTTCGGTCGCATCGCAAGGGCCCGGGCGATGGCGACTCGCTGCTTCTCCCCTCCTGAAAGCTGCGCGGGATACGCACTCGCTTTGTCAACGAGACCTACCTTGTTCAGAAGCTCCATGGCGCGGTCTCGCGCCTCCCGCTCCGAAAGGCCGAGGACCAAAGCCGGAGCCTTCGTCAAGTTCTGTAGCACGTTCATGTGAGGAAAGAGATTGAAGTGTTGGAACACCATGCCCACCCGGCTGCGGACTCTCCTCAAGTGCGACGCGTCGGCAGGCGCCTCCCGCCCGTTCTTCCGCATCGTCCAGACCGTCTCGCCGTCAATCTCGATCTCACCCGCATCTATTCTCTCGAGCGCCATAAGAATCCGCAGGAGCGTGGACTTCCCCGAGCCACTGGGGCCAATCAAAGCAATTTTCTCGGCTGGCCAGACATCAACATCCAGGTCATCCAGAACTAGCACATTCCCAAACGATTTGCGAATCTTCTGCATCCGGATAATCGGCTGGCACTCAAAACCTGGTCTACGATCCGTTGCCAAGGCCAATCTCCAGGCGTCGAACGAGCGCGGCAGACGACAGGCTCGCCGCCAAAAAAAGGATTCCCACCAGCGTCAGCGGCTCCAGATACCGAAACGTCTCGGCGCCGATCAGTTTTGCCGTCTGGAGCAACTCTCCGACCGTGATTGCCGCAAGCACCGGCGTCTCCTTGAACATGGCGACGAGGTAGTTTCCGAGCACCGGGATGATAGGGGGAATGGCTTGCGGCAGGATAATTGATTTCCAGGTATCCCAGCGGCTCAGGTTGAGGGCGATCGCCGCTTCCCACTGTCCATTGGGCACTCCGGCGATGCCTGCTCGGTAGACCTCGGAGAGGTAAGCGCTGTAGTGTAGACCCAGAGCCAGAACGCCGGTCAGGAAAGGAGACAGTGTGATGCCGAAGTCAGGCAGGACAAAAAACAGGAAATACACCTGCACGAGCAACGGCGTGCTGCGCACGAATTCCACAAACCAGGCAGTGGGCCAAGAGATCTGCGGGCGGCGGGAACGGCGCAAAACGGCCCAGGGAAGGCCTAGCACAATGGCCAGTCCCATTCCACAAAGCGTCGCCTGAAGGGTAACTACAAATGCCTTCAGCAAGGCGGGCAGCATGTCCATGGCCAGCTTCCAATCGAACATCAGTGCACCCCGCCATAGTCACGGCCCACAGCGAGCGCTCCTTCAACGCGTTTCATGCCAAATGTAATCACGAGCGACGTAAGGAAATACAGGACCAGAATCAAGCTGAAGATCTCTCCTGTTCGAAGCGTGGCAACCCGGAGCGTCTGTCCCTCAAACGTCAGCTCACTCAGAGTGATCATGGACACCAGGGATGTGCCCTTAAGAAGCTCGATCAGAAGATTTCCGAAGGGCGGGACCATGGTGAGCACGGCCTGCGCCACAATGATCCACAACATTATTTGGCGCCCCGTCAAGCCCAGCGCGAGCGCTGCCTCATACTGCTCCTTGGGAACAGCCCGGATGGCGCCGCGAACCACTTCTGCCCCGTAAGCGCCCGTGTTCAACCCTAATACGAGAATGCCCGCCGTCATGGCCTCGAGCTGGATCCCCAGCAAGGGTAGTGCAAAGTAGACCCAGAAGAGTTGCACAAGGGCGGATGTGCCGCGAAAAAGGTCGACATAGAGCCGGGCGAGCCCCCGAAGAATGGGATTTCCCGATAGTCGTCCCAGTCCGGCAAGAAAAGCGGCGATGCAGGCGAGCACGGAAGCCCCGGCTGTCAACTCGACCGTGACGGCCAGTCCGTTCAGCAAGAGAGGCAGAAGATCCAGAGGCGGGGGCATTTTTCTGAATCAAGGAGACCACGGGCTGCAAAGTCGTTCTGCGGTTGTCCCTGACGGCACATCCGAATCTTGAAATCCAAAAGGCTTGATGGTTTCCACATGCTCCTTCGAGCCGATGAACTTCTTCAGGTGTCTGTTGAATTCTTCAAGTAGCACAGTGTCCTCTTTGCGAAAGCCGATGGCGTCGCAAAGTTTTGCCGGCTTGCCGTTAATGATAGGCTCGCGAAACGGGTCGGCGCGCTCGAGCCTCCTGTCGCCGGCCTGATTCAGAAGGTGCCGCAACGACGGCAGCGGTCCGCCGAGGGCGTCGATGCGTCCCACCTGGAGGCCGGCCAGCGCGCTCGGCGGATCGGGAAAAACGGTGGTCCGCGCGGCCGGGACCCCGGCCAAACGGGCGTACTGGATCTCCACGCCCCCGGCCACCACACCGAGGCGTCCCTTAGAATTTTTCGCCGCATCGTCGTAGCTGTGAAGGCCGAGCGGATTGCCTGCTTTCACCAGGAATGCCTGCCCCATACAAGAGATGGGCTCTGAAAACGCGATCTGCCGGCAACGCGTGGGGGTTATGTACATGCCTGCGGCGATGATATCAAACCGGTTCGCCATGAGCCCGGGAATCATGGAGCCAAAGTCCGTGAGAACGCCCTCGATGCGCGGCACACCCATCTGCTGCAGCACATACCGGGCGACCTCAGGGGCTGCACCGGTCAGCTTACCGGTGGTCCTTTCGTAATAGGCATACGGCACTTCGTTGGAATATGCGATACGCACCACTCCCGCGCGCCGAATCTTCTCCAGAGTGTTCCGGGTCGCTCCGGGTCGAGCCCGTTCCTCCGCGGGCCGTCCGCCGCCGGAGCAGCCTGAGAGCACGATCGCCAGCCATAACGCGGTGCTGCTCATACAATCAATCAGCGGCGTGGATCCGGGTCAGACCGTGATCGTAGCGACGGTGGTGTAGCGCCAATACATCCAAGCCGAAATCGCCGTTGAAGTCGCGCCAGACGGAGTGGCTGTGGTTGTTCCCATTCTGGGTGTTGTCGTACTCGATCAGAAAGGTCGGAGCCTGGACTCGATAGTAATCCCCTTTCCCAGGTTCGATGCTGCCGGCCCAGGCGAAAAATATCCGTTCCCGGGGAGTGTCTTGAAAGGCCTTCAGGCGCCGGGCTGCGACGTCCGGCGGCATGTTGCCGCCGTACTCCTCCACCAGAGCGGTCAACATTTCCACTTGCTTCCGATTCATTTTGGAAACGGGCAGTCCCGGCGGCTCGCTTTCCAGCTTCGCCCGCTGATCTGCGAGCGTGAGGATGTCCTCGTAAGCCACATCGTAGAGGATCGCTTCCCGGCGCTGCTTGGCGTCGAGCGCTTTGACCAGAGCCCGCGCCAGATCTTCTTCCCTGGCGAGCGTCCGCAAGCCTTCGTGTGGCCCCTCGCGCACGGTGTGCGGGTTGGCCCCAAAAAATGTGGGGCTCGATGACACCAGCTCTCCGCTCTTGATCGTGAAATGCAGCGAGAGATGATGCCCTTCTAGCCGCCAGCCCCATGTTCCGGTGGGCGAGGGCTGCCCGAAGATGCTGAAGTAGTACTTTTGAATGTCTCGATATCCGGTCGTATCCTTCTCGATGATCCGCAGAATCTCCTCGAGGCTCATCACCGTCATGGCTTTCGCGAAGCCCATCTGGCTCAAACCAGCACTAAGCAAAGCGCCGGCCAGGCGCTGCTGCTTGGCGTCCATCAGCTTGTAGCTGATTCCGCGGCGCCCGTATCCGTATTCCTCCTCATAGCCACCCTCGGGAAAGTAATGCCAGTTCAGCCGGTCTTTGGCGCTGAAATCGAATACCGTCAGTGTTTTCTGTTCGGGCGACAGTGACTGGATAAACCGGTTGGCCGCTTCGACCATGGCGGTTTCCGTCCTGCTGTTTCGGTAGGCGGCGGCAAGAGCCACCGCGCAAACAAACAGAATGAGGAGCCTGATTTTAAAATGCCTGTTCATCGTGAAAACTCGGTCAGCCAGCGCGGATCCCCTTTCGAGCGGGATCGAAGACCATGCGGCGGCCGCTCCAGAGAGCATCGGTGGCCATGACGCAGGCGATCGAATGACCATAGCCGGCCTCGACCGGGCAATACGTTGCGCGGTCCCGCCGGCGAACACAATCCAGCCAGTTCGCCATGTGGTGCATTGTGCCTGGCTGGTCCGCGATGTCCTGCGCTTCTTTCAAGGCATCTTCGCGTTTCACGCCGTCCCCGGAGACACGCCATTTGCCATCCGGATTAAGCGGCGATTTGTCGAACTCGAGCGTTCCGAGCGTGCCCTGCACCCGGTAACCGGTACCCGACCCGTTAACCAGGCAGCAAGAATACGTAGCCAGGAACTTCTTGTTTCCCTCGCCGTACTCGAACACCGCCTGCACGGTGTCCGGATTCTCGCGGTAATCGCGCCACTGATAAATGCCGCCCTGCGCCACGGCGCTCCTCGGATAGGGCTCGCCGGTCAGGAAGTGGCAGGTATCGATGTCGTGACTCATCCATTGATCGAAGATGCCGCTCGAGAACTCGCGAAACAACCGAAACGAGAGATAGATCCGCGAGTCGAACGGCCGCTTCGGCTTGCTCAGCAGAAAAGCAGGCCAGTCGACGTCGCTCTCGCGCAACGCCTCCAGCTCCGACTTCTTCGGGGCCCAGCGGTAAGGGCTGTATTCGTTCTCGCAAAGCGTGACCTTCACGAGGTCCCCAATCATCCCTTTCCGAATGATGCCCGCCGCCGCGCGGCACTTGGGGTGGCTCCGCCCCTGCGTCCCGATTTGCACCACGCGGCCCGAGTTCTCGACGGCTGCCAGCGTGGCGTTGGCCTCCGAGAGAACATTGGCCATCGGCTTTTCGCAATACACGTCCTTGCCCGCCTTGACGGCCGCTTCGAGCATTTTGGCGTGCTGGTGGTCGGCGGTAGCGATGATAACCGCGTCGATGTCTTTATCGCCGAGGACCTCCTCCATGCGGCGATAGACTTTGGGCGCCACGCCGTACGCCTCGGTCACCCGCTTGGCCGCCGCCAGCCGACGGGATTCCCAAATGTCGCAGATGCCCGTGATGCGCGCGTTGTACTTGCTCCCGAACTCGATGCAGTCACCCAACAGCCGCGTGCCCCTGCCACCGGGGCCGATGATCCCGACCCGAATCGTATCGCTGGCCGCCCGAGCCTGTCTTGAGAATGGAAGTCCTGCTAGGGCCAATCCCGCACCCGCGACTCCTGATGAACCCAGAAAATGGCGTCGATTCATCTCTTCTTCATTCATGATCGTAGCCTTTCATCCACGCGTAACGCCCGCTTCGGTAAATGCCCGGGCAAGGGCGGCGTAACTCTTCTTGGCCGCGACAATGGGATCATAGCCGGGCCGGCGGTGGATTTGGGCGCTGACCTCCACCACGACCGATCCGCGGTAGCCCGATACCTGGAGCTGCCTCAAGTATTCGACATAGTCGATCTTTCCCTCGCCTGGCAACAAGAACCGGACCTTGGCAGGATCACCCTCGGAATCCTTGGCGTGGATAAAAATCGTATCCGCAAGCATGACTCGCATGCTTTCCTTCATGTCGAATCCCTGGACGAAGAAGTGGCTGTAGTCGTAAGCGAGCTTTACCCAGGGATGATCGGCGTGCCGCCGTACCCATTGCGCGTCCTCCGGGGTGTGCAGAGCGCTCCCGACATGAGCTTTGATGGCCAGCAGGATGCCAGCCGATGCCGCTGCGCCGGCCCACTCATGGAGCCTCTCGGCCATTTTGCTCTTAACCTCGGGCCAATCCTGGGACTTACCCCCCAACGTGACTACCAGCGTCGGCATCCGGCTTCGGCGGCCTGGTTTCCGCTTCCAGAAGGGATGCAGGTCCTGAAATAAATCGCCCGCACGCTTGATTCGCTCTAGGTTTTTCTGATGATCGTCAACAACCAGGGTGAGGTCCTCTCCCATTGCGACTAGACCCACCCCGAGATCGTGAAACGACT
>JBGOUJ010000054.1:0-21123 GCA_041477005.1 Terriglobia bacterium | reverse complement strand
GATGAGGCCGCCCCGCATGCTCTTCTGGAGGAGGGCGCTGCAGAGGGCCAGCAGCGCGCCAAGCCCCGTGGCGTTGCCGCTCTTCGAGCTGTCAAACGCGCGAAGCTGCACCGAGAACTCATGGGAGCGGGGGTCGCGGTCTCCCACCAGCTCCTTGGCGCGCGCATACAGGTTCTGCTCGGCGTACTTCACGCTCTCGCGGAAGGGCGGAGGGGTGGGTGCATTCAGGATCCTGACGCCCGAGCCGGACCCCACGGTCACGTCGATCCGGAAGAGGCCAGGGTGCTCGTCTGCTCTGCCGGGACTGATCGTCCAGATCTGACCGGGCGGCAGCGGATCCGTTCCAATCTCGTCCTCGCTCTGGATCTCTGGGGTCGCGACAAATTTCTCCACGCCTTCGGTCCCGAGGTGGTAGCTGAAGTGCGTGTTCCGAAATTCGGCCGAGCCGATGCGCTTCTGCTGCTCCTTCACGCGACGGCGGCATTCGAGCGCGAGCCGCACGGCCCATTCGAGATCCTCGTCCGGGACCTCGACCTCCGGGTTCGGGCACACGAGCTTGAGGAGGCCCGCGACCGTCTTCTGCGCAGCAGTGATGTCGCGCCCGCTCAACGCCCCACCCCAGAAGACCCGGTTCTGTAGGGCGCCGCCGCGACCCTGCGTGCGCACGCGATGCCAGCACTCGGAGAGGAAGTCGCTCACGAGGCCGAAGTGATCCGTGAAGTGTTCGAGCGGCGAGACCTTCGGGATGTCCCAGCCGGCGAGGTAGCTGTGGATCCGATCCATGAAGGCGGTGTCGTTGCGCATCTCAGGTGGCAGAGGGCCGAGCAGGTGACCGATGCGCTGCTGGTGCTCCACATCCACCTCGAAGTTGCCGACCATGACGATCCCGCCATCGGCTCGGATGCTCTCCTTGCCCCGGCTGAACTCGGCCGACTCCATGTAGCCCTTCATGATGTTCACGCCATCCTTCTGATCGAAAGAGACGCCGGAGACCTCGTCGAAACAAACAACATCGTACTGGCAGACGAGGCCCCGCTGGCCGGTGGCGTTGTTCACGAACATCTTGGCAACGGTTGCCTTGCCGCCCGATAACAGATGGGCGTATGGCGAGATCTGTTGGAAGAGGTGGCTCTTGCCGGTCCCGCGAGGGCCTAGCTCAGCGAGGTTGTAGTTCCGCTCGACAAAGGCGACCATGCGAAGAAAGACCACTCGCTTCGCTCGCTCGTCCAGTGCCGCCGGTTCCAATCCGATCGACCGGATCAGCAGGTCCATCCACTGCCGTGTAGTGAACTTCTCGCGACCTGCGGCCAGCACATCAAGGACATCCGACTTGGACATTTGGATCGGCCGCAGAGTCTCGATGCGGAATGGCCGGCCACCATTCTGCTGCGCCACGATTCCGTCGTAGGAGACCGTCACTTCGGCGTAGAAGCCGTCGGTCAGCATCCGCTCGTTGTCGCGAACCAGATCGTCTCCGATGCGCACATCCCGCAGTGCCAGACTCGGGAGTTCGGCAGCATAGCAGTCGTTCTTCGGATCGAGCCGCGCGCGCACGATGTCGATCAGCTTCACGCTGCCCTGTTCTTTCGCCCGTGCCTTGAACAGTTCCTCTTCACTGGTGCGCACCGTGCGATCCCGCAACTGTTTCTCGACGATCTCCAGCCCCTCGGCAATCTCCTGTTCGTCCGTGCTGGCGCAGTACCGACCGAGCAAAAACTCCACAACGTAGGTCGGCACCGGGTACTGCCGCGAGTATTTACGGACAAGATCCTTGCGGACAAGATAGCCGTCGAAAGCCGTTGCTGCCAGCTTGTCCAGTTCGTCCATCGTCACAGTCATAGCCACGCTCATGTCGTTACCCTCATGCCATCTCACCCACGCTGGTGGTTCGTCGATCGACCACCTTTCCATTCGCGTCCAGCAATACAATCGCGGCGGCCGCGCCTTCATCCTTGTCATCAGCAACCGCCAGACTCACTTCGCCGGCCGGACCGACTTCTTTGACGGCCGCCACAATACTGGTCGATTCCTGCTTCCAGTTCAGTCTCAGGTCAACTCGCAGTGACGGGTCGTTTGTTTCGACACTAACTCTGCACCGCATGCCGCGCCACTGAATCGACTGGATTGATGCCCTGGCCGCCTCGACTCCACGCTCGACAAGAATCTCCGGCACCACGCACTCCTGCGGACTTACGCCTCCGTGCGCGTACTTTTCCCCGGCACGGAAGCAAGCGATTCCCGGTGGCGAAACGACCCGGACCTCTGGATTCCAATGCCACGAGTAGGCCGGCACGGCTGGATCTGCGGCGCCCTTCATCACAGCGCACCGTGCCCACTTCGTTGCAGTTAGATAGGCGGGCAATTCTACCTTGGGAAGCCCGTCGGGCAAAAGGAGCCAGCCGTGATCGGTGACCACCCGCACCTTCCGCCATCCGGCATCGAGGAGTGAAATCACGCGGTCTATGATGCGGTCCACTTCATTTTCGAGCTGAGCCGGAAGTTCTCCCTGGAAGCCATGCCCGAGTTCGTCGATGCGTCCGCATTCGGTCCATCCGCCAGGCTCGCCGGCCATCGGGAAGCGATTCTCGTCGGGTTCCAGGACCTCGACGCCTTGCTCAGCCATTCGATCGCGGAGCACGGGTGCGGTAGCCGGTTTGCCCGCAAGGAGAGGCGTGAAGTCCTCTCCGTTCCCACTCTTCATCTCGGCCGCGATTGGAGTCGCCGCCGGTTTCGCCGTCGCCGTCACCGTGGGGAGCGGAGCCAACCGATGTCCCAGGCGGACCACCAGGGCACGAGCCTCCAGCTTCTCTGCCAACCAGCCGCCAAGGTCGAAGCGCAGCCCATCCACGAACAACAGGCAGGTATCCTTTTCGCCTTTGACGGCGCCTACACCCTTTTTCGCCTCGGTAGGCTGCCTACGAACCAATTCCTGGAAGTGCCGGGCGGACGCCTCCAACCACGGCTCATAGACCGCACGAACCGCCCGCGCAACAACACTGGCATCCGTAGTGTTACGGAACTGTGCGAGGGCCTCCATCGCTGCCCGATCGCAATGCCAACCGCTCTTCGCGTATGCTGAGGCGGCGGCATCCAGAGTCGCTCCGCCCAACGGGGACTGGGCGAGTTTGGCCAGCTTCGCCAAGGGCAGCAGGGTCTGGGCCCATGGACTTTTCTCCATCTGCGCCCACACCCAGCCTCGTCGCGGTGCGTGCTGCGCCTCCAAACTCTGAATCCGAGCGCAGGCCGCGGCCTGTGGCATACCGGCGACCGCTTCCACTTGCTTCCGCAACTCGATCTCTTCGTCTTCGTTGACCCTGGGACTTCGGGATGGATCGAGTGTCAACATTCCCTGCGGACCAGAAGCCGGATCACTCAGCAGCTTCGCAATTCCTGGGTACAACTGTGGCGCTTCGCAGAAACGCCGCCAGACATGGTCCCAGACGCCCTCTCCCGCGGTTAAGGCTGCCGCTGCGCCAAATGGACCTTCCTTATCCGGATCGAAGTTGAACTGCGACCGGCAGACGTTCCGGAACGATTCCCAACGGTTCCCACGCGCACCGGCCTCGAATACTTCGGGGCCGCTCATCCAACGCAATAGATCGCGCACCGGGTCTGCGACCGAGAGTTTGTCAAAATCGTCGGCGTCTAGTCTCCGTCCGCGGAGTGAATCGACTTCCACGTCCGCCAACAACTCCAGCGTCCGCAGCATCGCATCTTCTGTGCGACGATCCGGGGCCATCTCGAGGCCCAAACCGTCTTCAGAAACCAGGAACCCTTGAACGGTCCAATCTCGACCGTTTGCCTGGTGCCACACCCGCCCCCGAAACTGGAGTTCCACCAGCGGCTGTATCCGTGCCGGGCAGTCGCCGGCTGCACGCAGCTCCTGCCGGCTCACTCTCGGCAGATACAACACTGGTATCTTGCCAGCGGGTGGCGCAACATCCGGTAAGGTGCGGTCGACGATACACTTGAGCCAGATCGCTGGCCCGGTGCGTGCCGGCGGATTGTATTCGCCAAAGGTGTAGAGTTCTGGCAAGAGTGCACGTAGCTGTGGGATTAATGGGAGCCACTGTGCGTCGGCGTCGGTCCAGATCAAGGCGACCGGTGCAGCGACGCCCTCCGGAACTCGGATTGCCGCAGCGAATGAAGCCAGAATCCGGTCGAGAAGCCTCATCTCTTCTTTCGCTCCCTTGCCTCACGCTTCTGCTTGAGTGTCAGGTGATGATCGTTGTTACGATCTGCCGTCCCGGCAAACCAGGGGAAATCTTCTTTGTCCCGTGCCGGTTCTTTCCCTCGATCCTTCCCGTAGTTGATCTTGGGAGTCACCCGCAGAATGCAAGCATCCTGTCGAGAAGGCTGATAAGGCTTGGCGGTGAGCCAAGGGCAGATGTTCAGTCTGACTCCGTCATTGAGATCCGGCTCCCAACCCATCGGTTGCTCCTGGATCCGCTTCCACCGGACAAAAATATCGTACGGATCTTCACCAGCCAGGATCTTCTCCAGTACGACCCGTAGGTGCTGTGCTGCGGCAAGCCGCGCCTCCGCGCCATCGACACCGCCGGCGACCTCAGCTCTCTGGCGAGTAATCCAATCTCCGAGTGAACTGTAGATAAGGCGTTCGAGAGTCCGACATCCTTCGCCATGGGGGCCGGAGAGCTTATGGTAGTTCACGAGCGCGTGGAATCCGTCTTTACGACCGTCCCAGATATGCCAGATGAAAGGACGATTTCGGAACAGCTCACAATGCTTCTGAAAGAACTTGTCGCGGAGCCAGATCTCGAGCGAAGTGGCGTCCCCAATTAACTCGGCCAATTTCCCAGCAGACCACTCTGAACCGTACGCGCCTGAAAGAAGACTACGCAGACGTTCTGCCGCGGGTGCTTCGCCGGCGATTGAACTGAGACACACGATGCCATCAGTAACCACGTATTTTTCCAGTCCGTCCAGATCGATCGGTGGACAGTCAGGAAATCGAGAACCTGTTTGGCGTGGCCACCTGTAGCCAACCATGCGAGCGACCGCGACGTGAAGGGGATGATCGGCAGCTTTCGGATGACCGTCGAAAAGCCACTGTGTGGGGTCACCTGAATGCGGCTTGGGTAGGCCGCTTGGATATCTTTCGGCAGCGAGCGCTTTCCAGTAGGCCAAATCGAATGGCACCTTGACTAGAGTCCCGTTCGCCGCAATGACGTTGCGGTCAAGTTCACGCACAAGCCGGTTGTACTGTGGATCGGAGCAAAAGCACCAAAGGGCAGTGAGATTGTCTTCGTCCTCAGGAATGATCGCCGAGAGAGCCTTGTCGTGCTTCTCTCCGGTGTAGAGAGTGCACTTCAAGTCTGTCATCAGACCAACCGCGACGCCACGCCGGCCCCAAGCTTGTTGACCACTTTGATCCTGGTTGTGGATCTGCTCTCTTTCTTCAGCGGACATATCGCGCACGCGATTCGTTGAATGATCCCAAGCGATCATCTGCTCGCGACCGCCCCATAGGCAAGTTGATTCGACGGTCACTTGTTGGTAGGCCCAGCCTGGAGAGACGCAAGGGAATTCCCAGAATGCTCGTCCGTAGTGCGAGTAATCGCCGGTACCGAGCCCAAGGAATGAAGAACAATACTGCGCCAGCCGAGCGGCCGCTGTTGAACTCGTCACCACCACACGTGAGTCAGGATTCTGAAGTTGACATGCCTGACTGCAAACCACGTGGGGGACTTTCTTCAACGCTTCAGCTTTGTCTGTAGGTGTCTTGAAGGCGCCAAGATCCCAGCCACTGAAGCATCCACCTGAAACCGGCGATTGATGTGTCAGCCCGATGAGAGCTGTGTTAACCACCTCGCCAGTTATCGTTTCGAAGGCCCTAGGCCCCAAGCATGCCAGGAAATTCCATTTCGTACTTTTCAGCAGTCGCTCGCGCAACCGCTTGTAGCTCGGCATGAAAAGCCAGTTCTGTGGGGTGACCAGTGCCACGTAGCCTCCCTTTGTAAAATTCAGACACCGATCCACAAAACAGGTGGCCAAGTCGGTTTTGGCATCGGGAAAGGCGTCTCCGGAGTACTTCGCCAGTGCTTCATCTTGTTTGCCACGTCCCAGATACGGAACGTTCGTTACCACCAGGTTGAATTGATCCGCCAGGATCCGGGCAGAAGCCAGCAAACCCTGTGCGGCGACGGCCAGTTCCCTCTGTTCGTCGCCTGGTTGTTCGGCAGCTAGTGCCTTCTGCAGTAACGGCGAGATCTCGCTGAAATCAGCAGCGAAAAGCTCCCTTCCAAAACGTGTCGGATCGATAAGACTGCCCAAAGTCGGTGCCTGACGGAACAGTGCATAAAGCTTCTTCATGGTCTGTCGTGCTCGCCCGTCCTCGCCGGCAAGGGTTACCCAATCGGCTTCAGAAGCGTTGATCCCCAGCCCAGAACAAGCCAGGTTCATTGTCGGCAGAGAAATGTGATAGCCCACGAGGCGCCAAGCAGTGAGCGCCAAGTTGAAGGCAGCAATCTGGCTACACCGGGCGTCGAGTTCGAGCCCGTAGAGGTTTTCTCGCAACACGGCCGCGGCTGCGTCCGCCACCGGCGTCGCTTCCTCTTCACTGCGCATCCGGGCGAGTATCGGAAGAGCAAAGGTCAAAAAATGGCCACTACCCATGCAAGGATCGAGTACCCGCAGGTCACGTGCGGCCTTCGGCCAGCCCTCGAAGTTGCCGGCGGCAGGTGAGCCATCATCGTTTAGTCTTAGATAGGCCCACTCGTATCCAGGAAGTGAATTGTCCTTGCCCTCGGCAAGCCTCTTTGCAGTCCACCACGCCCCCAGGGTGTTGTGCAGAAGAAACAGGACCATGTAATCCTCAGTGAAAAGCTGGGTCACGGGTGCGAGCTCGTCAGCCCCAATCTTGTCCTCAGACTTGTTGACCCTGTCCTTTTCGTCCTTCTGCCAGAATTGGTAGACCCAGCCTAGACTGTCCTCTGCAATGAAGATCTCAGCCGGGAGCTGAGCTAGCTTCTCTTCGAGCTGCTGCCGCGTTTCGGGAGGAAGGATGACCTGTAGGACTGGATCATCCGGGCGAAATACATCCAGGAGCATACGCTGGGCGTAATCGGCGGCGAGGGCGAGCCAATCGTGGTTTAGGTTCCGCGCTCTTTCCTGTACTTCCCGTAGCGACATCGCGACCCCATACTGCGGATCGAGTAGCAGCTCGTTCTCGGCCAGGAAGCGCGCAAAGAGCATCCGATGCCAGTGTTCGTAGGCGCAGGCTTGCTTGAGATGGTCAATTGTCTGAGCACCGTTCTGGTGTCGTACGTCGCCGAGTTGCCGGCCATGAGCGCGCAGTTGAGTTCGGAGGGCGCGCTCAGACGGCACCATTGTTGCGTGAGTTTCCCGAAGATCAACGGCTAGTGCCCGTAGGGCTTTCGTTGCGCCGGCTTCGCCAATGGTACGTGCGGCGGCGACCATATGTTCGAGCGTCTTGCGGAGGTCGCGTGAGAGGGTGGGCATAACGTTCCTACTGAACCTGCACCGGACCTTTCTTGAGGGCGTCAAGGAGGGATTGCTGTTGACGCTCGGCCCACTGACGAATTTCATCCTCCGTGCGGAGCGTCACTTTCTCTACTGTAACGAACTGAACCTTGGGTTCCAGAAGTTGGGCTGCGAGTTTAAGAGCATTGCTGACTCGGCCCGCAACCGCGTCGACCTCGGCCCTCCGTGCGGCCAAGGTTCGAGCATCAAGCGCCGCGAGGAGAGCCTGATCGGAGCTGACGTTCGCCTTGCTAGGCGCGCCTAGTCCGACTTCGTTGAGAATCCTCGTGCGGTCGGCACCTTCCAGCCGCTGCCAGGTGTCATTGCCATCCAGTGTCGCGATTCCACCGTTGTAAGCAGACTCGTGTGCCTGCTGGGCGTCGTTCAACGCCTGCCGCAATGTGCCGGCGAGGGTCGCTCGGGCGGGCGAGACGGGGTCCGAAGCGTCCACCAAGAGCCGGTTGTTCCGGATGGCCTCGACCTGCGTGAGTGCATCCGCAGCCACCGGCACAGAATCCTTGAGACCCTGAGCGTGATTCGCCATCCGCTCCACGATCTGCCAGGCCGGTTGTCGTTGCGCGATTAACTGCTTGGTGGCTTTCCATGCTCCGATTCGTGTTTCCAGATCGGTCGCTTTGCCTCTGATTGCGGCGAGCTGCTCATTGCCGACCAGCTTCTGGATGTCCTCGATATCGGTAACAACTGGAGGCGCGGGCAGCGCCGGGGCGCCGCCGGCTTGGGTGGCAAGGGCAAGAACCGAGTTCAGGAATTCCGAGGCCTTGGCCGCCTCCTCTCCGCCCTTGCAGGAGATGTCCAGTACCTGGTAGAGCTTTCTGAGCTTCAAACGGTCATCCAGCGAAAGCGTTGTCTTCTCAACCCGGAACTCCGTCTTCGGGATCTTGTTTTGGTCGAGTTGGCCCGGGGCGACCAGCACGCCATTCAGCGTGGCTGTCACATGCTGGCTTCGGTGGAGCGCGATCAGGCCCGCATCCACAGCATCGCGGGGCCAACCGAAAGGACTGGCCTCCAGTTCCTTGCGAACTTGGGTACCTGTCTTACCGGAGCCAATGGTGGCGAGAACTTGCTGGCAGACCGGGTGTTGCTCGATCGGGCCGTCGTACTTGAGAGGCGAAAAGGGTTGATCGGCGCCGTCGCGGGCGCGCTTGAGCGAGGCTTCCCAAGCCGAGCCCGAATAATCCGCATCCTTGAAACGAGGGAAGAGTCGGACCAACGATGCTTCGGCGCCCGTCTTGAGCTTCTCCTCTAGGGTGAGTTGAAGAAGCTCACTGCCACCACCCTGGAACGCCTTGGCGCCGGCAACGATCTCTTTGACCAAGTTGTCACGTTGCTGAACCGCCAGCGCCCGCCGGCTCTCCATGCTCTGCCGGGCGAGCTGACCTTCTGGGGTGGCCGGGGCGCCCTTGGCATGGATCGTTTGGTCGGCAGCCTGTGCCGTGGCGATGGCGTTCAACAGCTCGTCGCGCGATTTGCGCGGAATGAACACGTAGAGAATCGGGCTGTCGACACCGGCGCCGCGGGCAGCGTTGAGAAGCTCCGTCTCCGATCCGGAGAACTGATCTCGCACCCAAACCGGGATGGTGTCGCCGTTCAATGTTGGCGGCTCAGAACCGCGATGAACGGTCAGGCTTCTGGCCGTCTTGGCTGCGCCGTGGGTCAGCTTGATCGAACGCACAATGCGATCGATCTCCGCACCCAGCAGGTTGTCACGCTGTTCATCGAAGTTGGTCGTGTCGTTCTTGAGTTTCGATTCGCGCTGCCGGAACTCTTGGTCCCAGTTGCGACCCTCCTCGGTCTGGATTCGGAACTCATCGCCGACCGGCATGAGCACGCCGTTGTCGGCCAGCTTGTCGAGAGCTGTCGCCACGGTGCTGCGAAGCTTGCCATTGTCGGCGTGGAGGTCATCCACCAGGAGGTCGGCTATGTGTTCTTTGGTCGCGCGGATGCCAATCTCGACGGCAGAGTCCCGCCGGAGCTGTCCGATCAAGAACACGATTCCACAGATCCGCTGTCGGAGCCGGTTCTCCGGCTTCCCGTCGAGGCCAAGTGCTGCAATTCGATCCGAAATCTCACGCGGCAAGACTCCGGTAGTGACCATCTTGGGGGCCAGCGATTCATACAGGTCGTCGGCGGGAACGAGAGCGCCAAGTGGTCGGTCGGCAAGACGAGCGATCGATTCGTGGATGATCCCCAGTTGAGACCGAAGCTGACTCTGCGTGCCGGCGGTGTCGATTTGACGGAAGCAGTTCTCCCAGAAGCGGCGGCGGACCGGGAGCAAGGGGTAGTCGGCGACGATGACTGCTTTGTCTTCCAGGCGCTCACCCATCTTAGTTCCCTGAAGCTGCCGTGAGATCTCTCCCGCGTGGTTCTCCAGCAGTTGCTTGATGTCGCCAATCGCCGACGGCTGCTTCTGAAGCAGGACCTTGCGAGTAACGGTTTCGACATCGGTGTCCGAAAGCTGGATTCGGATGGTGAAGCGGTCCAACAACTTGTTCAGCAGCTTCGCCCCGGTGAGTGCGGACTGCCCGGCGCCGACCAGGATGACCTGGCTGTCGAGCTGCTTTGAGATGGCCTCGGCGATCTCCATGATCAGAACAGAGCGCGTTTCGGAGTCGCCGATGTACACCTGGACCTCGTCCAGGATGAGGATCGCGCACGGAATCTTGCCGTCTCGGCCGGCGCGCTTGAGAACACGCTTGAACATTCCGAGGAACTCATTCGTCGTTAGGTCAGCGGTTTTGAGGGGGAAGGATTCCCGAAGCGTCTTTCGCGCTTCCGCCTCGCTGGGGGCGAAGTGCGGGTCACACGCGAGCAGCGACTTAGCGATGAGCGGGCTGACGTAAAGATTGTTGAGTTCCGCAGGCCAAGACTTGCCGGCGGCTTCGACGCTTGCCTTGACTTTGTTGAAATGCCCATGTTCTTCCAGCCACAGGCAAAACTGCGCTTGTGGATACTGGTCGGGTAGACCAGCGGCACGGAGCACAATGCTGAGCACACTCAGGCGGACGTTTTCGGTCGTGCCGCTGGGCAGCGTACCCGCGGCGGCCAGCAGGCCACCGGACCTCTTCCCCGCAGTGTCCAATTCCCGAAGGAGGCTGCGGACGTCCTCGGGCAGGGCGGGCACGAGGCTGCGGGCGGTGGAGCCATCTGGGAACTGGGTGTCCTGCCAGAGGTGACAGACCATCTTCAGCAGGTGGGATTTGCCGCTGCCGAAGAATCCGCTCACCCACGCAGCTCTCTGCCAGGTCTGATTCTGGCATTGCAGAAAGGATGAGAGGATCTTCTGCATGCCATCGGAATACTGGCCCTCACAGACGAACGTGGACAATTCGCCGCGCAGCTCTTCCAATGCCTTGGCGTCGGCGGATTCGTTCGATATGCGGGCCTGCCCATTGTTGACGAGCTCCTGCTTCGAAGGGTCGCGAAGGAGAATTTCCTTGATTAGCATTAGAAGACTCCGGAACTGTGCAGCGTGATCGGAACGGCGAGATAGTTCCATCCGTCGCGAGCGTCGAGCAGTCGATAATTGTTCTGGTCGAAGGTGCCAGGGAAGAAGACCACGAGGCGGCCCTTGATCGCCGGCTCCAACAGCTTGAGAACACGCGAAACCCGGGTGAAGCCGAACAGAGCGCCCACACCGAAGACGGCAACGATCGAGTTCTTGGTCACCTCCTCGCGATCGAGAACGGAACGGACCATCTGGGCGACGTAGTTGGCAAACTCGACTTCGAGTTTAAGCTGTAGGTCGTCGGGAGACTCAAAGTAGGCATCCCGATACTCCTCGGACGCCATCCACTTTGCAAAGGCGCTGGAGACATCCACTTCATACCAGTCGTGGCCCGCCTGACGGGTCGCCGTTTCGAAGGCCACCTTCCGCGCCATCAGGGTGCGCTCGAGTTCCTTGTCGTAGACGACCATGACCACACGCTGCGCGCCGGCAACGGTCTGTTGCCACGGCATGGCGATGTGCTGCCCGTAGTTCTCAGCGAGCTGTTCGATGCGGCCCATCAGTACCTCCTGTGCGACCCAGGGTCGAGGCGTTCCAGGTTGAGATCCAAGACGTCACCGGCGGCGCGAAGATCGAGCAAGCCCATCCTCTTTGCTTCCATTGCGAGGTCGAGTGCGCAGGATCCACCGCAGTCAAGCGTCTTGATCCAACCACTTGAAAGCAAATCCTCACCGTGAAAGCCGGCGGCGTTCGCGAGGTAAAGAGCGAATGCGACGGCTACTGGGGTCGCTCGGACGCGCCGACGAATCTTGAAAGTGCGCCCTTGCAAGTGTCCAGACTGCGCCCAGGAACTGGCGGCGTTCCTGGCCACCTTGTCCAGCGTTGAATCGTTCAGTCGCTCGCGGGCAGCAGCCCGGATCGCTTCCTTCATCGCGCCGCGCTGGAATTCGGCGCCATCGGCTAACGGGACGACGGCGGCTGCCGTTGCGGCGAGAAGAGGATCGCGGGCGATGGAACACAGCAGGGCAAGAAGGGGACGGCTGGGAGAGTCCAGATCCCAGAGGCGGCGGAGGATGCGGAAGATCGGCACCTCTGGGTCCAAGGCGTACAACTCTCTGAGGCGCTGGCTGGCCAGCCTCCGGGTCGCGGTAGTTGGTTTGCCGAGGCAGTTCGACCCGATGATCGCGCTCGCATAGTCGATCCGCTGGCCGGAGGCCGGAACCGCTGCCGACACGGCTTCGAGGTCGGCCAGCATGATGGTGCGGCTGGTGTGAGTGCCTTTGTCTCCGAGCCGGAAACCCGTCCTTGAGTCAGAAACACCGGGCGACGCTGGGAAGAACTGAAGTCGCATATTTTGGCCGGCAAACTTGCCGGCTAACAAGGTTCATCTGCGAGAAGCTCCTTTGTACCCCAAATTTGCATCGCTGTCAACAATATTCTTATCTAGCCGGCAAACTTGCCGGCTAAAAATCATAGATGACATCATTCAACCTTTCGGGCCGACAGGTGGTCATCCAAAAGCACCCATCTGAGTTCCTGAGCTTCGCGATGGTGATTTTTGTGGAACCGACGGACCGAAGTCCATTGTTTTACACGGCTTACGGACCTGGTGGCAAATTTGCCACCAGGTCGGTCCACTACCACCAGTTCCGCCGCATAGGTGACCGCGGCTTCGATGCTCAGGTCTGAGAGTTGGGTACAGGGTCAGTTTGCCGAAATGATCGTCCACTGGCCAAGCTGCTCTCACCTGGGTGCAAATTTGGGCATTGACATACCTGATGACACCACTCCACCGCCAGCCATATCAAAAGATTTCGAGGTATGATGATCCGCAGTGTCACGAAAAACGCCGACTAGTGCCGATCTCATGCCCGAAGTGCTTGAACTCTTGAAGCATGAGAAGGACATGAAAAAACAGGTTATCGCAAAACGCATGCGGGTCTGGATCAAGAAAAACCGTTTCGATGACCGGGACCGTTCTATAGCGTGGGCCTTAAACAGGCTAGAGAAAGAGAATTACGTGGCGCACCCTCGAATCGGCACTTGGCGGATCACCGAAAAAGGCTTGGCATCTACGCTGACGCTGGAAGAGTCACGGAAGATTATGGATCGGTGGACACAGCGGGAGCGTGCAGCCCGAAAAACCGTAGACGTGCAAAGGGCAGGGCGGCAACCAAGAGGGTAGTGCCACCACATGCCGAACAGTCCTGCGGATGCGGGTAGTGGATCAACTTGCCGACCTTGCTGCAAATTTGCAGCAAGGTCCGTCGCCTTGCAAGAAACCGGATCCGGGCTGAGCTCATCGCGTTTCTGTGGACTCTTTGACCTCGTCGGCGGAAGGCTCGCGGGAAACCTCGTGCTTCAATTCCTGCAGGACGTCCCTGGCGTGGTCGGAGTGTAGTTGCTCCTCGAGGCGCCGCAACGCGACCCGGACCACGTCGCGGTGGTGAAGATTGGCGCCGAGGTCCTTCTGGCTCAGCTCGAGCCACAGGCCATGCACCAGGTCCACATCTTCGGGCCAGAGCCGCGGGGGGTGCGGGCCGAGGTTGAAGTAGACGGACTTTCTCTTTTCGGCGTCGAAGATTTCGAGCGACTGCTGCGGGTGAGGCAAAGGCAGCTTTTCCCAGGCGTCGCCGAAGGCCTTGGCCTGCTGCCGGGGACTCATCTTGGCGGACAACCCCAGCAGGATCAAAGAAGACTGGAGCCGCTGCGCCGTTTCCACGATGGCCTCGTTGGGATCGGCGCCCGGGATGACCATCAGCTCGACGTGCTTGCCGGCCTTCTCCGCGAGCGTCACTACTTTGCTGAACAGCTCGGCGATGTCGGTGGTGAAGATCTGGTCGGTGGTCAGCTCGTGCTCGCCCGAGCCGGACTGAAACAAGCTCTTGACGGTCACCACCACGATGTCGATCTTGCGATTGTCGGTTCGATCCAGGACCTTCTGGACATGCTCGAGCTGGTGAGGGTTTCGGACCGCCACCAGGACGCAGCCGGGGCGGACGCCGACCGCGGGCCCCGCCACATCAGCGGGCGTTTCCAGCCGAAACTTCTCCAGCTCGTGGGCGTGGGCGGCTTCCATCTTGCGCTTGTAATGCTCGGTCAGCTCGAACACCACAAAAATCACAACCGTGAAGCCGAATCCCCAGATGGTGGCGGTCTTCTTGGTGAACAGGTTGGTGAGCGCCAGCGCGAACAGAACCAGGGTGATCATGCCCAGGCCGACCGGTATCTCAACGCCTCCGATTCGGAAGTTGAGCGGCACCTTCCACTCCCGGCCCTCCGGCTTCTTGTAGCGCAGCACCAGCACCGACAGCGCCTTCATGGCGAAGCTCCAGACCACGCCGAAGGCGTAGGCGTCGCCCAGCAGTTGGAGATTGCCGCGGGTTAAAACGATGGCGAAGATTTGCAGGGAGACGATCAACGTGATGATGCGGTTGCTGGTGCCGAACTTGCGGTGCGGGTGGCGGAACCAATCGGGCATGACGCCGTCCTCGGCCACCCGGTTGAGCACGCCGTTGGAGCCAACGATCGCGGTGTTCACGGCGCCGGCCAGGAGGACCGTGCCCACCAGGACCACAAAGGCGTGGAACAGCAGGCGCAGGGGCAGCGGCCCGACCACGTTCATCGCCAGGCCGCCGATGAGGTTGTTCAGGTACGTCTTGGTCCGCTCGCTGTTGGGAATGATCATCACCGCGAAGAACGAAACCAGCGAGGTGAACAGCATGCTGTAGAGGAAGATGATGAAGCCGGCGCGCTCCAGGTTTTTCAGCTTGGGAGCCGCGATTTCGCGGTTCACCTGGGCCAGCGTTTCCTCGCCGCTCATGGCCAGCAACGAGTGCCCCAGGCCGATCAGGATGGCAATCACGGTGAAGCTCGGGAAGCGGCTCCCTTTCAGCCAGCCGAGAGCGTCGTCGGTGAAATGGATGCTTTCGAGCGAGGGGAAGGGAACGGGCGAATAGCCGCGCTGGAAAATGGTCAGCAGGCACCAGGCGATCAGCACGATGACCATCACCGTGGTGAGCTGCATGATGCGCAGGGCCTTTTGGCTGGATTCGGGGAGACCCAGGATGTTCTTCCGCCAGAAATAGAGCGTGACCAGGATGGTGAAGACGGCGGCGAAATGCGCGGGGTGGACCCGTAAGCCCGGCTGATGCACGAACACCGCGGTTTCGTTGATCAGCCCGGCGAGATAGAGGCCGGCGCTGACGCCGCTGATAGGACCGGTCAATACGTAATCGAACATCAGGGCGGAGACCGAAAACTTGGCCAGCGTTCCTCCCATGGCCTCGTGCACCACGCGGTAGACGCCGCCCCGAACGAACATGCTGCAGCTTTCGATGTAAACGGAGCGGACGGCGTAGGAGAACAGCATGATCGCCAGGATGAACCAGGGCGCCGACCGGCCCAGGTAGCCTTCGGCGATGCCGCCGGCGTAGTAGGCCGACGAGGCCAGGTCGCAAAGTACGATGGCCGCCGCCCTCCAGAAGGAAATGAAGGACAGCATGACGGTGGTGGCGACGACCACCTTGGTCGCCTTCGTCATATTCTGTGCTGGCACAGGAGAAAACCCCCAGGTTCACTCCACTCTGGAGTGACTCTCAAATCAGCCTGCGAAGTTAGCTGACGGGCTAGGGCTTGAAAGTACCCTGTCCCGGTTTCGACCGGGACTGCGCCCCAACGGCTTGGGTCCTCCGCCTCCGGGTGGAGTTCGGCTCGCAAACATTATAGCTCATCTTGTCGAGCTTGCGCCCCCTTTTCGTCTGGAAGAGTGCTACAATGCGGCTACCGTGGGGAGGAGATCTATGAGGATCAATTATCTTTTTGCAAGCGTCGGCCTGCTGCTTGTTCTTGCGCCCGCATCACCCGCGCAGGAGATCACCGGGTCGATCAGTGGGGTGGTTATGGACTCCACAAGTGCGGTGACGCCGAATGTGCAGGTTAGCGTGTCGAACGTCGGCACCAACGTCACCAAGACCGTCACGACCGGGCCGAGTGGCACCTATCGGGTGCCGTTTCTGGTGTTCGGCACCTATCGCGTCACGGGCGCGCTGCAGGGCTTCAAGACCACGCAGGTGGATGACGTGAAGGTCTCGACCAGCGAGGAAGTGCGCGTGGATCTTACGCTCTCGGTCGGCGAGGTCAGTGAAACCGTGACGGTAACGGGCCGGGAGGCCCAGCTCAAGACCGAAGAAGCCACCGTCGCCACCACCATCGACCAGCAGATGGTCACGGAGCTTCCGTTTGTCGGCCGGCAGATCATCGGCGCCACGCTGCTCGCGCCCGGCGCTTACTTTGTGAACAACAACAGCAAGGCGCAGCGGGATTCGGGGTTCGTGCGCCGTAACGGGGTCTCGCTGAGCGTCAACGGGCTCACCGACCTTTCGAACAAGTTTTACTACGACGGCATCGAGGGCATGAACTTTGATGGAGGCACGCGGGCGTTCGATCCCTCGCTGGAGGCGGTGCAGGAAGTGAAGGTGCTCATCAACTCGAACTCGGCCGAATACGGCGGGGCGGCCGGCGCCTCGGTCAATATCGTCACCCGCGGCGGCACCAACCGCTTCCACGGGCACGCTTACGACTACCTGCAAAACGATAAGCTGAACGCCTTCCAGATGGACGCGAAGAACCTGCAGGCCCGGCAGATCGCCTTGAACCAGCTCATCACTTCGCGCAAGCCGGTCGTCCGCAACAATATCTTCGGCAGCGGAGTGGGCGGGCCGATTCGCAAAGACAAGCTATTCTTCTTCGCCAACTTTGAGGGCATTCGGGGCGTCCGCTCCGGCCAGTTCGGCCAGCGCACCGTGCCCACTGCCAGAATGCGCAACGGCGACTTCAGCGAGCTGATCACCGCCGCTCGTCCGGCTCTGAAGGACCCGCTCAGCGCGTCGGGCGCTTCGACCGGCCTTTTCCCCGATCCGAGCAACATGGCGCGCTTCATCAGCCCAACCTCGGCCAAGGTTTTGCAACTGGTTCCATTGCCGAACGCTCCCGGCCTCGTGAACAACTTCCAGGGGCCGATCAGCCCGGCCGGCATCACCACCAACGAGGTGACCGGACGCATTGACTACCATATCTCCGACAAAGATGCCTTCTACGGCCGTTACATTTATAACTTCAACCACGATTTTGTGGGCGACCTGTTTCCGTTCTTCGGCCCCGGCAGCGGCGATCGCAGCTACAAACGCAACCGGCACAACCAGAACCTCAGCCTCTCGGAGACTCACGTTTTCTCCTCCAGCATCTTTAACGAAGCGCGCGCCGGCTGGAATCGCAGTATGACCTTTGAGGCGCTGGAAACCAGCTTCAAGAACGACATCAGCACCCAACTGGGCCTGGCCGATCAGCTTCCGCTGACGCGGGATCCGCTGGAGTGGGGGCCGCCGAATTTCGGCATTTCACAGAGCAATACGTCTCTGGGTTTGCCCGGGCTGCGCACCGGCGCACCCTGGAATCCCAATGGCGGACAGATCTGGCAATTCGCGGACAACCTGTCGATCATTCACGGCAAACACTCGCTGAAAACCGGCGTCACGGTGATGCGCCGCAACGACGTGTTCATTGAGACATTGACCGGCCGCGGTTCTTTTAATTTTGGGAGCGCCCCCGGCGGCGCTTACACCAACGAGGGCTTTGTCGACTTCATGCTCGGCTATGTCTCGGCGGCCTCGGTGGGGATTGCGCCCTTGCACGGCACTCCGAACCAGTTCTGGTATGCGGGCTATTTCCAGGACGATTACAAAGTGACGCCGACTCTCACTTTGAACCTGGGCATCCGCTACGATTATTTCCAGCCTTGGATAGAAAAGAACAACCACTGGGCGAACTTCGATCTGTCCACCAATCAAATCGTGTACGCCAAGAACGCCACCGATGCGCAGGGCGGGCGAGCGACGAAGTTCGGTGACGGCAACAACTGGGGTCCGCGCTTCGGTTTTGCGTGGCGGCCCTTGGGCCTCCAGAACACCGTCGTGCGCGGCGGATATGGAATTTACTACGAGCAGGAGCATCCCAGCGGGCCGATTCTCAACGCCATCAACCCGCCCCCCGGCGGCATTGGCGCTGCCGATGCCGCCTACAGCGGCTTTGGCTTTACTCGCGATTTCACCGCGCCCGCGCTGGCCACCAATCCGCAGCCCACCTTATTCTGGAGTAACTTTTCCCTGGGCAGCGCCAGCATTCCAGCGCGCGTGGCCGTGGATGCCGTCGACCCTAAGGCCCGCGACACGTACGTGCAGCAGTGGAACCTCGCCGTGCAGCATCGTATCGGCGCCAACACGTTTGAGGTTGCTTACGTGGCCAACAAGGCCAACAAGATTTTCACCTCGGAGGACCTCAATACCCCTGGCGATTTCAACTCCAAGTACGTTCTGGGGACGGCTGCGCTGATCCGCCCCGGCTTCTCCTCCATTAGCTGGCGAATGTCCGATGGCTCGGGGCAGTATCACTCTTTGCAGACGAAGTTCGAGCGGCGGGTGAAGGCGGCCCAGTTCCTGGTCTCGTACACCTGGGGCCATGCAATCAGCGATGCCGAGCAGGGGCAGAGCGCGGTCGGCGTGGGTAATCCCGGGACGTTCCATTTCCTTTCCAACCGCAAGCTCGACAAGTCCTCTACCACCTTCGATATTCGCCAGCGCTTGACCTCGGCCGTGGTTTACGGGATTCCGTATCGCACGGATCAGCATGGCGCGCTGGGCAAAGTGCTGGGCGCGTGGCAGACGAATTTCATCATCACGGCGCAGACCGGAAACGCCACGCAGGTCAGCGATGGCACCGGCAGGGCGGACTCGTGGTCGCGCTTCGACCGGCCGGACCTGGTCGCCAACCCAAATCTGTCCCGCGGAGACCGTACCGAGGCTCGCTACTTCAATACGGACGCGTTTCAGGTCGTGACGCAACCGCGGTTTGGCACCGCGCCGCGTATGATGGTCCGGCAGCCGGGCCTTTGGAACGTCGACTTCTCTCTTTCCAAGAGATTCAAGATCCTGGAGTCGGCGGGCATTGTGCTCCGCGCGGATGCTTACAACTTTTTCAACCACGGGAACTGGCGCACCATCGACACCACGATGCGGGACGTGACCAACCCCAATATCGGCGCTCCGGGAACCCTGGCAAACCCCTTCGGCCGCGTGAATGCATTCGGCGATCCGCGCGAGATGCAGGTGTCGCTGAAGTTCGAGTTCTAACAACCACGAAAACGGCGGCGGGCGCCCCTACCCTGCGCCCCGCGCCCCACCTGGATTTCGTTCATCTAAAAGCTGGATAGGAAGCTGGATACGACGCGCCGCAGAAGTAGGCCGGGCGGTGTATACTGGCAGCCACCCTGGAGTCCACAATGGAAATCCAGGTGAGACAGGGGGAAACACATGATGACACGGTGGATGTATGCTCGCGTGGGCCTGGGGCTGATCCTGGCGGTCGCTACCGCCGCAGCCCAGACGCCGAAGCACATTAACAAGGGGATCGACCTGCTGTCGCAGGGCCAGCCGATTTATTACACTGGCTCGCACGAAGGGACGGCAGGCAGTTTTGAGCAGGGCGTGAAAGACGCCCAAACATGGGCCGACTATATCAGCTACGACATGGAGCACGCTCCGTTCGACGTGAAAGGGCTGGCCGAGTACATGCGGGGGCTGGTGAAGGGCGGTCCGACCAAGAGCGGGCATCGCACGCCGGCGGTCATCGTCAACGTGCCCGTCAATGGCACCGACGAAGCCACGGTCCGCGCCAATGCCTGGATGTTCCAGCAAGTGCTTGCCACGGGAGTCCACGGTATCCTTCTCTGCCACGCGGATACGCCCGGAGCGGTAAGGGCCTTTGTGGAAGCCGTACGCCTTCCCATTCACAAGCAGGGCGTGGATAGCGGAATCAACGAGGGCCGCCGGGGGGTTCATGGGTCAACCACCGCGGCTAAGATCTGGGGGATCTCGACCGACGAATATAATCAGAAAGCCGACGTCTGGCCGCTCAACCCCAACGGAGAACTACTGATCGGCCTCAAATTGGAGGACAAGTACGCGCTTGCCAACGCGGAGCAGAATCTGAAGGTCCCAGGTATCGCCTTCGCCGAGTGGGGCATTGGCGACATGGGGCTGTCGCTCGGCGTCTCCAGAGGAGCTGGAGGTTCGATGCCGGCCGCGCTCGTGGCGGCGCGGGCCAAGGTGTTCGCTGCTTGCAAGGCCAACAAGATTTTCTTTCTGGATACCATTCGCCCCGAGAATGCGGCCGCACAGATTAAGGATGGAGTCATGATCGGGGGAGGGGGCCCCGAGGGCGCGGAAGCCGGTCGCAGGTATTCCAAGCGACCGCAGCCCTGGTGAAAGAATGTCTGTGTGGAAATCGGGAGGGTCGATGGGAGGGCTTGAAGATCAATGGCGCTCTTCGCTGACGCGGCGTTCGGCGCTGCGGAGCTTGGGGGCCTTTCTGGCTGGTTCCCCACTTCTCCGAGGGCAGCAGGATCCGTTCCGGGACCACAGCCGCGTTCCCGGCTTGAACGAACTGGTCACGACCTTTGACTTTGAGCCAGTGGCTTACGCCAAAGTGACCCGGGCCGCTTATAACTATACGGCTCTCGGCGTGGAAGGCGAGTTTACGCTGCGGCGCAACCGGGAGGCGTTCGAGTGGGTCGAGCTGGCGCCCAAAGCGATCGCGGATGTGAGCTCGGTGCAAACGGCAACCGAGGTGCTGGGCACCAAGATGGCCTTCCCCATCCTGATTGCCCCGAGCGCCGGCCACGGCCTGCTGCACCCGGAAGGCGAGATGGCCACTCACCAGGGCGCTACAGCGGCATCCAACACCCCGATGATCGTGAGCATCAATTCCAGTTTCCCGATCGAAAAGACCGCCGCGGCGGCCACCGGCCCCTTCTGGTATCAGCATTACCCGCGAGGACCAGAGGTGGAAGACAACCGGGAGCTGCTGGAGCGCGCTCAAGCCGTGGGTTGCCGGGCCATCGTGCTGACGGCCGATAACCAGCTCGCCACCGGGGTCCGCGAGCGGTCGCTGCATGACCGAAACTTGTCAACGCGCGCCGGCCTTCCAGCAGCGAACCGGCGGCCCGGCGGGCGAGGGGCCCCAGCGAGCAATCCCTATCGTGTCTCCGGTGGGTATCCCTATCTCGACTGGGAGTGGCTGGAAAAGATCCGTCCTCTTGT
>JBGOUJ010000053.1:0-21323 GCA_041477005.1 Terriglobia bacterium | reverse complement strand
GATCGCGCCCGGCTTCTAAGTAGGGAACTGCTGGAGAAAACCCGCTCGCTGCCCTCGGTCGACGCCGCCAGCATCGCCGGCCGGGCGCTCATGCGTGGCACCGGACTGAAGGGCACTTTCGGCGCCGCCGGGACGCCGATCGGCAGGAACGACTTCCTGAATACCAGCCTGAACGCCGTAACGCCCGGTTACTTCGAGACGATGGGCATGCGCCTGGTTGCGGGCCGCGACTTCACCTGGTCCGACGAGAACAAGCAGACACCGCGCAAAGTGATCGTCAATCAGACGCTCGCGCGGCGCTTTTTCCCAGGCGAATACGCGATTGGAAAGCGGCTCGGCAGCGGGCTGAACGGCATCGCGAAGCCTGACTCGGAAATCATCGGCGTGGTGAGCGATGCCAAGTACCGCTCCTTACGGGAAGAAATCCAACCGACGGTCTACAGCCCCGTTGTGAACGGCTTCGACTCCGGTTTCATTCTGCACTTGCGCACACACCAGCAGCCCGAGGCGATCATCGCCCCGGTTCGCGAGGCCTTACGCTCGCTCGACCCGGAGCTGCCCTTTGTCGAAGTGAGGACGTTGCGCCAGGAGGTGGAGACATCGCTGTGGCAGGAGAAGCTGCTTGCGGCGCTGTCTTCGATCTTCGGCGCGATCGCGGCGCTGCTGGCGGCCATCGGCCTCTACGGCGCGCTGGACTTCGCGGTGAGGGCGCGCACACGCGAGATCGGCGTGCGCGTTGCGCTCGGCGCCGACCCTGCCCGCATCGTACGGCTGCTTTCGGGCGAAATGCTGCTGCTCGTCACGGCCGGCATCGTGTTGGGCTTCGCCGCTTACGGCGCCTCGGCGCGATGGATTCGGCAAGTGCTGTACGAGGTGCGGCCTTCGGATCCCGTCGCCCTCGGCTCCGCTCTGCTGCTGATTGCAACCACCGCCGTTCTCGCCGCTGCGCCTCCGATCTGGCGAGCGGTTCGCATCAACCCGGCTTCCGCCTTGCGGCAGGAGTGACCCGTCATCCTCGCGTGGGCTCCCCCGATTGTACTGGCTTTCCTCCCCACGACCGTAAAGGCCCAGTTCCTTGCCTGCAAGAACACGAACCGCCTTGGACCGAATGGGAACCCTTTCGGCGCAGAGTCTTAAATTAAGGATGAATCCCACCCGAAACAGGGTTGATGACAGCCCTGATGCGATGACACTTCAGCGGAGATCCACCGCATGTAATACTACACAGGATTGCGAAACCAGTCGAACGTCCGACGCCAATCGATGTAGCCGTAGTAACCAAACCAACTGCCTTCGAGCGGTAGTGGTCCTGAGAGTTGAATCAGATTCTCACCGGTGGCGCTCATCAGCCACAAGGTTCCGCTGCCGTCGCGGTCCATGCGACAGAACAAAATGTGGGCGCCGCCAATTGAATACATCGGCTCCTCGTCTCGATAGCGATCATCCTTGGTGATCTGTTTGGGCCTGCTAGCGGTCGACGCGTCTGCGACCCAGATGCGGCGCTGTTCGAGATGCGGCTTGGCCTGTGCAAGACCCATCGGCTGTTTCATGCGCTCCAAAGCGCCACTCGCGGCCGCCACATACGCTATCTGCTTTCCATCCGGCGACCAGGAAGGACAAATCGCGCTCGTATTCTCATCTGTCAAGTAACGGAGCGCCTCGGTATCGAGATCGATTGTAGCGATGCGCTTTTCGGACCACGTCTCGCGCCCGGCCCCGACCGTAGCGGCCAATTTGTTTTGAGTTGGTGAGAGCGCCAGCATGTCATCGTGTACTAAGACAGTGACTCCCAAAGGCTGCGATGATCCACCTGCGACTGGAGTGCGAAAGAGATCGAGCCCGTCAGCCATTATGGACGCAGAGAAATCGGGGTCCTCCCAATAGAGGACGTACTTAGCATCCCGACTCCAGGCATACGGGAGCAGGCCGGTCAGGTGCTTCGAGACGAGAGATTGTGGTTTGCGCTCCGCGTCGGTGAGAACAAACCGGCAAAGCTGTCCGTCGCGCATCGTTTCTCCACCAGGGCCTCGCCCCTTCTCAGCAGCACTGGAGTAGACAAGTTGTGTGCCGTCCGGGCTGAAGACGGGAACACCTTCTTCTCTCGTGACGAGCTGGGGAGCATTCCAGCCGTTTGTGGGACGGAATAATCTGAGACCTTAGCTGTTCGCGACTGCGAGCACGTCACCGGCGGGCAGCCAGATGCTCTCTCCCGGAGGCAATTGCTTGGCCGTGCTGCCATCTCTGCGGATAATGTGCAGGGCGCCTCCGCTGTGGTAAGCGATCCACTCACCGGAAGGCGAAAAACGGGGTGCGTGAATGCGCGGGCCAGTAGCCAATTTCTTGGGCTGCCCGTCGGGCAAGACCCGAAACCAGAGATCTCCCCCCTGGACGAATGCAATCATTCCGAGCGACGCTTCAGCGGTTCGAGTCTGAAGCGCAGGGAGTAGGGTTGACGCGCTTACGCCGAAGAGAAATGTCCTGCGACGCATGCCTTTATTATGCGTCCAAGATCCGAGCGTTGGGCAGTTATTTCGCCACTTGCGTAGAGCGGAATCGAGAGCACTCCGGACCGATCCCCAATTCCGAGTTTCCCCCGCGAGGCGAATCCCGACGGAGGGCGGCTTTGCGCAGCATAGTCGTTGTCGCTGCCGGTCGTCCTGCCCCGGCGTCTACCTCAAGCCAGAGCAAGCTCTCGATCTTGAGAACACGACCGGGCTGACCTCAGGAACTTGCCGTGTGCCGAAACGATTACCAAAAAAGCGCCGCCGGCCGCTCGCAGCCGAGCGGGCCCTAAATCCGGCGGGACATCACTACTTTCACCTTCCCCAGGAATTGACCCTTAAGTGTACCCTCCGCACGTCCATCCAGTCGTTCTCCGGAGACCGTAAGCTCGAACTTCCAGGTCGGGCCTGAGCCAGCCCCAGACTCGCCAGGGCCGGTCACGGAAAACGTCAGGTGGTCTCCCTGGAGCCTGGCATCCTGTATTGGGCTCTGGGCATTCTCGCCAGGACCTGCCGTCCCGGACACCTGATCGCCAGACTGTTTTAGCTTGAAGACGAGCTTCTGATTGCCAATCTGGCCGAGATCTTCTCGCATCTCGCCGGTCCATGTGCCAGAAACGTCGGCGGCATGAACGATAGAAACGCAAGCCAGGAGGAATAGGAGTACTCCGCTTAACCTCACGTCCGCTGTAGACACCAAGACCGGTCGATTTGTTCCGTCTTTTCCATCGGTGGTCCCATTGTTCGGGCCGGAGAACCTTCCTCAGCCGGCTAAAGAGGTAGTGTCAAGAAGCATTGCCTTTTCAGCAAGATGCGGCTGGGATAGCTCCGGTCTAGGGTCGAGGGATCCGGCGATGGGCAGCGACAGCGTGTAATGCCGTGCAATTCCATCCCTGGCTACTCCCGTACGAGCACCTCCCGGGGAACAGGCCTTTGCGGCCACACAGGGCGCGGGGCGCGAGGAACCTGAGAGATCCCCGCGGCTGGCCTCGGAACGGCGGGCTCCGGCCCGCCGTATGTTACACTGAATTTCAAACATGCTGCTTTCCAGGGCGTTTATCGCTTATTTGTCTCGGCAGATGACCAAGCGTTTGGCGGACGACCCGCTGGAGATGGGCGATCCGGAGGCGGTGCGCGGGGCCATCCAGGACCTGATCACGGACGAGCTTTCCGTCGAAGACCAGGTCAACGACGAGGTGCGCGAGATTCTCGGCCAGTATGGCGAATACATGCGGCGCGAGGGCGTCAGCTACCAGGAGATGTTCAAGCGCACCAAGAAGATCCTGCTCGCCGAGCGCAAGATCATCCGCGCCTCCGGCCGCGAGACCGGCGACCACATGAAGCTCTCCCGCGACAAGGTCAACGAGCTTTCCCACAAGCTGGCCGCGCTGCTGCGCCGCACGCCGCGAGTCAAATTCAAGATGGAGTGGAATGACGTGCGGCTGGAGATCGTGCGGACCTTCACCGAGATGCTGCTCACCGAAGACAAGATCGACCACGCCGCGCGCGTGAAGATCAAGTCGCAAAAGCGCGAAATCCCGGAGGGCAGCGAGGAGTGGGACCTGCTGTTCCGCCGGTATTACGATGAGGAAATGAGGAAGTACGGCATCGACCTGGCCAGCGTCTGAACGGGTCCGCTCTCCTCCCCACAAACCTTGAAAGCCCCAGCCAAACACATCAGTTCCGGCCTACTCCCGCTCTTCGTTGCGGAATCGGTGCTGAACCTGCTGAACCGGAACGCCGATTGACAGCCCGCCCGAGCCATCGTATAGTTGAAACAACGCGGTGAAGCCCGTCGCATACATCTATCGCTTCCTGACAAGGGCAGGCGTTTACCTGCTGGCGGCGCTGCTGCTGGTGCTTGCCACGCAGGCCAAACTGAGTCAATATTATCCCGATGGCCCTACCGGGCACTTGGCCAAAGCCACGAAGATGAAGGAATGCCGGATGGAAGAGGCGCCGGCCGTCCGCAACATGGAAGCAGCCCCGTTCGATCCGGACTGGCGCGCTTCCGGTCCTCCCGTAGCCGCCAAGGAGACCCCTCGGCCCAAGCCGTTCTGCATTTTGCTCCCCTTTTATTTCCGTCCTCCGCCCGCGGTTTCCTAGTACCCTATCCAACGCCTGACATTTGGTTCGCCTTTTCGGAAGGAGGGAAGGCTTGCCCGATATTCTAACTTTCGATCAGCTCGAATCGATCCGGCGACTGGACGCCTGTACTCTCTCGAACGCCATCGAGACGTTCGACTTGCGGCTGCGCAACGAAGGCTTTGCCGACGCGAGTATTCGCTGCCTGTTCGACAAGCTGCCGCCGATGCTGGGCTACGCAGCCACCGGACGGATCCGCTGCTCGGGGCCGCCGCCGGTCGGACACTCGTATTTTGAGCGCACCGATTGGTGGAATAACATCTTGACAATACCCTCGCCCCGGGTCACGGTGGTCCAGGATATCGACGGCAGGCCGGGTCTTGGCGGCTTCGTGGGCGAGGTTCACGCCAGTATCCTGCGCGCAATGGGATGCGTCGGATCGGTGACCAACGGCGGCGCGCGGGATTTGCCGGCCGTCGAGTCGATGGGCTACGCGCTTTTTGCCGGCAACGTGGCGGTGTCTCGGGCTTACGTCCACATGATCGATTTCGGCGGCCCGGTGGAGGTCGGAGGCCTGACGGTACATCCGGGTGACTTGATTTTCGGGGACTGTCACGGGATTCTGGCCATACCGAAGGAGATCGCCGGGCAACTCCCGGCGGTGGCGGCTCGCCTGCTGGTCAAAGAACGGAAGATAATCGGTTTGTGCCGCTCGCCGGAGTTCTCCCCGGAAAAGCTGCGGGCGGCAATCGAGGAGCTGGGCTAGCTGAGACTTTGTAATGTTTAAGAAAGCGTGCACAGTCGTTTGTGTTCCTTTGGCGGTCGCGCTGCTGTCGATCGCCCCGTCCTGCTCCAAGCCGGCGAAAAGCGAAGGCGATCCACCGAAGGCGCCTGTCGTGGCCGTAGCGAAGGCCGCCCGTGCCGATCTGGCCCGCGATCTGGTGCTGACCGCCGAGTTCCGGCCCTATCAAGAGGTTGACCTGATGGCCAAGGTCGCGGGCTATGTGAAGAAGATCGACGTGGATATCGGGGACCGCGTGAAAGAGGGCCAGTTGCTGGCCACCCTCGAGATCCCCGAGATGGCCGATGACCTGGCGCGGGCGGCCGCGTTCCTGAAGCGTAGCAACGCCGAACTGGAGCGCGCCAAGGAGGAGTTGCAACGGGCGAACTCGTCGCATGATATCGCGCACTTGACGGCGGAGCGTTTGATAAATGTTCTCAAGACGCGGCCGGGGTTGGTGGCGCAGCAGGAAGTGGACGACGCGCACAGCCGCGATCTGATTTCGGAAGCCCAGGTGGCGTCCGCCAGGTCGGCGCTTTCTGTCGCCGAAGAGCAGGTCAAGATGGCGGAGGCCGAGCAGGCCAGGACCAAAACCCTCTTCCAGTACACCCTGGTGACGGCGCCCTTCACGGGCGTGGTGACCAAACGCTATGCCGACACCGGCTCGATGATCCAGGCGGGGACAGCTTCCCAGACCCAGGCCATGCCGCTGGTGCGCCTGTCCCAGAACAGCCTGCTGCGGCTGATCCTTCCGGTGCCGGAGTCATCGGTGCCGGGCGTACACGTGGGTCAACCGGTCGAGGTGAAGGTTCCTTCTCTTAACCGCTCGTTCGCGGGCCGGGTGGCGCGGTTCGCCGCAAAGGTGCAGCTTTCCACGCGCACCATGGACACCGAGGTCGACGTCCCGAATCCGGATCTCATCCTGGTTCCCGGCATGTACGCCACGGTGAACCTGACACTCGAGCAGCACAACAACGCCCTCGCCATCCCGCTGACGGCGATCGGGGGCGGCGAAGAGAAACCGACCGTTTTGCTGGTGCGACCCGACGGCGCCGTTGAAGAGCGGCCCGTGGCGCTGGGTCTCGAAACGTCGAATCGCGTCGAAATCCGCGCGGGCCTCTCCGAGGGGGACTTGGTCGTGGTCGGAAACCGTAACCAGATCCGTCCCGGCCAGCAGGTGAGCCCCAAGCTGGTCGATATGGCTGCGATCAAGGATCAAGAGCGATAATTATGTCGCGCTTCGCCATTCAAACACCTTACTTCATTGTGGTCGTCTGCCTGGTGATCGCCGTCGTGGGCTTTACGACGCTCACCAGGATGCCGGTGGACATGTTCCCGGCCATGAACATCCCGGTGGTGGCAGTGGCCACGTTTTACTCTGGCATGCCGCCGGAACAGATGGAGACCGATATCACCAGCCGTTTCGAGCGCTTCTTCACCCTGGGCAGCGGCATCGAGCACATCGAGTCGCGCTCGCTCACCGGCGTCAGCGTGATCAAAGTATATTTCCAGCCGGGAACCAACGCCGATTCGGCGGTGACCACGATCTCGAATCTGGCGATGGCCCAGTTGCGGCGTCTGCCGCCCGGAACGCTGCCGCCGGTGGTGCTGAAGCTCGACGCTTCGAGCTTGCCGGTCTGCCTGGTGACGTTCCAAGGCCACGGGTTGACCGAAACAGACTTGCGGGATCTGGCGCAGTTTACCGTGCGCAATGAGATCGCCGGCGTTCCGGGGGCTTCGGTGCCGCAGCCCTTCGGCGGCCTCTACCGGCAGATCATGGTCTACGCCGACCCTTACAAGCTGGAGGCCCATCAGCTCAGCCTGATGGATGTGGTCCGCGCGGTCAACGACGCCAATCTGATTTTGCCGGCCGGCGATGTCCAGATCGGCTCACTCGACTACAACATTTACACCAACAGCCAGCTCAGCACCGTCAAGGAGATCAACGACTTGCCGCTGAAGACCGTCGGGCAAAACCCGGTTCGGGTGACCGACATCGGGGCGGCCAAGGACGCCCAGCAAATCCAAACCAACCTGGTGCGGGTCGACGGCCAGCGCTCGGTCTATCTTTCCGTGCTCAAGCAAGGCGGCGACACCAACACCATCGCCGTGGTCAACGGCATCAAGCAGATGGTGGCGCATCTCTACGATGTGCCCAAGGAGCTGATCACCAAGGTAGTTTTTGATCAATCGGAGTTTGTCAAGACGGCCATCGAAACGCTGCTTCATGAGGGGGCGATCGGGCTGCTCCTGACCTCAGTGATGATTCTGGTGTTTCTGGGGAGCATGCGGGCGACGGTGGCAGTGTTCTTCTCGATTCCGCTATCGGTGCTGGCCGCGTTCATCGCTTTGTCGTTTGGCGGCAGCTCGATAAACAGCATGGTACTGGGAGGCCTGGCGCTGGCGTTTTCGCGGCTCATCGACAACTCGGTGGTGGTGCTGGAGAACATTTACCGCCACCTGGAAATGGGAGAGCCGCCGGATGTGGCAGCCGAGAAGGGCGGTCGCGAGGTGGCGCTGCCGGTGCTGTCGGCAACGTTAACGACGGTGGTGGTTTTCTTCCCGGTGACCTTCCTCTATGGCGTCAGCCGTTTTCTGTTTTCGGCCCTGGCCCTGGCTGTGGCGCTGTCGTTGTTTGCTTCTTACGCGGTCGCCATGACGGTAGTACCGCTGTTCTGCTGCCACTTCATCAAGGCTCCCACCCATCATGGTTCCCACCCGGACGCCGTCCCGCCGAAAGGCTTCAGCGCCCGCTTTAATGCCTGGTTCAACCACCACTTTGAAAATACGCTCAGAGGCTATGACAAGCTGGTCGGCGCCACACTGAAAAAGCCAGTCGTGATCCTGGCCGGTTTCGCGGTGGTATTTCTCGCGAGCTTCGCCCTCTGGCCGGAGTTGGGCCTGGCGTTCTTCCCTCGCACCGACGCCGGGCAGTTCGTGATCAACGTCAAGGCCCCTTCGGGCACCCGCCTGGCGGTTACGGAAGCCGAGGTGTCCAAGGTGGAAAAGCTGATTCGGGAAGTGGTTTCTCCCGAAGATCTGGACCTGGTCGTTGCCAACATCGGCACCACGCCTGACTTTTCGGCCATCTACACCACCAACTCGGCCATGCATACGGCCTTCGTGCTGGTCGGCCTGAAAGAGAACCACAAAGTCAATAGTTACGATTACATGGCCCGGGTACAGCAACGAATGGCACAAGAGCTGCCGGAGCTGACCACCTACTTCCAATCGGGCGGCCTGGTGGATGCCGTGCTGAACCTCGGCCTGCCGGCCCCGATCGACGTGCAGGTGGCGGGGGTCAACCTGCGAAGAGGCTACGACACGGCGCTGCAATTGGCCTCCGAGATCAGGAAGATTCCGAACGTAGCTGACGTGTTCATCCCGCAAGACCTCGATTATCCGGCGATCCAACTCGACATTGACCGTACCCGCGCCGCCGAAATGGGCCTCGACCAGAAGGAAATCGTGGACAACGTCATCACGGCACTGACCTCCAACGGCATGATCGCGCCGAGCTACTGGATCGACCCGAGAACGGGCAACGACTACATGCTCACCGTCCAGTACCCGGAATTCCAGGTGAAGAACATGCTGGATCTCAAGTCCATTCCTCTTCGCTCGAAGATGATCGAGCACCCGACGCGGCTGGACATGGTCAGCAAGATCACCCGGATCAACTCGCCGACCGAGGTGGACCACTATAAGTTGCGCCGGACCATCGACGTTTTCGTGCGGCCGATGGGCGAGGACCTGGGCAAGATCGCCAACGCAATCGACCGCGTCATCGCCCACACCAAAATTCCGGAGGGCTCTGACGTGACGCTGCACGGCATGGTGCAAAGCATGCGGGAGTCGTTCCGGAGCTTCGGGTTGGGGCTTTTCTTGTCCGTCGTGCTGCTCTACCTGATCCTGGTGGCGCAGTTTCAGTCTTTCCTCGATCCCTTCATCATCCTGCTGGCCGTCCCGCCCGGCATCGCCGGAGTGATCTGGACGCTCTACCTCACCAACACGACCCTCAACGTGATGTCGCTGATGGGAGTGGTGATGCTGGTGGGCATCGCGGTGTCGAACAGCATTCTGATCGTGGAGTTCACGCGCCGGCTGCGGGGCGACGGCATGTCGGTCCACGAGGCGGTAGCGCTGGCCTGCCGCGTGCGGCTGCGGCCGGTGCTGATGACCTCGCTCGCCACCATCATCGGCCTGCTGCCGATGGCGCTGAAGCTCGGCGCCGGCAGTGAGTCCTACGCTCCGCTGGCGCGGGCGATCATCGGTGGCCTCACTCTTTCGGTGGTATTCACGGTCATTCTGGTACCGGCCGGCTACCTGCTGACTTATCGCAACCGCGACACGCAGGCCGGGTCGCTGCATCGCCGGGAGACGGAAGGCGGCCAGGAGGCCCCATGAGACGCTGGCTCTGGCTTCTGCTCCCGCTCGCGGTCGCATCCGCCCAGGCCCCGCCGAAGCTCACGCTCAAAGAGGCGGAAGCGATTGCGGGAAAGAACCATCCGCAGGTGAGCGCTGCCTTGCTCAACGCGTTGGCGGCCAACCAGGTCACCATCGAGGTTCGCTCGGCGTTTTTTCCGAACTTCTACGGCAGTGTGACCGGCGCCGGCGCGATCAGCAACTCGCGGATCGCCGCCGGCTTGCTGAACAACCCGACCGTCTTCGACCGCTTCGCCACCGGCGTGACGGCGAGCCAGCTTTTGACCGACTTCGGCCGCACCAGCAACCTCACCGAAAGCGCCCGGCTGCACGCGCGCGCCCAAGATCAAACCGTGCAGGCCACGCGCGCCCAGGTGCTGGTTCAGCTCGATCGGGCCTACTACGCCGCCCTGCGGGCGCAGAGCGTGTTGCGGGTGGCGGAGGAAACCGTGAAGGCCCGCCAGTTGATCGTCGACCAGGTGACGGCGCTCGCCCAGAGCAAGCTCAAGTCGGGCCTCGACGTCAGCTTTGCCAGCGTGAATCTGTCCGAGGCCAAGCTATTGTTGCTGAGCGCGCAGAACGACATTCGGGGAAGCTTCGCCGAGCTCTCCACCGACCTGGGATTCCGCGAGCAGAGAACCTACGAGCTGGCGGAAGAACCCTTGCCGGACCGCCTGCCTTCCGACCCGGCCCCGCTGGTGGACCAGGCGTTGCGCGACCGTCCCGAATTGGCCGGCGCTCGCTTCAACCGGGACGGCGCCGTGAAGTTCGCCCGGGCGGAGCGAGAGCTTTCGTTCCCCACCATCAGCGCCGTAGGGGCGGCGGGCGTGGTCCCCGGCCACGATGACAACGTGCACAACCGCTACAGCGCCGCCGGGGTCAACGTGAATATTCCCGTCTTCAACGGCCACCTGTTTTCCGCCCGCCGGGCCGAAGCCGACCTGCGGGCCCAGGCAGCGGAGCAAACCATTCGCGACCTCGAAAACACCAGTGCCCGCGACGTGCGGGTCGCCTGGCTGAACGCCAGCACGGCCTACGAGCGGCTGAGCGTCACGGCGGAGCTTCTCAATCAAGCCACCCAGGCTCTCGATCTGGCCCAGGCGCGTTATGACCTGGGGCTGGGCAACATCGTCGAGCTGAGCCAGGCGCAGTTGAACAAGACCTCGGCCGAGATAGCCAGCGCCGGGGCGAAATACGAATACCAGATCCAGCACGCCGTGCTGGACTACCAGATTGGAGCGCTGCGGTAGCCGGAGACCACTCGGCCTCACGGGCCTGGATGGCGCCCCAGCTCGAAAGCGGCCGGCGCCAGGCGCTGCCTTAACTCCTCCGGCCCTCTGCTGGAAAATGCGTTTCCCTCGGCGATCGGATCGAGCACATCCTGGGCCGCTCGCCATCGCGGTCGATGATGAAGGCGGCTGAAGATCCTACCGCTTCGCTCCCATGCCGAACTGATCTCCGGCGCGGATGGGCTTCCCATTCGCGAATACGATTTCCAGCAACTTCTCGCTCTCAACCTGCCTGCCGGCTTCATCTTCCAGGGTCGCCAGGATCTCCTTGGTGCGCGTGTCGATCACCTCGCCGCTCGAAGGGTAGGCCCGCCGCCCGTCAATGCTGAAGGTAATCCAGCCGGGCTGATCCCGGACCTTGATGCTGGCGATCTGTTTGGGCGGCATAACGGTGGCATCGAAGATATGCACTGTGTTGTTGTGCCCGTCGGCGACCCATATTTCCTTCTCGTCCGGCGTCATGGCGATGCCGTGACTGGGGCACCCGTGGCGCTTCACGGGACCCGGCTGGTAGCCCTGGACCTCGACTCGATGCAGCATCTTGCCCGTCCGCAGGTCCCCCACTTCGAATCCCAGCAGGCCATTCACATTGACGAAGCAGAGTGTCTGGCTTCCGTTGACCGTGAACGGACGGATGGAGTTACTGAATGGCCCAACCGTCTTCGCGACCGTGTGGGTCGTGGTGTCGGCCACGGAAAGAAGCGGCGAATGGATGCCGGCGAGATAGGCGCGCGTGCCGTCGAGGCCATATGTCGTATTGTGGGCCCCGGACTTGGTCACGATCTTCGCCATGACGTCGCCCGTTGCGGCATTCACCACGTTCCAATGCGCCCCTTCGAACGACGGCACGTAAAGGTTCTGGCCGTTGGGGGAGATCGCCATGCGGTCGCAACCGCCCTCCAATTCCTTTTCCCAAACCATTTTCTCCGTGAGCAGATCGATGCAAGCCAGCCGCTTGTACGTGCTGACGTAGAGCTTTCCGTTCTTCGCGCTGGCCGCGATGCCCTTGACGTTTTCGGGTTCCTTCCCCGCCGCCAACTGCCAGGTGGGAATGCGCTTGACGAAGCGGTGACCATTGTCGATGTCGAAAACGATGACCCCGACGCCGCCATAGTCTACGTAGTTCCGGATGCCGGGGGTGGCCACGTAGAGCAAGCGCCTTTCTTGCGCGGCGAGCGGTTGGCCAGGCGCCCCCAAGGCGGCCAGTAAAGAGAGCATGCACAGCGCGTAGAGATTGGCTTTCCGTACGCTCATCTGCTTTCCTCCTTTACCCTCTGCATTCCTTCTGTACTCTAAGGCCCGCCGGAGCCCGGCAAGTCCAAGTATCGCAATCGTGGCGCCGCGCCAGGTGGCCTTCCGGCAGAAACTCTCATGGGGAGTGCAATGCGGAAGCGGATCAGCCTGTGGCGTGACGGTACTCACGAGACCGCCGTGAACTCGGTGCGGCCCCAGTGCTGGGCCGTGCGTTGGAGGTCGACCGCGGCGGCGATCGCCATGGTGGCGTAGTCAGTGCCGACTGGGTGCGGCCTCAGCGCTTCGCCGTGCGTAGGGGTTCGACGGCGGCGGCGATGGCCATGGTGGCGTAGGCGGCGCCGACTGGGTGCGGCCTCAGCGCTGGCCGTGCGTTGGAGGTCGACGACGGCGGCGATGGCCATGATGGCGTAGGGGCGCCGACCTGGGTGCGGCCTTAGCGCTGGGCCGTGCGTTGGAGGTCGACTGCGGCGGCGATCGCCATGGTGGCGTAGGCGGCGCCGGCGGCGGAGATCCACTGGTCGTGGCCGTAGGGGTAGCCGCTTTCAAAGTAGGGCTGGACGGGCAGCGAGCGGGTTTTGACGTGCCACGTGCCGTCGGGAGCTTGGGTGTCGAGCAGGTAGCGAAGTCCGGCCTGGTAAGTGGAGTCAGTGACGGGGACGCCGCCCTCATAGAGAGCGTACAGCGTCATGCCGGTGGCATAGGCATCGCTGGGCATGGCGGGGAGCTGGGACCAGCCGCCGTCCTTGCGTTGCATGGCTTGGATGCCACGGGCAGCCTTTTCGAGGGAGTCGCGGCCGGCCTTGGACCACACGAGACCGAGCAGGTGGAAGGCGCGTTCGTGGGTGGTCTGTGGCTTGGCTTCGAGCAGCCACGAGCGGGCGCGGGCGACGCGGGCCTCACTGTCGGCGCGCTGCACCTCGGGCGTGTAGGTATTCAATGCGAAGATGGCGTAGGCGGTGGTGGTGAAGTCGTCGAAGGTGATCGGCGGGCGGTTGCCGGTGGTGCGCCAAAGGCCCTCGGGTTCCTGCGCGGACTTCACAGAGTAGACCAGGGCCTCAATGCGGGCGTCGGCGGGGCGGTTGGCGGCAGCATAGGCGAACAACTCGTAGCCGAGGGAGTTAGCGCTGACCGTGGAGTACTCGATGGTGCGCTCGGTGGTGGCTTCGGAAACTTCCGGCGGGAGTTGCGCGATCGTTTCGCCGGTGGCGATGCCGCGCCGGCGCGCGAAAGCTTGGGCAGCGGCGGGGAGCATCTGGTTATGGCAGGAGTTGCAACCGCCCTTCTTGAGGAAGGTGGGGCTGGTCTTTTCGAGCAGCACCAGGCCTTTCTGCGCGGCCGCACGGAGGGTGGCCGACGGGAGATCGGCGGAGTGCGCCACAGCGGGGATCAGGAGCGAGGCTGCAAACAAAGCGTGAACGGTGCGCATGGGCGACTCCTACCTGTTGGCGGCGACAGAAGCCTGCCGGCCGGCTGTTTGCGCCTCGCGGAGGAGGCGGGTAACTTCGGTTTCGCCGCGTTTGGCGGCAAGGCTGAGCGGGGTCTCACCTTCGCCCGTGGCGTTTACGTTGGCGCCTTTGGCCAGGAGCACGCGGATCAGCTCGGCGGAGGCGCTATCGCAGTACGCGGCTTGCATCAGCGGGTTGTAGCCGCGGTAGTCGACAGAATTCACGTCGGCGCCCTTGTCGAGCAGAAGCTTGACCGACTCGAGGTTGCCACGGTTCGCGGCGTTGGCGAGGGCGGTCTCGCCCCGCTTGGTACGAGCATTCACGTCAACGCCTCGGGCGACGAGTAGGGCAACGGCGCGCGGGCTGCGAGGAGCCGCGGCCATCAAGGCGGTGGCGCCGGTTTCGCTTTTGGCGTTGGGGTCGGCGCCCTTGGCGAGCAGGAGTTGGGCGGATTCGAAGCTCGCGCCCGCGGCGGGGAACAGCGGCGTGGAGCCGGTAATGGTCCGAGCGTTGGGGTCGGCGCCGGCTTCCAGAAGAACCTGGACCATGGGCGCGCCGGCGGCCTGCGTGGCGGCCATATAAAGAGCGGTCCGGCCTTCCACTGTTTTGGCATCGACGGCGGCGCCTTTGGAAACCAGGAGCTTCAGTTTGGCGGCGTCGGCGACGGCCCAGTGGAGAGCGGTGGCGTGACGCTCGCTCTGTGCGTTGGGGTTGGCGCCGGCGCCGAGCAGGGTGCGCATGATGTCGAGAGTGCCGGAGTAGGCGGCGTGCATGAGCGCCGTCGAGCCGGAAGCGTCGGCCGACCGCGCGAGAGATTTGTCGGCGGCGATCGCCTTCCGGACAGCGACGACGTCGTGACGGTGGATGGCGTTCAGGAAGGCCTGAACCTTGGGGTCCGTGGGCTTCTTTTCTTCCACCTTCTCATTGGCGCGGCCCGGCATGTCAGCGCCCTGGTCAATCCAGGCGCGCAGGATGCCTATGTCTTCGGGCGGCAGCGGGCCGGTGGGCGGCATTTGCAGGCCGGCGTCGGGGCCGGACAATCGGAGGATCAGCTTACTCTCGGCGCTATTGCCGGGAACGATGACGACGCCGTAGTCGCCGCCACGGAGAGCGTTCTGGCGGAGATCGAGACGGAAGCCGGACTGCTGCTGGGCCTGCCCGTGACAGCCGAAACACTTGGCCGCGAAGATGGGCTTGACGTGCTGGTCATAGTCCACCGTCAGGCTGGCAGGCGGCGGGAGCTTGGTTGCGGTCTGGGCCGGGAGGCCACTAAGCAATGCTAACAGCAGAACTGGAGTGGAAAAGCAAGCCCGTCTCATTGCACCGAGCCTATCAGCAGAGGTCCCGCGAGTCAAGGGACTTAGCGACTTACGGCAGCCCGGCAGCCCGAACACCATAATGGTCGACCCCGCCGTCATTCCAGCTCTGGCCGGTGCCGAAATGCCAGAGCACTTTCCCGCTCTTTGCATCCGCCGCCACGGGCGTCAGCCCGCGCTCAGATCCAGGAGCTGCCGAAGCTTGGCGGCAATGGCGCCGCGCAGACTCGGGTCCAGTTTTCCCAGGCTCCTGACGATGCTCCGGGCGTGGATTGTGGCCAGCTTGTGGATGCGTAGCACTGAGATTGTCTTCAAGTTGGTCGATCGAAACTCGCGTTGACGGGGATCAACCAGCAGATCGGAAGGCAGCAGCGCAGACGGGACGACCGAAGAGATGTACGCCACCAAGACTTCGGGGATTGGACCTCCCGGTCCGGTAAGCAACAACACCGGCCGGAGCTTCATTCCCGGCGCATCCCCAAACGGGAAGCTGGCCAGGCAAATATCACCGGGCGCCATCGAGAGCTTGGCCGTCCTGCAGTGTGTACAGATCCTGGCGCGGGTCGCTGAGGTCTTCGGACCACTCCGAGACGACAGCGCCCATCCATATTTCCTCCACTGGGTCCTGCTCCGGAAGCAGGAGCAAGAGGCGGACAGGGCCCGGCGGCAGGTCCTCCGGCGCTTGCGCCCTCAAGCAATGCTGGGCGTCCACATCGCCAAGCAGCTCAATGGTTTTCATACCGACTCATTATAGCGCGGCCCCCCCGGGCGTTGCTCGGCCGGCTTCGGAATGTGCTGTACATGGAGGCTCCTTCATCTCGCCGTCCGACCGATAAGGGTCTGGCCATCGGGTTCCCTCCGCTTACGGCAGCCCGAACACCATGATGGTCGAACCGGCCGTCATGCCGACGTACTGTTTCCCGTCGATGGCGTAGCTCATTGGACCCGCTTTCCAAGCTTGGCCGGTGTCGAAATGCCACAGCAGCTTCCCGGTCTTCGCGTCCGCCGCCACAAAGGTCCCACCGTTGCTGCCCCCATAGAACACCAGCCCGCCGGCCGTGCTCATCACGCCGCTGGCCAAAATCCCTCCTCCAACCTCCGGTATCTCCCAAGCGATCTTTCCCGTCTGCAGGTCGAGGGCTCGCAGGAATTTCCCTCCGCTGACGCCGGGGGCGCGGCGCGTGCCGCCGCCGTAGAAGGACTTGCCCGGCTCCCACCACTGCGAGTTCTTGGTGTAGATGTTGCACGACTCTTCGGCCATCAAGTAGAACAGGCCGGTGGCCGGATTAAACGCCGTCGACGGCCAGTTCGTGGCCCCGGCCACGGCCGGACAGGCCCGCGCTCCTTCCGGCGTTGGCTCGTACTCCGGCAACAGCTTGGGGCGGCCGTCCGGGCCGATGCCGCTCGCCCAGGTCAGGTTCTTGACGAACGGCTCCGCCAGCAGCACCTGGCCGGTCAGCCGGTCCAGCACGTAGAAGAAGCCGTTGCGGTCCCCGTGCAGCAGCAGCTTCCGCTGCCGGCCGCGAAACTCGGCGTCCACCAGCAGCGGCGTCTCGGTCGAGTCCCAGTCGTGCAGGTCGTGTGGTGTGAATTGGTAATACCATTTTAGCTTTCCGGTGTCCGGGTCGAGCGCCAGGACGGAGTTGGTGTAGAGGTTGTCGCCCTTGCGCTCGTCGCCGTTGTAGTCCGGGCAGGGATTGCCCACGGGCCAGTAGAGCAGCTTCGCTTCCGGATCGTAGGTACCGGTAAGCCACGTGGCGCCGCAGCCGTGCTCGAGCGCCCGGCCGACCCACGTTTCCGACCCCGGCTCGCCCGGCGCGGGGATCGCCCAGAAGCGCCAGACCCGCTCGCCGGTGGAGGCCTTGTAAGCGTCGAGGAACCCCCGGATCCCCTCGTCTCCGCCCGAGACGCCGGCAATCACCAGGTCGTTGACCACCAGCGGCGCGCTGGTGGAGCCGTAGTGCTGGCGAAAATCGGCCATCTCGGCGTCCCACAGGAGCTGGCCGGTGAGGCGGTGCAGCGCGATCACGTGCGCGTGGTCGGTGACCAGGAAAACCCGGTCGCGGAGAACCGCCACGCCGCGGTTGATCCCGCTGCCCGCATCGCCGATGGTGCCCTGCGTGCGCGGGCGGCTGTAGTGCCAGATCTGCCGGCCGGTCCGGGCGTCGAGGGCCCAGGCTTCGTTCACCGCGGTCACGTACATCATTCCGTCCACGACGACGGGGGTGACCTCGAGGGCGCGCTGGGAGCCCCCGGGGGTGGGGAACATCCACCGGGGCGCGAGCTGCGCGACGTTGGTGGTGTTGATCTGGTCGAGCGGGCTGTGGCGGTTCCCGCTCAGTTGCCCATGGTAGGTCGGCCACTCGCCGGCTCTCGGACGGGCGATGTCGGAAAACGGCGGCCCCTCGCCCATCTCGGCGCTGCCGGTCAGCGTGGCTCGGGCGGCCCGGTCATTGGTGAGGCGGCTGAGGTAGGCGAGCAGGTTGCGCATGTCATCCGGAGGCGCGTCCAGCTTCGGCATCAGGGACTTCTCACGGGTCAATTCCGCCACCTGGTTCTTGGAGAACGAGTGGAACTTTCCGTCGACGCCCTGCAACCCCAAGTCGAACGCACTTTCGTACTTGGCCAGGCCGCGCAGCGTGCGGCCGTCGCGCAGGCGCACCGAGACGGCCTTAAACGACGGCGCGGCTCCGCCCCTGGGACCACCGCCGCCGCCGCCGCCAAAAGCCGGGTTGGCGGGAGCGGCGCCCGGATCCTTCAACGCCTGCTCGATCTGTCCCAGTTTCCGCTCGCGCCCGAGGTTCGAAAGGTCCGGGCCCAGGATGCCCCCACGGCCTCTCAGCATGTGGCAACTCGAGCAGTTCCCTTTGCCGGCAAAGAACCGTTCGCCCGCCGCAGCGTCGCCCGCCACGGGGTGCTCGGCCGCCGGCGCCTTCAGGAGATCGACGTAAGCGACGATCGCGTCGGCCTCGGCGTCGGACATCGGGGAGGGCGGCATGCCGGCGTCGGGAATTCCCTTGCGGATCAGATCCCGCAGGGCCTCTTTGGATGTGGCGCGGGGCCGGCGGACATCGAGGAAGCTGGGGCCGTGCCCCCCGCCGGCGCCGTCCGAGCCGTGGCAGCCCACGCAGCGGGCCTCAAACTGCTTCTTGCCGGCGTCGAGCGTCTGCGCGCCGGCAGAGGCGGCGAAGAGGGCAGCGGAGAACAGAAAGCAAAGGATTCGTGTCATTTGGGCGCCTTCGGCAAACGATATCATAGAAAGACGGAAACCGCGAAAAACGGAAACCGCAGGGCCCAAAGGGCACCCCCGCAGATGAACGCAGATCGGAAGCGGAGGGGCGGGCCGGTGGCGCGGCCGCCCCATAGAGTGTCGGGTTGTGGGGTGGCTTGGTTTTGCAATTTTTGTTTGTCAAGGAGCTTCGGCGCCCGTGAGGGCATCCTACCTCTATCTTACGCCCGGGGTTGGCACCGGGAAGGGATCGGGCGGACTAAGCTATTGATAGTATTGGGTCAGCTTGTTTGCGGAGGGTGTGACCGTTGGGAGCCCTGACCACGCGGCGTGACGTACCGGCCTGTGCGGTTGGCCGGAGGTCGTCAGGCCGCGGATGGCTAGAGCCGGCCCGGCGTAATTCCTCGTGGACCACTGCTTGCCCCGGGCCATGGAGCTTGTTCCCGAAACCGGTCCAGGACGCCGGTCATGCAGTCTGATCGTCATGCCTGTTTTTCCAGGCGGGACTCTGACGGCACTTCACTCTTGCTGAAGTCGCATTCCTTTTTCATGACCCTTTCCTCGTATTGAGCGCGTATTTCAACGGCGCCGAGGGCCGTTCGTAAGAGAAAAGGTATTTCTTGCCATCTCCGTGAGGACTCCAGTACTTTTCAGTGAGGCCTCCAGTACTTGGCGCCCCAAATCCTCAGCATTTCGGCTTCCGCAGGATCTTTTTAAGAGCCGAGGAACGAAAAGAGGTGTGTGGGGGCTGGGGGGAGTCGTATTTTCCAGGATGGGGAGACGTTCGGTAGTGCGCTAAAAGCTTTTAGCTGCATTACCAGACGTTGCTTGACTCGCGGGGTTGAACGGTGGTTTAATCGGGGCGTTTCTGCCGCCGGGGGTGCGCATTGGTGGGAGGTTTGCGGAACGCTAGTCGTTGGAGACAAGACGTGGGTTTGCGGGCGGTGAAACAATGGCCCTTGTTGATCTTTGGCTTTCGTCTCGAGAGCAACTGAGGGACAAACACGTCCAGCAGATGATCGCCTTCGCAGGGGACGGGAGGCTTACCGACGGTTCGAGCGCCTCAAACGAGTTGAGGGCTTTTTTGGCGCAGGTCCCCACGGCTTTCCTGGTCAGGTACGCTTCAGAATGCCTGACAAACTCCTTCAACGGGTCAGGCTTGGCGCTCCAGGACATTATGAACGAGATCGGCAGACGGTTGGGCTTCGACGTTGCACACGGACGTTACCGGGGCGCTGCTGGTCATCTTGGTTTCGACGGGCTTTGGAAGTCCGCGGACGGCCACGCGCTGATCGTGGAGGTCAAGACCACCGATGCGTACCGCGTTGACCTAGACACGCTGGCGGGATACCGCCGAGTGCTGATAAAAGGCGGCCAGGTGTCCGAAGAGCATTCGTCTGTACTCATCGTGGTAGGTCGGCAAGACACCGGGGATCTTGAGGCCCAAATCCGAGGGTCGCGCCACGCGTGGGACGTGCGGCTCATCAGCACAGAGGCCCTCGTCAGGCTCCTGGCGGTGAAAGAAGAGGTCGAGGACCCCAGAATTGAGAGCCGGATTCACGCCGTGCTCCAACCGAGAGAATTTACTCGGCTCGATGAGATCGTCGAGATCCTATTCTCGACCGCCGAAGACATCAAGCAGGAACAAGCCGGCGAGGCAGCCCCGGTAGACGAGCCTGAACCGGAGGAAGGACATATACCCAGGTTCACACCGGTAGCCTTCCATGAAGCCTGTGTGGACCGGTTGGAGCAAGCTCTGAGCACGTCTCTTGTGAAGCGGTCACGGGCGACCTTTTTGGCACCGGATGATTCGCTTCGTGTGATCTGTGCGGTCTCAAAGGAACACGCGCGTAGAGGAGGTCCTTCGTCGTACTGGTTTGCCTTTCATCCCCACCAAGGGGAGTTCCTTGCCGAGGCATCACGGTCGTACGTGGCGTTCGGTTGCGGCTCGGCAGAGCGTCTTCTCGTCATTCCGTACAAGGAATTCGCCGTTTGGCTTGAGGGGATGAATGAGACCATCAAGGAGGATCGCTCGTATAAGCACGTGAGCATCGTTGCGGCCGGCGAGGGCTTCGAATTAGTCCGCCGGCAGGGATGGCCGCGGATTGACCTAACGAAATATGTGGTGCTGTCGAATTAGCAACACCGGCATTGGTAGGTCGCGAGCACGCAGCCCGGCACCATGTCGTTCTGGAGCGCTTTTTCGGGCGGTCAGCCAACCGCCCCGGCGTGAGTCGTTAGACATCTGGTGACGAGAGAGTGAAGGCATGCCGACCTTGGGCACGGGAGTGGACGAGTACAAGATTAGGCTGCCTGGAACTCGTTCGGCTGGTTGAGGGAGACGTTCGACTCTGCGAAATTCGAAGTACGCTGTCTGAGCAAGCGGAGACCAGTAAGGCTTGGTCGAACCACCACTTATGCAGGGAGGGCTGATACGCTATGCCAGTCAAGGTCTTCGTAAGTTGGTCGGGAGACAAGAGCTTTTCGCTTGCCGAGAGACTTGTCGAGTGGTTACCAACAATCGTGCCAGGTGTTCGGGTGTTCTATTCATCCGACATCGGGGGCGGATACCTCTGGCTAAACAAGCTGTTACAAGAGTTGACTTCCGCTAAATTCGGCATCGTGTGCGTATCAAAGGAAAACCAGCGCTCGCAGTGGCTGCACTTTGAGGTTGGCGCACTCTGGCAGCGGGCCGGTAAAGACATCCCGGTGTGTCCACTCCTCCTCGATCTGTCAACCAAGGACCTCACGGGCCCTCTGGCTTTCTTTCAAGCGCGAGAATTTAACGAGCACGGCCTTCGCTCGCTCTGTGCTGACACTGCCAAGAAGGCGGGCCTGGACGACACGCAGTTTCGACGGAACTTCAAGGCGGCCTGGACACAGATCGAAACCGAGCTCGGCAGAAACCGCCGGCGCCGTCGACGGAAACGCGGTGCACGCGACGGCCAAAAGCGGGCCGCGCCTGAGCGCCCGAGTCGTTAGACACAGGCGATCGGCG
>JBGOUJ010000052.1:0-21323 GCA_041477005.1 Terriglobia bacterium | reverse complement strand
TCTGTTATTCTTCTCCATGTCCGGTCTCCTCTTTGAATTGCACCCTAGAGTGCGTCCTTCATTGGGGAGCTTAACATCCCGCTCCACGAGGAGACCGGCCTTCTCATCCCATCTCTGCGTCTTCCATCTCCGCGGTTGATTCTGGGCCCCGCAGAATGGCTCGATTCCTCCAATCCCAAAACCCGAGACCTTTGTAAATCACCGGCAAAGGGTGCTCACAGAGAAAGGGCAGTCCCTGCAAATGAGGCTCGTGGCATAGGCACTGCGCGTAGGCCGATTCCAGCAACCCCGGCCCCAGCGTGCGGTGCGCTTCGATGGCCGCACCGATGATCGCCTCCGTGATTTCATTGACGGTCATTCCAGGAAGCTCCTCGGGGTCTCAGCCGTTGATTGTAGACCCGAATCACCGCAGAGGCGCAGTGATCTCTTGTCGCGCATCTGATGAGTCGGCTTTATTGCTGTCGGGGACCCCACTTGATCGTGAAGTCTGCCTTTTCATCCACCACGGTGTAATCGGGCGGGGGCTGGAACAGGCTGGGGCTTGGCTCGCTCCGGCTTATGTTGATCAACTTCTGAGTGTGTTCTCCACTGCGCGGGTCGTTCATTCTCGTGAGGATGGGCACCCTCAGTTCCGGCGACATCCAGGTTTCGGTCGCGCTCGTGATCGGGCGGTCATTGCCCTGGGAGCCTACCGGCCACGTCGTAGTGTGTCGCGTTCCCTCCACGAGCACTCCCTCGATCGTCTGGGTTCCCACTTTCTCAGTAAGCATCTGCGGGCGCGCCACATCAGCAGCCTGGCCCGCGACATTCGGAGGCGGCGCCATGGCAATCTGGCCGGCTGGGGCGGTCGCCGAGCCACCTCCCCTGCCCGTAAGCACTGTGCCCACTAAGGCGCCGGCGCCGTTGTTGGCTGCTCCGGCTATGGCCGGCCGCGCGCCGGGCGCCGGTAGCTCCTGCCGATGCGCAATCTTGTTCTGCGTGTCCAGAATGTACTTGGCCTGCGCCACGGGATCGTTGATTTCAACAATCACTGGCGCCTCCGGAGCGTTTGGCCCACTATCCGTTGGACCCCGGAACATCGGCCGCTCGGTCCGAGTTCGGCCCAAGGAATCCCGACAAAGCTTCGTCGACGGCATCGTTCGGGTGATATGAGTCCCATCCGCCAGGGTCTGCACCATTTCCGTGACTTCCTCGCCTGAATACGGAGCTCCCGTGATCGGCGTGACGCCAAACGGCGACGGCGGACCAAAATGCGCGCTACCCATGAAGTCACTTGCGCTGCGGGTGACGGAAGCCGAATTCTGCCCGGAGGCGCCAACGGCGAATAGCGCAACCAAGCCCAGCACAGCAAGACGGCTACTCATAACGACCTCTACCCAAGAGTGTAGCCGAGTCGCGCGCCAGCGGCAAGCCGAGACCTGTCTCCGCAACCGCAGATGCCGGGCCTGTTTGTCTTCAGCGGCTTGTCAAGCGGGAGAGCGCGTCTTCACTGGCGAGGGTCTTCTTCTTAGCGTTCCTAGCTTCAACTGTCCACGCAAGGGCGGTCTGATGTATACTTCCAACCGTCCGGGAACCTAAAATGGAAATCTCGGGTAAAAGGAGCTTCCTTGGGCGGAATCGAGTGGGCTCTGAAATTCTCTGTCGCGAAACGGCACGGCGCTCCATTGATTCTGGTTCCGAGCCTGGGAGGCATTCCTGAGGTCGCAGTGCCATCCTACCCGCTTTTGCGAGTGAGCTACGTGTCATCGGAGGACGCCGCCGCAGAGCAGGGGTTGGCCCGTGCGAAGACGGAACTCCAGGGTGGCCACCCACTTCTATACCTGACGATGCCCAGTCCGGATGGCCCGCCCAACCGCACGGGTGTGATCTTTCGTTACGAACAAAGCGTAAGGGTCCATTGGACCGATGGACGCCACGGAAGACCAGAGATCGAGGCTGACGAATACCTGGCCGCCGTAACGCTGAGCCTATACACGTGGGGCTCCGATCTCCAAAGGGGCAGGCCTGGTTACTTCTTGAGCGGACCCTCGAATGCGGACAACCTTTGGCGAATCGCACGGGTCGAGGCAGACTTCGTGGGAAGACAACTCTTCACGCTTTCGCCGGTGCGGTTGGCGAGCGGTCTGCCTGATGTGGATTTCTCGGCCATTGACAACGATCTCCTCCGGCAGAAGCTGGAACACGACTGGAGCGAGGTCCAGCGCTGCCTCGCCAACAACCTCTATTCGAGCATGATCACGGCCGCGAAGAATGTAGCGGAGTCCTTGGTCGTTTTCGCAGTCGGTAACCCATCGAAGAAGCTGACATTGGAGCAAGGACTTACAGAGGTGGGAAAGACTCTCAAGGCCCGGCAGTCCTGTCGGCTTCCTTTCACGTTTCTCGATTACCATCTGATAAGTAAGTTGCGAATCCTGCACGGCCATACACACTCCGATCGAGTCGTGATCTCTGGGCGGCTGGTCGACCCGGAATTCGCATTGACCGTGCTCGCCGACCTTGTTGAGGTGCTCAAGTCGGTCGGGCTGAGCCGTCCGAGATGATGGGGACTCCACTGCTCTCAATTCGCTTTTCCAGCAACTCAAGCTGGTCCTGCCAAAGCTCATACCTGACGACTTGGCGTAGTTGCGATTCTCGGACTTCGCAGCTTGCGGTCGAATTCAGAAGCTTCTCCTGAATTTTCGGGGCCAGCAGCAACAAGTTCATTAGCTGCGTCAGCCGAGCCCGGCTGACGTACCCGAGTCGGGCGAGGTCGGCGTAGTCGCGAACCTCGCCGCGGTCCACCATGTCCTGGAACTTGATGGCGAGAGCCATCAGGCGAGTGGTTCGGGGGATCAACATCGGCTCGGGCACAGCCGCGCTGCGGCGCCAGCCACCCTTGCGGCCCTTCGCCGGGGCGATGGTGATTTCGACTCTTCAGGACCGCCGCTATTTCAACTCCGCCATCATGCCCGGCAGGCTCCACTGCATCTGCAGGCTATTGGCAGCCCAGCCAAACTCGGCGCCCATGACCTTGCCGACCTCGTCCTGACTCTTGCCCTCGCGGATCAGACCGGCCGCGCGGCTGCGCAGTTTTTCGACGTTGTTGCGATACGCGAGCAGGCCGGCTTTGTCCGTCACCGGGCCGTGGCCGGGGATCACGGTGTCGAAATCGAGCTTCATCGCCGCATCGAGTGTCTTGGTCCACTCGACCACGCTGCCGCCGCCGGGGTAGTCGATGAGGGGCGTTTTGCCGGCCATCAGGTCGCCGGTGTGGATCGTCCGCAGCGCCGGAAAATAAATGATCGCATCGCCGTTGGTGTGGCCCCGGCCGAAGTAGCGCGCCCGCGCTTCCTTGCCGCCCAGAAACACGGCGCTCTCCTCGGTGAACACCACCCGCGCGGGGGCCACGCCGGGCGGGGCGTTCGACTGCTTGTGTTCGACAATGTTGGTCCGCGCATTCGCGGTCGAGATGATCTCGGCCGTGGGGAGGAACCTGGCATTGCCGCCGCTGTGGTCGGCATGATAGTGCGTGCTGAGCACGTACTTCACCGGCTGGCTGGTGACGCCCTTTACTTTCGCCACAATGCCGTCGTGGTCTTGTTCGAACTTGTCGTCGACCAGGATTACGCCCTCGTTGGTGACGTACACGGCGACGTTGCCGCCGTCGCCCTCAATCTCGTACAGATCCTCCTTGACCTTATTGAGAGTCAACTGCGGAGGCGCCTTGCCCTGGTTCTGCGTGTAAGCGATCCAGGAAACGAACAGGAACAGGATCCCGGCGGAAACGCGTAGCACAAGTGTCCGGCTCATGCAGGACACTGTATCATATTCTTCCGCCGTGAAAAACAGGGGGGCGCCGCGCCGGCCTATTGTTTCGGCTCGGGTCGAGGGCAGCCATTGCGCATCGCTTAGTAGTCCGTTTCGTGAATACGCTTACGCATTACAAGGATCAAAGAGCCGGATGGGGGCGCGTCGCACACAGGATACCAAGTAGTATTAGGATAATCGAGGATCTAGAAACCTCTCTGCGTCTTCCGCGGTTGATTATGGCCTTTGGCAAGAGCTACAGTTTTACTTCGGGCGGTGGAACACCATTTCCTTTTCGTAAGCTTTGGGTTCCGAGGCGTACTGCTCGACCAACTTCCGCAGTTGCGGGGTGCGCGCGGTCAGCACCGCCTGCTTCTTGCCCTTCGCTAGCTCCGATTCCTCATGCGGGATGCGCTGGCGGAGCCACTCGGAATCGAAGAAAGCAATGCGGAGCTGGCCCTCCGCCACGCGGACCTTCAGGAACATGTGGCCGACGGCATCCATCGAAAGGAGATCGGCAAACCGAATGCTTCCGATGTCCACGAGGCGGGCTTCGTACTTCGATTGCTCTGATGGATTCTTCTTCGACTGCAGCGTGACTTCGTACGCATCGTCCGCCCGATCCACAAAGAGCAGATCGTCGTCGGACTCCCAACGGCCTTCGAGCGTAGTGCCGAACACGCCGTCCTGCTCGCTGTACAGCGGGTGCAACGAGAGCAGGTCCCCGCATCCGGGCGTCAGAAGAGCCGTCCCAAAAATCGCCAACGCTGTAATGTTTCGCATGGTGCGTCTCGTCCTAAACCTGTTTACGCGTCGCCGGACACCTCGCGTCGCCCAGCGCAAAACTCGGGGCCGAGCGGGTCGCTACCCCTTTCTCGTAAGACTCTTGCATTCTCTGCTTCGTGCCGGTTTATCCCGGCGCACGGATTTCCATTTTCGCTCCCGACTGCCGGTCAGTATACATCCAATGGCCTCAGGTCGATCCTTTCCGTTCTAAAGTGATCTGGCTTCATCGTTGGAGGCATCCCACCCGGCAAGCTGAGGAAGTTCTTCGCCGCGAGGCGATTCGCATCGCCGAGTTTGCGAGGGACATGAAATGGGTTCTAATGTAGGGCGACGCTCCAGGAGGATTACGATGCGAGGGAAAGCTGCGTTGACAACGGTCCTCGGACTCACCATTCTCGGGGGATTAGCGACTGCTCAGATCGTCGCCGTGCGCGCCGGCCGCCTGTTCGACCCCAAGTCGGGCACGAATTTGACCAATCAGGTGGTGCTCATCCAGGGCGACCGGATTACGGACGCCGGTCCGGCCGAGCGCGTGCCGGCCCCGTCCGGCGCCAGAGTGATCGACCTCAGCCAGGCGACGGTGCTCCCGGGTTTGATTGACGCTCACGTTCACACGATGGGAGGGCCGTCGGGACTGCAATACCAAATGCTGCTGGGGCTGGCCAACGCCCAGAAGGATTTGAACGCCGGCTTCACCACGCTGGTGGACCTGGGGTCCCACGGCGGCTGGTACGGCCCCGTGGACTTGCGCAAGGCCATCGACAGCGGCGTCGTCCAGGGTCCGCGCATGCAGGTGGCTGGCCCGGTCCTTTCGATCACGCCCCCCGGAACCGCGCCCTTTCCGCTGAACTTCAAACCGCCGGAGCCGAACCTGGTCGCAGACGGACCGGAGGCCATGCGGGCCGCCGTGCGCGAGCTGGCCCACTATGGCGTCAACTGGGTCAAGTTAATGACTACCGGCTCGTTCGTCTTCAAGCCGAATGGCGAGATGGTGAACCAGGCGCTCCCCTCTCTCGAAGAAATCAAGGCCGTTGTGGATGAGGCGCACCGCAGGGGCCTGAAAGTCGCCAGCCATTCTTATGGGGATGACGGTCTGCACTGGGCTCTCGAAGCGGGGATCGACTCCATCCAGCACGCTGTGGATGCCGGCGACGCGGACATAAAAATGTTCCTTCGGAAAGGCCTCCCCCTGACCGCGACCATTCTGGACATGCGCGAAGACGAACCGGGGGACCTGAAGAGGTTTGCGCCCTACAGCCGCTTCCGGCTGATGGAGCCGACCTGGAAGAAATTCCTTGCCGCCGGCATGAAGCTGGGTTTTGGGAGCGGCGCCGCCGAAGGAAGAGTGTTTTCTGAGGCCTGCAAGTGTTCGCACGGCGCGCAGGGCGAGATGTTTCCGATCTTCGTCAAATGGGGCGCAACCCCGGTGTACACGTTGCGCATGGCCACCACCACGAACGCCGAGATCATCGGCATGCAGGACAGCCTGGGGACCGTGGAAAAAGGCAAGTTCGCGGACATCATTGCAGTCTCCGGAGACCCGCTGGCGGACATCACCGAGATGCAACGAGTGAAATTTGTAATGAAGGGCGGGCAGGTCGTGCGCAACGATCTGGCACCACGAGGGTCGTCCTCCCGGTAACGTGAGGATTGCGTCGGGATCGTAGCGGGCACGCCCCACCACCTCGGGCGCGGCCCCGCCTTACCGGCTATGGCGCCGTAGCTCCACAGGGCGCTGGGCAGGACCGCTTAGGGCGCGGGAGTGCCGCCGCGCACGTGGGCCATTCTTTCAAACTGCTCCTTGGCCAACGCGGTTTGCCCCAACTTCTGGTATGCCAGCCCGAGCACATAGTAGGAGTTGGGGATCGCAGGCCCCAGTTCAATGGCGCGCTGCAACGCGGTTACGGCATCCCGATAGCGGCCCATGGAGGAGTAGATCTTTCCTCGCAGGTAGTAGATGTCGGGATCAGCCGGCGAGCTTTTCTCGGCTCGCTCGAGCCGGTTCAATGCCTTTGTGTAATCGACCGGCTCTTCCTTCAGCAAGGATTGCGCAATCATGACATCGGCCATCGGATACTCCGGCTGCCGCTGCGCCAACTGCTCGAGCGCTTCCGTCGCTAGTCTTACCTCGCCGCTGGACGTGTACGCCTGGGCCAGCCAGCGGTAGGCCTCCGCCTCGCCGGGCGCATTGCGGATGAGTTCCTTTAGAAGCGCGATGGCCGCGGTATTCCCTCCGGTCTCCGCCAGATTTCGGCCGAGCGCCACCGCAATCTTTGTCGAATCCGGCAGAGCTTTCGTCCCTTGCTCCAGAACTTTCCTTGCCTCAACCGGATTCTGCTCTTCTGTATATGTCTCGGCGAGCGCGAGGTAAGCACTCTCGATAGTCGTGCCGAGATCGGCGGGAGCAAGCTGGATCGCCAGCTTCAAGTGCCGTACGGCGTCATCATCTTGCTTGATGCTCTTGCACGCCAGGCCCGCTACGGTCGCGGCGGCCGCCCGCAGGCGCTCCGGCAAACCTGCATCATTTTCCACCCTCGCCGCATCCTGCACGGCATCCTCATAAGCGCCCACCGCGTTTTCCACCCTCGCCAGCAAGAACAAGCTTTCGGGCTGTTCGAGTCCGCTCTGCTTGAATCTCAGCAGTTCCGCCAAGGCCAGGTCAAATTGCTTCTGCTGGAAGAGCTGCTCGCCGAGCTGAGCATGGATCTGGCCGGATTGCGGCAACCCTCTCGCCGCGATCTGCTGCAGCCGGCTTTTCGCGCGGCTCAAGTCGCCGCCCGACACGCTGACCTGGACCAGGTCGCTGAGGTACTGCGGGTTGTCTGGCTGAAGCTTTTGGGCCAGCTCGAGTTCGTGCTCGGCTTGCTTGGGCAAGTTCGCCTGGAACAGCAGCGCGCCGAGGCGGGCGTGAACTTCCGTGCGGGTGGAAAATTTCCTGGATAGCTCGCCGGCCTTTGCCAGAGCGCCGGAAGTCTGGTGTTCTGCCAAGAGGATCTGCACCTCGAGCAGACCGGCCAGCGTGTTTTCCGGCTCGATCTGCGCGGCCTCCACCAGAGTTCGGTGTGCTTGGGCGAATCTACCGAGCGAGGTTTCCACCTGTGCGCGCGATAGTAAAATGGCGAACTCCCGCGGAGCGAGCCGGTTCGCCTGCTGCAGGGCCTCGTAGGCCCGATCGAAGTGGCCCGCCGCGGCCTCGGCCAGCCCCAGGCCATGATAGGCGCGAGCGTTGGCGGGAGCAAAGCAGACCGCATTGCGGAGATTCTCCGCCGCCTTTTCAAAATCGCCGCGCTCGAAAGACGCCTGGGCTTGTTGCTCGAGCTGCCGGAATCGCGCCAGCGCCTCCTCCTGGCTTAGCGCCATCGACCCGCAATCCGAGGCCAGGCATCGGACCAACAAAACAAAGATAAATAACGCGCGCGCCGGCATGTGAATTCGGCCGGAGTGTATCAGACCGGCAATGGGGCGTCAAGACAGACGACCGCACCCACGCACCCGGCATCGACTCACCGAGCCGCGCGCGTAAGCGAGCGGTCGCTGCACCAACACGAATAATATTGACTTACCCGCATGATCATGATAATTCTCACATGATCTCGCATTCCATTGGGTCCCACGGGGGAGGGTTCCATGTTCAACCGATCCATGTCCAACCGATCCAAGAGTATATTCTGGTGTGCTCTGTGCTGCGCACTGTTCGTTCATACCGCCTATGGCCAGGTCGCATCGCGCATCGGCGGCGCGGTAACGGATTCTTCCGGGGCCGCCATGGCCGGGGTCAAGGTCACGATCACCGACGTCGATCGCGGGACCATCCTGATTACCGTGACTAATGAAGTGGGCCGGTATTCGTTTCCTACCCTGGGCGTCGGCGAGTACACCCTGACCGCCGAGATGTCCGGGTTCAAGAGGGCGGCAACCGAGAAGATCAGGCTCGACGTCAACCAGTCCGTCGATGCCGACATCAAAATGGAGCTGGGCGAAGTGACGCAGCAGGTGGAAGTGATCGCCGCGGCGGCGCTGTTGCAGACCAGCGATTCGCAGGTGGGCGGGGTGGTCGAGAACAAGGAAATCAAGGACCTGCCGCTGGCGGCGCGCGACTTTATGCAGCTCACGCTGCTGGCGCCGGGCGTGGTCGAGTCGAAGGGCAACCTGCGCCACCAGACCGAGCGGGCCACCTGGGTCGGCTCGTTCAGCGTGCACGGCCAGAGCTCCAAGTATAACCAATATCTTTTCGATGGAATGCCCGGGAAGGAGATGCAGCATGAGACGAACATCTTCGCCCCTTCGGTCGATGCCATTCAGGAGATCAAGATCGAGACCAGCAACTACAACGCGGAGTTTGGCAGCGAGGCTGGCGGCCACATCAACGTCGCCATCAAATCGGGCACCAACCAGACGCACGGGGCGCTTTTCGAGTTTCTCCGGAACGACGCCCCCAACGCCAGGGAAAAATATGCCGACCACAAGTCGGAGCTGCGCCGCAATACGTTCGGAGGCGCAGTCGGCGGGCCGATTCGCAAAGACCGGACCTTCTACTTCGGCTCGTGGGAGTCGATGAGGCTGCGCCAGGGATTCACCCAGAACACCGCGGTGCCGCCCCAGGCCTATCGCGACGGCGATTTTTCATCGCTGCTGCGGACGGACTCCTCCAACGCAACGCCGATTCCCCTCTTCGATTGGACGACCCAGCAGCCTTTCCCCAACAACGTGATTCCCAAGAGCCGGTTGAATCCGTTGAGCGCCAATTTCATCGGCCAGTTTGTTCCCCTGCCCAACCGGGCGGGAACCGGCGGGGTCCGGCCCGTCAACAATTATCAATCGCTGGCGCCGCAGCAGACCCGAACCGACCAGTTCATAGGCCGCGCGGACCACACCATCAACGCCAACAACCGCCTCTTCGGGCGCTATGCGGTGAGCGATACGAACACGCTGGGCCCGCCGGTTTGGCCAACCTTCAGCTACAGCCATAAATTGCGCGGGCAGCAGGCGGTCGAAAACTTCTCCCGCACCCTCAGCCCTACGAGCATTTTCGAGTTCCGCCTCGGCTACAGCCGGTTCCGCCAGACCGAACTGACCGAGAGCGCTTTCAAAACAAACGTAGCGCAGGATCTGGGCCTGCTGGGGGCGTGCAATCAGCCGGCCTGCTGGCATGCGCCCTTTTTTGAGGTGACCGAGTACAGCACTATGGGGAACCCCAGCGGGCAGACTCAGGGGCAGGGCGTGTCGGCTCCACGAGGCTGGAAAAATGAAATTTTCCAGATGCACACCAGCCTGTTCCTCATCCGGGGCAACCACACCATCAAAGTCGGCTTCACCGGCAACCGCTACCGCGATACGTTTCCGGAAGCGATCCGCCCGGCCGGCGATCACCTTTTCAACGGGCAATGGACCGCCGGGACGGGATCGAGGGGCTATGCCTTCGCCGACGTGATGCTGGGCCTGCCGCAGGAGATACGGGCCAGCATCGACATCTTCGACCCCAATTTCCGTAACAGCCAGGTCGCTCCCTGGGCGCAGGACGACTGGAGAGTCACCCGCAAGCTAACCGTGAACCTGGGCTTGCGTTACGAGTGGATGGGCAAGCCGCAAGCCAACCGCGACAAGATCGCAAATTTCTACCAAACGAGCCCCAATACCGCCCAGATCATCACCCCGCAGAACACGGGGGCGGCGGTCGCCGCGCAAAAGCCGGGTACCCTCGGCCGCAGCCTGCTCATGAACGACAATAACAACCTCGCGCCGCGGGTCGGCTTCGCTTATCAGGCCAAACCGGGTACGGTGGTGCGGGGCGCGTATGGCGTGTTCTACCAGCGCGACTCTGCCTGCACCTGGATCGGCCTGTCGATCAACCCGCCCTTCATCCGCACCGGCGACGTGGTGCTGCCGGTGAGCCAGCAATCGGTCACCAACTTTCCAATCAACGACCTGGGGCCGGTGGTGAATTTCGTGGCGCCCGGCAGCAAGCCCGCGGTCACCGCGATGAACGTCGATTGGCATGAGGCCTACATCCAGCAGTGGAACCTGTTCGTCGAGCACACCATGGGGCAGGATTTCGTAGTCAAAGCGGGCTACGTCGGCAACCACGACGTAGGCCTTCGGCGGGCCGTGCCGCCCAATGAGCCGATTCCGGCGGCCGGAGATATTCAGTCACGCCGGCCTTTCCAAAGCCTCGGTGAGGTGACTTTGAATTCGACGAGCGGACAATCCACTTACAACGGCCTGGAGCTGGAGGCGCAAAAACGTTATACCAACGGCCTCTCCTTCCTGGGTTCGTTCACCTGGTCGAAGACCCTCGATGACGTGCGGCCGTTCGATCTGTGGTATGGCGCGAGATGGAAGCAGCTTTCCGATCTCAATATCCGCAAGCGCTTCAGCTTTTCCGGCGTCTACGAGGTCCCCTATGGCAAGGGCCGCAAGTTCGGCGGGTCCTCGCCGCCCATTGCCAACGCCGTGCTCGGCGGCTGGCAGCTCAGCACCATCGCCGTGGCGCGCACGGGTTACCCGATCACCGTTACTCTCCCCACCAACGTCGCCAACACCGTCGGCATCACCCAAGTGCCCAACCGCATCAGCAACGCCAACCTGCCCCGCGGCCAGCGCACCGACAATCTATTCTTCAACACCGCCGCGTTTGTGCAGCCGGCGGCGCTCACCCTGGGAAATGCCGGCGGCAACCCCGTGATCGGACCCAATTTTGAGAATCTGGACCTGTCGCTGGGCAAAGTCTTTCCCATTCGGGAAGCGAAGGCGGTGCAGTTCCGCGCGGAATTCTTCAACATCCTGAATCACCCCAATTCGGAGGTGCCCGGCACTTCGTTCGGAACCGCCACGTTCGGAAAGATCACCGCCACCACTGGCGACCCGCGAACGCTGCAGTTCGGTCTGAAGCTGCTGTTCTGAGCGGGGCGGGAATCAAGGGTCAGAGCCGGGGGTCGCAAGCGCTAACTGAGGTCACGCGGCCATTTCCCCGCAAAGGCGTTATACATCCTAGTAGCGTATCGTGCGGCTGCCTCAGCTCCCCCGACGCCGTTTTAGGGGCGGCATCTGAGTCCGAGCGTGCCCAAGCATCCCGTAAACACTGGCCGAAGAGTCAACTATTATAGGCGCCCGTCACGCCTCCCGCTAACCCCGGTAGACGGGCGTGAGATTCTTGCTTTTGGAACTGACGGTCTTAAGGACCGGCGTACCACCGTACCACCAGAGAGGGATTGACCAAGGTCGGTCCGATCTGTACCCTATGGTGATGGGGTGCGGCCGGTATTTACCGGGCCCGGCTTCTTCTGGGGGAAAGCCGGGACAACCGAAGCCGCGACGGATCATCCGACGCGTCGGATGGCTCGTAGGGCTGCTTCCCTCGATCTGTACCCTCTCGCTCGTTTCATCCTTCGCCCAGAATCCCCACGCCCAAGTCACCGTCGTTCGGGCTGCTCATCATGACGTGTCGCCACCGCTGCGGGACGTTCGTCCATCGCCAGTTACGCCCGGCCAACCTCATGAGAACCACCCGCCGCGACCGATCCCGGTTCCCCCGGCGGTTGCAGCCCAGCAGGCCGTGGCGGCGCAAGCTGAGGAGACGGTAGTACAAGCTGCAGCCGGCCCGGCGCTCGCAGTCAGCCCCGGCTTTAACCTGGCCGGCGTCGGCGCCGGCTTTGTAGGCCCGGAAGGCGCCTACTTTGTGGAAACTGCTCCGCCGGACCCCAACGGAGCGGCCGGCGTAACCCAGTATGTGCAGTGGGTCAACACGTCCTTCGTCGTGTTCGACAAGTCAAGCGGCCTGGCCATTTATGGTCCGGCGGCGGGAAATACGCTGTGGGCGGGCTTCGGCGGCCCCTGCGAAGCCGACAACGACGGCGACCCCATTGTGAAGTTCGATCGCGCGGCCGGCCGCTGGGTCATGACGCAAGTCGCCGCCAGCGGCGGCCCGCCCTTTTACCAGTGCATCGCGGTCTCGACCGGAATCGACGCCACTGGCTCTTATAACCGCTACGCGTTTCCGTTCTCCGGCTTGAACGACTATGGGAAGCTCGCCGTGTGGTCGGACGCCTACTACATGTCGTTCAACCTTTTCCAGGGAACCACGTTTCAGGGCGCGCTGGTGTGCGCCCTGGACCGCGATCAGATGCTCGCGGGCGGCATCGCGACCTCGCAGTGCTTTCAATTGAACCCGAGCTTCGGAGCTGTGCTCCCCTCCGATCTCGACGGCGCCACGCCTCCGCCGGCCGGCTCACCCAACTACTTTGTCGGATTTGCGGCCAACTCCCTGAACCTTTGGAGACTTCACGCGGATTTCGCTACCCCGGCCAACTCGACCCTGACCGGCCCGGTTAACCTGCCGGTGGCCGCTTACAGCCAGGCCTGCAACGGAGGGACGTGTATACCACAACAGGGGACCAGCCAGAGACTCGATTCGATCGCCGACCGCCTGATGCACCGCCTGGCATACCGTAACTTCGGCGATCACGAAGCGCTGGTCGTGAACCACACCGTGACGGTGGGCAGCCGCGCGGGCGTGCGCTGGTATGAACTGCGCAACCCGGGCGGAACCCCTACGGTGTTTCAGCAGGGCACGTACTCGCCCGACTCCAGGTACCGCTGGATGGGCAGCATCGCCATGGATCACGTGGGCAACATCGCGTTGGGCTACAGCGTGTCGAGCAGCAGCATGCATCCGGCCATCCGCTACACGGGGCGAGCGCCCACGGACCCGCCGGGCGCCATGCAAGCCGAAACCAGCATCATCGAGGGCGGCGGGTCACAGTTGCCCTTCCTCGGTCAGGCGCTCAGCCGCTGGGGCGACTATACGTCCATGGCCGTCGATCCGGCCGACGACTGCACCTTCTGGTACACCAACGAGTACCTGCAGAGCAACGGCAGCTTCAACTGGAGCACGCGAATCGCGTCCTTCGTGTTTCCTTCGTGCACGGCCGCGGCGCCCACGCCGGATTTTTACATGGTGGTGACGCCCGGCTCGAACACTGTGGCGGTGGGCTCGAGCGGCGGCTATAGCGTCGCCATCACGCCGCTAGGCGGGCTCAGCAGCGCGGTCAGTCTTAGCGCCGCCGGTCTTCCGGCTGGGGCCGTCGCCAGTTTCAGCCCTGCGCCGGTGACGCCTCCGGGCTCCTCCACTCTTACCGTGACCGTCGGCGTGGGGACCGCGCCGGGAACCTACCCGATCACCATCACGGCCGCCGGCGGCGGGATGAGCCATTCGGCGGCGGCAACACTTGTGGTGTACGTACCGGCGAGCGCTATCTTTCTGAAGTCGGACGCCACGACCCAGGGTACTTGGAAAGGTGTCTATGGCGCGGACGGATACGCCATCGCCGCCGACTCGACCAACTACCCTGCCTACGCCCAGGTGAGCTTCACTGGCCAGAGCGATTTCACCTGGGCGGGCTCCACCACCGACGTGCGGGCGCTGCAGAAGGGAGCTTCCACCACTGACCGCATTGCCTCCGCTTGGTACTCCGGGACCAGCTTCACCATCGATGTGAACCTGATCGACGGCAACGTGCACCGGGTGGGCCTCTATTGCCTCGATTGGGACAACCTGGGGCGCGCGCAGACGATCGATATTCTGGATGCGACCACCGGCAACGTTGTAGAGAGCCGCAGTATCTCAGGCTTTGCCAACGGCCAATATCTGATCTGGAACATGGGTGGCCACGCCTTGATCCGCGTTACCCGCACCGCCGGGAACAATGCTGCTGTGAGCGGGCTATTCTTCGACGTGGCCGGGCCGGTGGCTCCCGACTTCGCGCTCGCGGCCACACCGGCATCGCGGGTGGTGACGCGCGGGAGCAGCGCCACCTACACCGTGACAGTTTCACCAGCCGGCGGTTTCACCGGTGTGGTGAGCCTCAGCGCCAGCGGCCTGCCCGCGGGAGCCGCAGCCAGCTTCAGCCCGGCCTCACTGACGACTTCCGGAACTTCCACCCTGACCGTCACCACCGGGGCGGCCACCCCCGGCGGCGTGTACGCGGTCACCATCACCGGGACGGCCGGCTCCATCACCCATTCCGCCAGCGTGGGCCTGACCGTGAACATTCTGGGCGGCGCCGTGTTCGCCAGAGCGGACGCCTCAACCCAGGGGACCTGGAAGGGGGTCTACGGGGCGGACGGATACACGATTGCCGGTGACGCGACCAGCTACCCGGCATACGCTCAGGTGAGCTTCGCCGGCCAGGGAACCTACGTCTGGGCCGGTTCGACCACCGACGTGCGGGCGCTGCAAAAGGCGGCCTCTTCGACCGACCGCATCGCCGCCGCCTGGGACTCCGGCGGCAGCTTTACCATCGATCTGAACCTGACCGATGGCAACTCGCACCAGGTGGGCCTCTACTGCCTCGATTGGGACAATCTGGCGCGCGCGCAGACCATCGACGTTCTGGATGCCAGCACCAGCAACGTTCTCGACAGCCGCAGCGTCTCCGCCCTCGGCAACGGCCTGTGGATGATCTGGAACCTGAGCGGGCATGTCACGATTCGCCTGACCCGCACTGCCGGGAACAATGCTGTTCTGAGTGGGCTGTTCTTTGACGCCGCCGGCTCGGTGAATTCCAATTTTTCTGTGGCGGCCTCGCCGGCTTCGCAGACGCTGGGCCAGGCGGCGAGTACCACTTATACGGTGACAGTGTCAGCCGCAGGCAGCTTCAGTGGGGTGGTAAGCTTGGCCGCGAGCGGGCTGCCCGCCGGAACCGTGGCCGGCTTCAATCCCGCCTCGATAAACACCTCCGGCGCTTCCACCCTGACGGTTACGACCGGCAGCGCCACTCCTGCCGGTAGCTACCCGATTACGATCACCGGAACGAGTGGAAGCTTGAGCCATGCGGCAACGGTGACCCTCGTAGTGAACGTCATCATCCCGGCGGCTGCTGTGTTCGCCAGAGTGGACGCGACAACCCAGGGGACCTGGAAGGGCGTCTACGGCGCGGACGGATACGCGATTGCCGGCGACGCGACCAGCTACCCGGCCTACGCTCAGGTGAGCTTCGCCGGCCAGGGAAGTTACGTCTGGGCCGGCTCGACCACCGACGTGCGGGCGCTGCAAAAGGCGGCCTCTTCTGCGGATCGCGTAGCTGCAACCTGGTACTCCGGGAGCAGCTTCACCATTGACGTGAACCTGACCGACGGCAACTCGCACCAAGTGAGCCTTTACTGCCTGGACTGGGAGAATGCGGGCCGCGTCCAGACGATTGACATTCTCAACGCAGCCTCCAGCGCTGTTCTCGACACGCGAAGTTTGTCGGGGTTCAGCAACGGCCAATGGATGATTTGGAACCTGAGCGGGCATGTCACTATTCGCCTGACCCGCACCGCCGGGAACAATGCTGTTGTGAGCGGGCTGTTCTTCGACGTGGCCGCGCCGTTGATTCCCGATTTCGCTGTGGCGGCCACGCCGGCTTCGCAGACGCTGGGCCGGGCGGCGAGTACCACTTATACGGTGACAGTGTCAACGGCAGGCGGCTTCAACGGCGTGGTCAACCTGGCCGCGAGCGGGCTGCCCTCCGGAACCGTGGCCGGCTTCAATCCCGCCTCGATAAACGCCTCCGGCACTTCCACCCTGACGGTTACGACCGGCAGCGCCACTCCTGCCGGTAGCTACCCGATTACGATCACCGGAACGAGTGGAAGCTTGAGCCATTCGGCGACGGTGACCCTGGTCGTGAACGTCATCATCCCGGCGGCTGCTGTGTTCGCCAAAGCGGACGCGACAACCCAGGGGACCTGGAAGGGCGTCTACGGCGCGGACGGATACACGATTGCCGGCGACGCGACCAGCTACCCGGCATACGCTCAGGTGAGCTTCGCCGGCCAGTCCGGCTACGTCTGGGCCGGCTCGACCACCGACGTGCGGGCGCTGCAAAAGGTGGCCTCTTCGACTGACCGCGTAGCTGCAACCTGGTACTCCGGGAGCAGCTTTACCATCGATGTGAACCTGACCGACGGCAACTCGCACCAGGTGGGCCTCTACTGTCTCGATTGGGACAATCTGGGACGCGCGCAGACCATCGACATTCTGGATGCCAGCACTGGCAACGTGCTCGACAGCCGCAGCGTCTCGGCCCTCGGCAACGGCCTGTGGATGATTTGGAACCTGAACGGGCACGTGACGATTCGCATCACCCGAACCGCGGGCAACAACGCCGTGGTGAGTGGGCTGTTCTTTGATGCCGCCGGGCCGATCGCGCCTGACTTCGCCGTGTCGGCCTCGCCGGCTTCGCAAACTGCAAACCAAGGGGCGAGTGCAACCTATAGCGTAACGGTCTCACCGGCGGGCAGCTTTGCGGGGACGGTCGGCTTCAGCGCGAGCGGGCTGCCCGCGGGAGCCACGGCAAGCTTCAATCCAGCCTCCGTGGCCGCTTCTGGAACTGCCACGCTGACCGTGACCATCGGCGGCTCGACGCCGGGGGGCAGCTACACCATTACGATCACGGCCGCCGGCGCCAGCCAGAGTCACTCCACGACAGTTGCGCTGGTGGTAAACGTCGTGGTGTCGGCTGCCGCGACGTTTGTCAAGACGGATACGACTACCCAGGGGACCTGGAAGGGAACCTACGGCGCGGACGGATACACGATTGCCGGCGACGCGACCAGCTACCCGGCATACGCTCAGGTGAGCTTCGCCGGCCAGTCCAGCTACGTCTGGGCCGGCTCGACCACCGACGCGCGGGCGCTGCAAAAAGCGGCCTCTTCTACTGACCGCATAGCTGGAACCTGGTACTCCGGGGGCAGCTTCACCATTGACATGAACCTGATGGATGGAAACTCGCACCAGGTGGCCCTCTACTGCCTGGACTGGGAGAATGCGGGCCGTGTCCAAACGATTGACATCCTCGACGCCTCCGGTAGCGCTGTTCTCGACACGAGAAGTTTGTCGGGATTCAGCGGCGGCCAGTGGATAGTTTGGAACCTGAAGGGGCACGTCCGGATTCGCGTGACCCGCACGGGGGGGAACAACGCTGTTGTAAGCGGGGTATTCCTGGACCCGGCACACTAGCGCCAGCAGCTCCGACTTCTGCACCAGACGCACAACTCACCGCGACGCAAGCACGCGCTTCACCTATGGTCCCGGCCCGGCCTTGGCGCCCGTCTGGTCCCCGGATGGCAGCCGTATTGTCTTCGACCTCCCCGTCAACGGCCTGTACCTGAAAGCTGCGAGCGGCGCGGGCAAGGAAGAGTTACTGCTCAAGTCCAGCGGCCCCACATCTCCCGACGACTGGTCGCGCGACGGGCGCTTCCTGCTCTATTCGGCCTTTGATCCAAAAACCGGATACGATCTGTGGGTGCTGCCGGACCCGGGGCGCGCCCCCGGTGACCGCAAGCCCCCCACGCCCGTTATCCAGACCCAGTTCAACGAGCGCCAGGGCCAATTCTCTCCCGATAGCCGCTGGATCGCGTACGTGTCGGACGAGTCCGGCAGGCCCGAAGTCTATGTGCAACCCTTCCCGGCATCCTCCGGTGGGGGCAGCAAGGTCAAGATCTCCGGGGATGGCGGCGACCAGCCGCGCTGGCGAAGGGACGGCAAGGAGCTGTTCTACTTTTCCCCGGGTGGAAAACTGATGGCGGTGGATGTTGTGGCCACCAGCCCGGTGCTCCAGGCCGGCATCCCGAAACTCCTCTTTCAGGCGCCGGTTTTTTCCGGCGGCGCCAGTGCCATGGGCATGGACGTTTTCCGCTGGGATGTGGCCCCCGACGGGAAGCGGTTCCTCATCAACACGGCGGCGGCCCCGGCCGTCTCCGAGCCCGTCACAGTGGTGCTGAACTGGACCGCGGGGTTGAAGAAATGAACCGTCCTACGAGACCTTCGCGCGCAGCGGAGCGGGTGGAACGAGGCCCATCAGCCCGCTCTTAGGCAGTTCCCTCTATCGGAGCTCGCCATCGAAACAGGAAAAAGTGGTGGCCACAAAGACAGCACCGGTAGGGCAGAATGATCCAGCGGAGAGCTTTCTCGACGGCGTTTCGGACGCCAACACTTCTAAAATCGATAGATCTGCAATGTGGACAGCGTATGAAGGACACAGCCTACAATAGCGCGTTTTGCCGCCGGCGCGCTAGTCCGATTTCAGGCTCATACCGTATTGGAATCAAACCCCGGTTTCAGGCTCATTTCTGGATTGGAAAATGCTGACCACCGTTTTTGCCGCACTGCCGGTAGCAGCGGCGAGGCTGTTTTCGGAATGACCGCCCGGGGAAGGCGAGAAACGCCTCCCCAAAGGCGGGCGGGGGGCTCAGGCGGTGCTCCCGGGCGAAACGGATCGCCGGCTCGGGACGGCAGCCCGTCCCCGGAATGCGCTGGCGGCCAGCTTTTTCGCGTGATCTCGAACGTCGACGGGCCAGGACTCGACCATCTCGTCGAAACGATCCGGATTGCCCGCGAACAAGGCCCGCGTCGCTTCCTCAAACCCAATCTGCCTACCTACGGTGATATCATGAAGGCATGAAGATGCAGGCAGATGGCGTCCAATACACAATCCGTGGCGTACCGCGCGAGGTCGATCTCGTCCTACGCCAGAAGGCCGCCCAACGAAAACAGAGCCTGAATCAGGTGATCGTGGGCGAGCTCACCCGCGCCACAATCGGCCGCAACCGCCGAGCGGACTTCTCCGACCTCGTAGGTCAGTGGACCTCAGATCCCGCCTTCGACGAGATCCTGGCCGCGCAACGCCAGGTCGATTGGGAAAAGTGGAAGTGAGAGTCGCGTTGGATACCAACCGGCTAACCGATCTCTTTCAAGGCGACGCCGCGCTGGCCGACTGGTTGGGAACCTGCGATGAGGTCTGGATTCCGCTGGTCGTTCTGGCAGAGATCAAGGCCGGATTCTATGGTGGCGCCCAGCAGCACCGGAACGAAGTTCTGCTTCAGTTGCTGCTTGCCAAGCCGACCGTCGGGATCTTGTTCCCAACTCGGGGAACGGCGGAGCACTACGCCCGGGTGTTTGTGCAACTCAAGCGCGCCGGCACGCCGGTTCCGGATAACGACCTCTGGATCGCAGCACTCGTGCTCGAACATGGACTTCGGCTGATCACGCGGGACCAACACTTCGAGCGCATCCCCCAGTTACTACGCGGCTAAATAGCAGACTGCAACTACTTCAGGCCAGCTCGATGCCGCTGCCTTCTATCAGCGGTCAGCCGCGCTTGGCGCGAGCGAGTCGTCCCTTCACAGCCTCCGAGATTCCTGGTAGACTGCCCTCACCTGTCACTAATCACGCCTCGCGCATGAGCAAACCAACATCTCCTCAACATTCTCCGCGCCTTCCGGTTCCCGTCGAAATGATCGAGCGGCGGATTTACCTCATTCGTGGCCACAAGGTCATGCTCGACAGCGACCTTGCCGCGCTCTATCAGGTGCCCACCAAATCCTTGAACTTGGCCGTGCGCCGGAACGCCCAGCGTTTTCCTGAGGACTTCATGTTCCAACTGACCGGCAAGGAGTCGGAATCCTTGAGGTTTCAATTTGAAACCTCAAAGACAGGCAGAGGCGGCAGGCGCTACCTGCCCCACGCCTTTACCGAGCACGGCGTCGCCATGCTCTCCAGCGTTCTCAGGAGCAGCCAGGCAATACAGATGAACATCTTGGTCATACGCGCGTTCGTCCGGCTCCGGGAGATCATCTCCACGCACAAGGACCTCACCCGCAAAATGCAGGACCTCGAGCGGAAGCAGCAGACTCAGGGTGCTCAAATTGCTGCTATCTACGGAATCGTCAAAAAGCTGATGGCTCCGCCCAAGAGCCGCCGCCGCCCCATCGGGTTCGTTGCCCCGGCAGAAGAATCGAAAACTTAAGATTGAAATCTCCGATAGAAGCCCCTTTATTGCCGCTTGCCGACAAGTAGCCGGGGATTGAAATCCGGATGGACGTTGCCGGCCTCAAAGAAGCCCCACACGCCGCTTCGCTGCGGCTATTCCAGCAGCCACTTCGGAAAGTCCTTGCTCAGCCCGCAGCCGCTCACGTCAATGGACTTAATCCCCAGCTTGAGCGCAGGCGAATCGGGCTTCAGACGGTAGTCGCCGTGCTCGGCATCCACGAACAGAGGGTCGGCATAAACGTCCGCGAGGCCCAGCCCCCGGGCGCGCATCTCCTGCATGAACGGCGGCAGCGACTGCGATGGGGATCCCGCATTGTAGTAAACGCTGTTGTTGACCTTCATCCCCTGAAACACGTCGAAGTCCAACTCCCTCGGGGAGTCGAGGTACGTCCTGAACAAGAAGAAAGTTGCCTCGCCTTTCGAATGGTAGAAGATATTCCTCTCGAACCGCGCTCCGTCCATGGGCAGGAATCCACTCCCGCCGGCAAAGTCTTGAGGATCGGTCGGGGTGCCTGCTTTCTGGATGTTGAAGTACCCGCTGGTCGGCCTCGTCAGCCTCATGTCGATCGCAATGTTATTGATGACGTCGTTGCGCCCTTTGTTCTCGCCGAAGTACACGTTCGCCCGGACCACCACGTTGTCTTCCCACACCGAGCCGGACTGCCAACCGTCGTTCCGGAGGACCGCGGTCCCGCTGGCGAAAATGTCGTGGATGTAGTTGTGCCGGAGTACATTGCCGTCGCCCGCACCGGAGATATTCATCGTCGCTGCGTCGCCGAGCCTTTGCATAACGCGGTCCACTTCATTGTCTTCGACGATGTTGTTACGCGTGTGCAGGAAACGGAGCGCCTGCTCGTACACCTTCAGCGGCTGGCCGATCTCCAACCAGCGAAAAATGCTCGCGACCTCGCGCGCATCGGACGGTCCTCTCTGGAAATAC